>CAJAKX010000339.1 GCA_903940425.1 uncultured Opitutia bacterium | reverse complement strand
CACGGCATCGCCGCTGCCTTCAATGAGGGTTTGCAGGCCGCCAAGGGCGAATGGGTTTGGTTTCTCAACAGTGGCGACGCGGCCCATCCCCAGTTATCGCGGGAATGGCTCCTTCAGCTGCTTTCCGCCACCGCGGCGGATATCGTGGCAGGAACTGTGCACTACGACGGTGATGTTGCGCCGCGTCCCGCACGGTTGTTGCGGGAACAGTGGCCGCCGCTCATTTCGTGGATCCCCCATCCGGCCGCCATCGTGCGCCGACGAGTGCTGATGCAGGCCGGAGGGTTCGATAAACAATGGCGCATAGCGATGGATTTTGATCTTTGGCTGAGGCTGCTGCTCCAGGATGCCCGGGTGGACGTGCTATCGGTACCCTTCGCGATTTTTGACGTTACTGGAGTGAGTCAGCGACCTGAGACGCGTGACCTCCTGGCACGGGAGAATGCCGGGGTTGTTTGGCGGCACAAACGCGGTCTCGCACGGTCTTGGCTGGCTACAGGGCGGCGGCTCGCACGCACCTTGTTCAAGGCTTGGCTGCAGCGCTAAACCGCCGGAGGCGGTGCGCGATGTCATCTAGGAGTACTCATCAATTTGCGAATGGGGTGAGAGTCTACGACGAGCATCAACTGCCGTTGGCACACGCGCGGGCGTCGTGAGGTGCCGGGAGCTTGGGCACTACTATCGAAGAGAACAGCGAAGCCAATGACGGCTCGATGGGAAAGCGTGTCCAAGCGTTAACAAGGGCTTCGTTCGTCGTCGGAGCGTCGTTTTGACGATTTATTTTGCTTGGTAGACGCGGACCGTTGGCGAAGCATTGGGTCAGAATGGATGTTGCCCCACCCATCGCCCCGCGAGCCGCCCCCGATCCCGGCGCGAGCAGGGTGGTCATTATTATGCGGACACAAGACCGCCCGGAGTTCCTCCGGCGCGCCCTGACAAGCGTCAGGGCGCAGACTTGGACGAACTGGCAGGTGATCGTCGTCAACGATGGTGGCAATGCAGCGGATGTGAACGCGGTCATTGCGTCGGCGGGTTTGGCAGCAGATGCAATCCGCGTCCTGCATCATGCCGTGCCACTAGGACGGGCGGCGGCGTGCAATGCAGCCATTCGGTCGTCCGAAAGCGAATTCATCACCCTCCTGGATGACGATGATACCTGGCATCCGGATTTCCTGCGCCGTTGCCTCGGGGTGCTAACGGCATTGCCAGCCGACGGCTTCGAACGTGGCGTAGTCACTCGAACTACGGAGATCAATGAATTCTGGGTGAACAAGACCTGCCGCGAAAAGAGGCGACTTCCCTTCAACGCGGATCTGGATGTGGTCAGCCTTGCGGATTTGGCCGTCGAGAACCAGTTTACGATCAATGCCTTTGTTTACCGGCGCAACGCCCTCCGGGAGGTTGGCCTTTACGATGAGTCCTTGCCTGTCATGGAGGATTGGGAGTTCAATGTCCGCTTTGTGGCGAAATTCGCCGTCCGGGTGATTCCGGAATACCTGGCGT
>CAJAKX010000338.1 GCA_903940425.1 uncultured Opitutia bacterium | reverse complement strand
GGCCATTCCGCCAGTGGTGCTCATCGACCCCGAGACGTGCATCGAGCTCAAAACCGGCAAGTGCAAGAAGACCTGCGTGGAGGCCTGCGGCGACCGGAAGGCCATCGACTTCAAGCAGAAGGAGGAACTTAGGGAAATCACCGTCGGCACGATCATCGTCGCGACCGGCTTCCAGATTTTCGACGCAAAGCGCACGCCGTACTACGGCTACGGCATTTACCCGAACGTCTACAACGCGCTGGAAGTCGAGCGCCTCGTCAACGCCAGCGGCCCGACCGGCGGGGAAATCGTCCTGCGCAACGGTCAGGTGCCGAAGAAAGTCGCCATCATCCACTGCGTCGGTTCGCGCGACGAAAACTCCAACCGCTGGTGCTCGCGGGTCTGCTGCCTGTACTCGCTCAAACTCGCCCACCTCATCCACGAGCACACCCAGGCGGAGATCTACAACTTCTACATCGATATCCGCACGCCCGGCAAAAGCATGGAGGAGTTTTACTGCCGCATCGCCGAGGAGGGCATTAACCTCATCCGCGGCCGGGTGGCCGATGTGTATCCCGACCCGAGCGACGGTGCCACGGGCCGGCTCATCGTGCAGGCGGAGGACACCATGCTGGACTGCATCATGAAGGTCCCGGTCGACATGGTGGTGCTTTCCGTCGGACTGGAGCCGCATTCCGATACCGAAAAAATCCGCCGCCTGTTCAACATGAGTTGCAGCAGTGAGGGCTGGTTCCTCGAGCGGCACCCGAAGCTTGCGCCGGTAAACACCTTCACCGACGGCATCTTCCTCGCCGGCTGCTGCCAGGGGCCGAAGGACATTCCCGACAGCGTGGCCCAGGCGGGGGCCGCCGCAGCCGAGGCCTTCTCCCTCATCGACAAGGGCAACATCGAGCAGGAGCCGAACACGGCCTACGTGGTCGAGGTCGAGTGCAGCGGCTGCAAATCCTGCATCCCGCTCTGCCCGTACACCGCCATCTCCCTTCTGCCCGACAAGAAGAAGGCCTATATCAACGAGGCGCTCTGCAAGGGCTGCGGCACCTGCGTCGCGGCCTGCCCGTCCGGCTCCATCGTGCAGAACCTGTTCGAGGATGCCGAAATCTTCAATGAGATCGAAGGCCTGCTTGCGCCGACCTCGTTCTAACGGAAAGAATCGTCATGGAAAACGCGACCCCCCCTCCTGCAGGCAACGGCTCCTGGTCCCCGCGCATCATCGCCTTTTTCTGCAACTGGTGCACGTACACGGCGGCGGATCTGGCGGGGGTGTCGCGGATGAAGTACGCGGCGAACACGCGCACGATCCGGCTGATGTGCTCGGGGCGGGTGGATCCGCAGTTCATTCTGGAGGCGTTCGCCAAGGGGGCCGACGGGGTGCTGATCGGGGGGTGCCATCCGAACGACTGCCACTACGCGGAGGGCAACTACAAGATGCTGCGCCGGTTTGCGCTGTTGCAGCGCATGCTGAAGGACCTCGGCATCGCGGAGGAGCGTTTCCGGCTGGAGTGGATTTCGGCGGCGGAGGGCGAGAAGGTCAAAAGCGTGATCAACGACATGGTCAAGAAGCTCACGGTGCTGGGTCCGCTGGACGTGCCGGGGAAGTTCGCGGACTGGGACCGGGAGATGACGGAGCTGGCGCCCGCCGTCGAGTCGGCGCCGGTGGAAAAAGAGGTGGCCCATGCCTAAGCCCAAAGTGGCCTTTTACTGGTGCGCCTCCTGCGGGGGCTGTGAGGAGACGGTGGTGGACCTGGCCGAGGACCTCCTCGCCGTCGTGGAGAAGGTGGACATCGTCCTGTGGCCCGTGGCGCTGGACTTCAAGTACAAGGACATCGAGGCCATGGCCGACCAGTCCATTTTCGCCACGCTGCTCAACGGCGCCATCCGGTCTTCCGAGCAGGAGGCGATGGCCCGCCTCTTGCGCCGCAAGAGCCGCTATCTGATCGCCTACGGTTCGTGCGCCTGCACCGGCGGCATTCCGGGCCTGGCCAACCAGTTTCCGCGCGAACAGATCCTCCGGTTCAACTACGAGGACGCGCCCTCGGTGGTGAACGAGCAGAAGACGCGGCCCCAGCTTGTCTTCGAGGAGGACGGCCGCCGGCCGCACCTGCCGGAACTGCATCACGTCGTGCGCTCGCTCGACCAGGTCGTGGCGGTGGACTATTACATTCCGGGCTGCCCGCCCACGCCCAAGATCACCCAGGCCGCCGTGGCGGCGCTGCTCGACGGCCGGCTGCCGCCCAAGGGCGCGGTGCTGGCCCCCGACATTGCGCTGTGCGAGGAATGCCCGCGCCGCGACTCCAAGCCCACGGACGTGGCTTTCACCGCGTTCAAGCGGACCCACCAGCAGCTGCTCGACCCGCAGCTCTGCCTGCTGGCCCAGGGCGTGGTGTGCATGGGCCCGGCCACCCGCCAGGGTTGCGGCGCCCAGTGCCTGGCCGGCAACATGCCGTGCACCGGCTGCTTTGGCGGCACCGACCGCGTCAAGGACCAGGGGGCCAAGATCCTCTCCTCGCTCTGTGCCAACCTCGCCGCGAAGGAGGAAAAGGAGATCGACGCCGTGCTGGAAGGCATCCCCGATCCGGTCGGCACCTTCTATCGGTACGGACTGGCCAAGAGCCTGCTCCGGCGCAAGGTGGACCTGCCGATGAACAACGGAAAGTGAGCGCTCCCATGGACGACGCCGTCAAACAAGCTTTCAACCAGGGAAACCTGCAGGCCAACGCCGCCTATGCGGCCGCCAAGCGCCAGATCACGATCGACCCGATCACGCGGCTGGAGGGCCACGGCAAGATCGACATCTACCTGGATCCCCAGGGGGACGTCGAGCGGGCCTATTTCCAGGTGCCTGAGCTGCGCGGCTTCGAGGTCTTCAGCCTCGGCCGGCCGGCCGAGGACATGCCGCAGATCACCAGCCGCATCTGCGGGGTCTGTCCCACCGCGCACCACATGGCCGCGACCAAGGCGCTCGACGCCCTCTACCAGGTCGAGCCCACCCCGGCCGGCCGCAAGATCCGCGAGCTGGTCTACCACACCTTCATGCTGGAGGACCACGCCCTGCACGTGTTCATCCTGGGCGGACCGGACTTCATCGTCGGGCCGGAGGCCCCGCCCGCGGAGCGCAACATCCTGGGCGTGATCGGCAAGGTCGGCCTCGAGGCCGGCAAGAAGGTCATCGCCACCCGCCGGCGGCTGCGCGAACTGATCGCCTACTTTGGCGGCAAGGTCGTGCACCCGGTGCTCGGGCAGCCCGGCGGCGTCAGCAAGGCGCTCAAGGCCGAGGACCTGCCCAAGTTCCAAGCCCTGGCCCGGGACGGCCTCGAGTTCGCCGAGTGGACCCTCCAGGTCTTCAAGCAGCTTGTGCTGGGCAACCCCGACTACGTGAAGATGATCACCTCGGACGCCTACACCCATAAAACCTGCTACCTGGGCACGGTGGACGAGCAGAACCGGGTCAACTTCTACGACGGCAAGCTGCGCGTCGTCGACTGCAACGGCAAGGAGGTCTGCAAGTTCGCCCCCGCGCAGTATCGCGACTTTATCGCCGAGCATGTCGAGCCGTGGAGCTACATGAAGTTCACCTACCTCAAGCAGCGCGGCTGGCAGGGCTTCGTGGAGGGTCC
>CAJAKX010000337.1 GCA_903940425.1 uncultured Opitutia bacterium | reverse complement strand
GCGTAGCGCCGCAGCAGGGCCTCGGAAAATTCGCGGTCGTTCAGCACGACGAGGCGCACCTCATCGCCGGCCCCGGCTGCCTCGCACAGCGCCTTGAGGTAGAGGCGCATGATGCGCTGGATGCCGCTTTCATGGGCAAACAGTTCGGGGCACAGCAACAGGATTTTCATGCCCGGGATCCGCGGTTCAGGAAGGCGATCAGCACGGCCAGGCTCCACACGCGCGACCACTCGCGGTCATTACCGCCGGCCAGAAAATTCCGCCCGTACGCCGCCACGGCCGTCGCGTCGAGCAGGCCGGTGCGCTCAAGGGAGGCGGTCGCAAAGGTGTCCTCGAGAAACGGCCGCAATTCACGGCGCATCCAGACGGGGAAGGGCAGGGTGAAGCCCTGTTTTTCCCGCCGGCGGATTGCCTCCGGCAGCAGACCGCGCAGGGCGTCGGCGAGGGCGGATTTCGCCTGGCCGCCGCCGGCCTTGAAGCGCGCCGGTTGCGCCCACAGCCACTCGATGAAGGGTCCATCGATGAACGGCACGCGCAGTTCGAGTGAGTGGGCCATGCTCATGACATCACTGTCGCGCAGGAGCATATCGGCCATGTATGTGCGCAATTCCCACGCACTGATGGTCTGGAAGGAATCGGCGCCGGCCAGTTCGCCGCGCAGCTCGTCGAGGCGCGGATGGTGGAAAAACGCTCCACCGAGTCGCGCGCGCACGTCGGGATGCAACAGCGATTGACCGAGGGCGGACGAAAATACCCGTCGCTGCAGGGAGCACAGGTCGTGCAAATCGTGCGCCTGCGCGAGGAAATCGGCCAGCTTGCGCCGGCGGACACCGCTGCGGGCGAGCTGGCGCGTGACCGTCTCACGCACGGCCGCCGGCAGCATCCGCCAGACCGGCAGCAGGCGCGCGAGGCGCGGCAGATCGCGGAACGATGGATAACCTCCAAACAGCTCATCGCCACCGAGGCCGGAGAGCGCCACCTTCACACCGCCGGCGTGCGCCGCCTGGCTCACATAGTAGGTGTTGATGCCATCGCCGGTGGGCTGATCGAAGGCGTGCAGAAGGCGATCGAGGTCCGCGGCCACCTGCCGGCCGGTGAGAACGGTTTCGTGATGCTCGGTGCCGAGCGCGTCCGCGGCGCGGCGCGCGTGGGTGGCTTCCGAGAAGGCGGTCTCCTCGAAGACGATGGAGAACGTCTTCAGCCGCGCCGCGCCTGCGCGCGCCATCAAGGCGACGATGGCCGAGGAATCGAGTCCTCCCGAGAGAAAGGCGCCCACGGGCACGTCGGCGATGCGATGCGCCTGGACAGTGTCATCGAGTCGCGCGCCCAGTTCGCGGTGGAATTCCTCCGCCGTGCGGCAGGCGCTCGCCGCCGCGCCGGCCGCCGGGAACCGCCACCACGATTTTACCTCCAGCCGGCCGCCGGCCAGACGGGCGCATTCACCCGGCCGCAGGCTGGCCACGCCCTCGTAGATGGTGCGTGGAGCCGGCACCGCCGAGTACGCCAGATATTCCGCCACGGCGCGCACGTCGATGCGCCGCGCCACCACGCCGGAGGCGAGCAGGGCGTTGAGTTCCGAGGCGAAGGCGAAGCGGCCCTGCGCGTTGTCGTGATGGTAATAAAGGGGTTTGATGCCGAACGCGTCGCGGGCGAAGAAAAGGCTCTGGGCCGGCTCGTCCCACACGGCAAACGCAAACATGCCGCGCAGCCGCCGCAGACAATCTTCGCCCCAGCGCGCAAACGCGGCGAGCAGCACCTCGGTGTCGCACTGCGAGTGGAAAGGATAGCCGCCGGCGGCAAGTTCGGCGCGCAATTCCCGGTGATTATAAATGCAGCCGTTGAAGATGAGGTGATAGCGGCCGCAGGCGCTGGTCATCGGCTGGTGTCCGCCCGCCGGGTCGATGATCGCGAGGCGGCGCATGCCAAGCGTCGCCGGTCCACGGCTGATTTCGCCGTGATCGTCGGGGCCGCGGTGCTGCATGGCGGCGCACATGCGCGCCACGGCGCCACGCCGCTGTTCGTCAGAGTCGTTCAGACTTACCAAACCGGCGATGCCACACATGCGGAAATTAAAGAAAGCTTCGCCGGATCACTTCCGGTGGAAGCAACCGGCAGGGGATGCAACTTCATGGTGTTGCAACAGGCAAATCATGGCCGGGCGCCAGCCCCGGCCTTTTCCAAACCCTAGAGTGGACGCAACTTTTGCACGTGACGAGCCGGTTTTGAACCCGGCTCAGGCACAGATTGAACGGGCGACTTCCCTGGCTTTGTCCACCGAGACGAGCTTTTCGACCAACAGCAGTCCGAAATCCAGCGCCGTCCCGGCGCCGCGCGAAGTGAGGATGTTGCCGTCGGCGACCACGCGCTGGTCGGCCAGGATGTGGGGCAGCTCGCCGGCCACGGAAAAGTGGGCGGTGTAGCGGCGGCCGTCCAGCAGGCCGGAGGCATTAAGCACGGTGGGGGCGGCGCAGATCGCCGCGAGCCATTTGCCCGCGGCGGCATGACGCTCGACCACGGCGCGCACCCGCGGATCGGCGCGCAGGTTTTTCACCCCGGGGCCGCCAGGGATGAACAACAGGTCGAACAGATGGTCGCCAACCTCGAAGAGGGCGGCGTCGGCGTGCGCGGTGATGCCGCTGCGGCCGGTGGCGTGGCGGTGATCCGAAAGCGAGGCGACGGTCACTTCGACGCCGGCGCGGCGGAGGAGGTCGACGGGGGTGAAGACCTCGATCTCTTCAAATCCCTCGGCCAGCAGGGTGAGTGCGGTGGGCATGGCGGATGCAGATTGCAGGTTGCGAAGAAACCAACCTTGGCGAAGCTACGGGGTCCAAATTTGCAGCATGAGCATGGCCCCAACCTTGGCGAACAAAAGATTGACGATCGTTGGTTGCGGCTATGTGGGCACGGCGGTTGCGCGCGAGGCGTGCCGGGCGGGCCTGCGGGTGGAAGCACTCACGCGCAATCCCGGCCGGGCGGCGGAACTGGCGGCCCTGGGCGCGCACACCGTGGTGGCCGATCTCGCGACGGACACCTGGCACGGGCGCCTCACGCCGGGTGCGGACCTGGTGTTGAACTGCGTGAGTTCAGGCGGCGGGGGGCTGGACGGCTATCGCCGGTCGTATGTCGAGGGGATGCGCTCCCTACTGGCGTGGGCGCAGCGCGACCCGGCCGGCACGCTGGTTTACACGAGCAGCACATCGGTGTATCCCCAAGGCGGAGGCGTGGTGGTTGATGAAGAGGCGCCAACTGAAGGCGCGGGCGAAACCGGGCGGATTCTGCTCGAAGCGGAGGAATTGTTGCGCCGGGGGAGCGGCGCGTGCGGCCGCTGGTTCATCCTGCGGCTGGCCGGCATTTACGGGCCGGGCCGCCATCATTTGCTCGATCAGGTGCGCACGGGTGCCGCCGAGATCGCCGGAAGTGGCGCCCAGCATCTTAATCTCGCGCATCGTGACGATATCTGCGCGGCGGTCTTTGCGGCGTTCTCCGCGCCCGTGTCGCTGTCCGGCGGCATCTTCAACGTGGCCGATGATGCGCCCGCACCGAAAACCGAGGTGGTGCGATGGCTGGCGGAGCAGCTGGGCCGGCCGGCGCCGCGTTTCACCGGCGGCGCGGCCAGCGCACGGCGCGGATTCGCGTCGCCTCCGGATCGGCTCATCAGCAACGCCAAACTCAAGGCGAAGCTTGGCTGGCAACCGCGGTACCCCTCGTTTCGCGAGGGTTATGCGGCGATATTAAGTGCTTGAAGAACGTCCGCGCTTGGGAACCACTAGCATGCTTCCGCTCGGAACCTTGAACTCTGAACCCTGAACCCCATTTTTCCCATGCCCGGTGTCGGCACGCTCCTCAAACAAGCCCAGAAGATGCAGCGCCAGATGGAGGCGGTCCAGGCGCAGCTCGAAACGAAGGAAATCGACGTCACGGCCGGTGGCGGCGCCGTTGCCATCAAGATCAGTGTTTCCGGCAAGTTCCTTTCGCTGAAGCTTGATCCCGAGTTTCTCAAGGAGGAGGCCAAACTGGTCGAGGAAACCCTGCTGCTCGCCCTGCAGGACGCGGCCAAGCAGGCCAAGGAGCAGTACGAGGCCGAAATGCAGAAGGTCACCTCCGCCTTCAAGGTGCCGGGATTGATGTAAGGCGTGAGGCCTCGGGCGTCAGGCACGGGGCGACTCGCGCAACTGATGCCTGCAGCCCTTTACCTGATGCCCATTCCATGACTCCCGCCTTCGAAAAACTCCAGAAGCACCTCAAACAACTGCCCGGGCTGGGTTATCGCTCCGCGGAGCGCATCGCCCTCAACCTGCTGGTCGAACGGCCGGAACGGCTGCCGGCACTCGTGACGGCGCTGCAGGAGGCGGCCGCGGCCGTAAGGCGCTGCGCCCGCTGCGGCAACCTCGCGGAGGGCGAGCTCTGCGCGATCTGTGCCGACGGGAAAAGGCCGGCCGGCGTGGTGTGCGTCGTCGAGCAGGTGCCCGACGTGGTGGCCATCGAGCGTTCGGGCGCGTTTCGCGGCACCTATCATGTGCTGCACGGCAAGCTGTCACCCATGCAGGGCGTCAACCCCGAGCACCTCAACGTGGCGCGGCTGCTGGCGCGCATCGAGGCCGGGGAAATCAGCGAACTCATCCTCGCGCTTTCCAACGATGTGGAGGGCGAGGCCACCTGCCACTATCTGGTGAGCCGCGTGCCGGCGGGCAAGGTGAAGATCACGCGCATCGGCTTCGGCCTGCCCAGCGGCGGCGGCGTGCTCTATGCGGACTCGGTCACGCTCAAGAGCGCGCTGGAGGGCCGGCGGGATTATTCGTAGTTGCCGATCCGTCCGGAATGGCTTTTATCCGACGACGGTTCTTTGCGGGCATCGTATATCGGTAATATGCGAGCTTCCCAAGCTTGAGAGGAGGGTTCGACTCCCTTTGCCCGCACCACCCGCCTACGCTTTTGTGCAGCAAAAGCTACGGCGAGGTGCCGCGCCGCCGTCCTCGGCGTTAGGGGTGAACTCCCGCTTGATTTTGTGCCCTATTTGGGTTGATCGGCTGGAGCTGGCGGGCGCCTGTTTTTCAGCACCGCGTTCCACTGCTCGATATTGGAGGCCTGTGCCTGGAAGAGGGCGTCGGTGGGGTCGAGGATTTCGATCCGGATGATCGTATCGCCTTTGGTGATCTGATTGACCACGTCCTGGCCCTTGGTCACTTCGCCGAAGACGCTGTGCTTGCCGTCGAGATGCGGCGTGGGAACGTGGGTGATGAAGAACTGGCTGCCGTTGGTGTTAGGACCGGCGTTGGCCATGGAGAAGATGCCAGGCTTGGAGTGCCGGAGCGAGTCGTCGAATTCGTTGGCGAATTTGTAGCCGGGTCCGCCCCGCCCGGTGCCGGTCGGGTCGCCGCCCTGGATCATGAAATTCGGGATGACGCGATGGAAGGTGAGACCATCGTAGAAGCCCTGCCGGGCGAGGTTGAGATAATTGGCGACGGTCATCGGAACTTTGCTCGCGAAGAGCGTGGCTTCGATATCGCCTTTGCTGGTGTGGAGGATGATGCGGATGTCTTGCACGGGTGGGTTGTCAGCCGCGCGGAGGGCCAGGGATGTCGTGGCGAGCACCAGAGCGCCGACCACACGACAGAGGAATGTGGAATGATTCATAAGGGAATGTGGAAACTAGGGAGCGGGCCGCCCGGTTTTTCAATGCTGATCTCACGCGGAAGCAATGGGGTGGGAGGCCTATGATGCAGTGGGCATGAATTGAATGGCTTCGCGGTGCTATCAGAGGACAGAATATAAAGGACAGATGTCAGATATCAGAAGTCAAAGACCCCGCCTTCGCTCTCGCAGAGCTTCCGCCGACGCTAAAGCTATGGCGGACGAGACGGATGGCAGGCCAGTTTTCGCCGGCGGGGGGAACAGCCATTCATGATACTTGCGACGGAGAGCTTTCTCCATACATTGTTATCCAACTCTAAAATCCATATGAAGACCCTCCGTTTCCTCTTCGCGCTCTCGGGCGCCTCCCTCCTCTTGTCCGGCTACGCCTTTGCTGCCGACAAGGATCAGTCGAAAGACCAGGACAAACCCAAGGCCGCCTGCGACTGCGGCAAAGACAAGGACGGCAAGGCCTGCGGCACCGACAAGGACTGCTGCTGCACCGGCGCAAAAGCCACCAAGACCGACAGCAAGCAGGACCAGCCCAAGCCGGACCAGCCTAAGCAGGAAGAGCCCAAGAAACCGTAAACCTGCGATCAGCTTTTCGATCCCGAATCCCGTCTTCGACCACCGGAGATGGGATTTTTTTTGCGCCTGGGTAGATCGCCCTCACGCCAAGGTGCTCTGCTGGCCAGCAGAGCCGCCAAGGAGATCAGTTGCTCGACCCGCGGCGGACACTTCGCCGGTCGAGCAGCTTGACCTCACCACGCTGATCGAGCGGTTGAGAGGTGTTTGTAACGTATTACGTTACAAACCGACTTTGGGGGGAACGGGGTAGGGTGCTCTGCTGGCCAGCAGAGCTGGGCGCGCCGAGGCCTCCAAACCCATGGTGTCATCGCCAGTGTTGCAGGTGAAGTGTCTTTGACTAACAGAGCATCAGTATCCAATTCTCCCGGCAGTACGTCCTGCATGGACAAGCCGTGACGTTGATTTGGCTGAGTTGGCGCATAGGCTGATCCCGTCCATGCTCTCCGGGCATTCATCACGAAAATCATGACAACAATGTTTCCACGCCGTCGCATAGCCCCCAACCATCCCCATGCTTCATTCAGGCCCCTTGGAGAGGGATCTCCGGTCAACCGGGCAGGATGGATGCCGGCGTGCCTCCTGCTGGCGGTTGGCACTCTGCTGAACCCCGCTGCATTCGGCGCGGACGAGGGCAGTGGGATTGTGGCGGTGTACTCAAGTGTGAGCCCCGCCTACGTGCGAACCGCCCTGCCAGGCGGTTCATTCAAACCGGAGACCTATGCCTTTGGACAGGGCGGAGACTGGGGCGGGCCGATGAACGACGCCACGATCGACCGGCTGGGATTCCTCGATATCGCCCACCTGATCGCCCCCTCGCTCGCCGCGCAAAATTATCTTCCCAGCCCATCCAAGGATCCGGACAAGACTGACCTGCTGATCATGGTCTACTGGGGGACGACCAACGGCACCAATGGAGCCGCCTCCTCCCCGGAATATCAGATTGCCCAGACCATCATGCCTCAACCGCTCCCGCCGCCCCCCCTCATGACAAGCGCGGGAGTTCAAGGTGGAGCGCCCAACAGTACCGGTTCACTGCAACAGTACGCGGTTTTGAGTGCCGCCCATGACAGCGCGCTGGAGCAGGCCTGGGGGATGACTCATATGGCCAATCAGCAGCGCGACCGGCAGAATCGGAACAACGCCATGATCCTTGGTTACCTGCCCGAGATGAACCGGGTGGCCGACTACGAGATGACCGCCCTCCACCAGGTCAAGCAGGACATCGTCGATGATGTGGAGGAGAACCGGTATTTCGTCGTGTTGCTGGCCTACGACTTCCAGAACCTTTGGAAAAACAAGCAAAGAAAGCTGCTCTGGGAGACGCGTTTCAGCATCCGGGAACGCGGCAATGATTTCGGCAAGGAGCTGGGGACCATGGCGCAATATGCCTCGCGGTTTTTCGGAAAAGACAGCGATGGCTTGATTCGCAAACCCCTGCCCGAGGTCCGCATCATCATCGGCGAACCGAAGTTCATCGGGTACGAGCCGGAGACGAAAAGATAAACCCCGTCTCCGGCCCGAACCGCGCGCGCCGGTTCAATAAGTCCCCAGTTGGACACGGAGGACCTGCGGAGCCGACCCAAAGTTCAGTCCCCAGTCGGTCTCATCGCCGTTCCAGATTCGCACAGGGCGAAAGACACCGCCTTCATAGCTGCCTTCCTCCACCCGCAGAAAGTCCCGCTGGGCGCCGGAAGCCGCATCGGCAATCTTGAAGTCCACGCGGCCCATGTATCCCGTGACCAGAAACTCGTTTTCGCCCAACGTTGCGAGCAGCATGCGCCCCACCGGCTCCGGGTTGCCCTTCGGATTCCTGCCGTAGCCGCCGGTTGGCGGGCCAAAGGTTATGACTGCCTGCCAGCGTCCCAACGCGAGCGTTTGCTGATACTGGTCCTTCTCCTCCACGGCTGCATGAAGGCGCCCCTCGAAAGCCAGCTGCGCAATCTCGCGCATCATCGGATTGAGCACGCGGCAGTTGATGGCGATGGGATTCAATGCCGAATCGCCGGGCGTCGCCTCGAAAGTCCGGTGCGGGCTGTCGATTCCGAAGGGCGACCAGCCGATGGCGCCGCGCGCGAGCGCAGCGTAGCAAAAACGCGTACCGGTCGGAGACCCGATCGTCTCGGGAATAAAGAGCGCGTTGTCCGGCCGGCTGTAGAGATCCATCACTTTCATGTAGTGGGCGCTGTCGTCCATGTAGACGTCGGGGGCGAGCACATCCACGGCCGGCGCGGCGGCCTTCCAGATGTCGAGCACGTTGTCCGTCGGCCCGCCGCTCTCATAGGAGCTGGCCGCCGGCTGGGTGAGCGGGTCGCGCAACGCGGCGTTGCAGTAGAGCGGCAGCGGATACTCCGCCTTGCCCGCGGCGGCCACCTGCCCGATGTAGCGCGCCACCGACCAGGCCTGGAAAAACTCATCCGCATCTCTCCCGAAAACCGCCGTCCAGTCGCCGCCGGCGCGACCTTCCTTGCCGAGCGCCTTGAGCAATTCCACCGGGACGGGAGCCGTGAAAAGTTTCTGCGCGGCGGGGGAGTAGTCGCGGACCGTGTCCCAGGAGCCGGGCTCGTTTTCCACCTGCATCATGATCACGGTGTGCTGGGGGTCGGCCTCCTTGAGGTGGCGCATGAGTGCGCTGAAGGCGCGGCTGTCGGCCTCGAGCAGGGCCGGGGAGTGGGGCGACGGCGAGTCGATGCGCCGACCGGTTTTGCCGATGATGCGCGGACAAAGCTCGGGCTGCCGTTTCATCCACATCGGCAGATAGTGCGAACTGCCGTTTTTCCAGGTGCCGAACCAGAGGATCACGAGCCGCACCTTGTGCTCGCGGGCGCCCGTGAGCAGTTGGTCAACGATCGAGTAGTCGAACTTGCCCTGCTCCGGCTCGAGTTGCTCCCAATAGACCGGAACCTCGAGGGTGTTGACTTGGGCCGCTTCGATGGCCGACCAGACTTTGGGCAGCATCGCCGGCCAGGCGCTGGAATTATTGCTCTGCGCTCCGAGGATCAGGAACGGCGCGCCGTCCACGATCAACGCGTGGCGGCCGTCTTTCTGCACGAGGTGCGGAAGCATGGAATCGTCGGCCTGGGCGGTCAGGCCGACGGCCAATACAACCGAGGCAATCAATGCGATGCTGTTGAGGGCGGAACCGAAAGGCTTCTTCATGGCAGCCGATCGATTAGCAGGGATCACCTTGAAAAGGCCATCGGATAATATGGCCGGACAAGAAGTCGGAAAGATCCGAAGTCGCAATGACGGCTTGAAGAAACGCCGGAACCGCCGGAAGGTGACGAGTCCGGCTTGGACTCAACATGAACAATGACAGCGGCTCGGTGCACGAGCGCCTCGTGCGGCATCTGGAAACAGCCGGCGTGAGTTTCCGGCAGGTCCACCACGAGCCTACGCCGACCTCGGCGGACGCGGCGCGCGCCCGCGGCGAGCCGATTGGGTGCGGGGCCAAGGCGCTGCTCCTGAAGACGGGTGAAATATTCCGGCTGTTTGTGCTGCCCGCCGATCGCAAGCTGGATTCCGCGCTCGTGAAAAGGCAGCTCGGGGTCGACCGGCTGCGCTTCGCGTCGAAGGAAGAACTCCTGTCCCTGACCGGCCTGGTGCCTGGGTCGGTGCCGCCCTTTGGCGAACCGATCCTGCCGTTCGAGCTGATCGCCGACGTCGCGATCGGCACTATCTATCCGCACGTGGCCTTCAACGCGGGCAGTCTCACCGATTCCATCATCATGTCAGCGGCGGAT
>CAJAKX010000336.1 GCA_903940425.1 uncultured Opitutia bacterium | reverse complement strand
GCCGCTCATGGGCTCAAACAAAAAGCTAGAGGCGGGAGGCGGTTCTGGCAAACATGGCTTCGAGATTATTTATGTAATCTGAAAAGTTGAACCGCTGATCGGCGAGGCGGCGGCCCAATGAGAAGGCTCACTGCGCCTGCCGGGCGACCTTGAATTTTTCCGGTCGTTCGCCCTTGGGCAGGGCCAGCAGGTCGTAGGCGTGGGAGCCGGTGATCTTGACCATGGCAAATTCACCCACCGGCAGGGAGCGCGACACGTACACGCGGCCGTCGATGTCGGGCGCGTCGGCCTCGCCGCGGGCTACGCCCGGCTCTTCCACCAGCACCTTGAGGGTGCGGCCGACCTGGCCCTTGCTGACCGCGGCGGCGATGCCCTTTTGCAGGGCCATCACGCGGCGCCAGCGCCGTTCCTTCTCCTGCGCCGGAATCTGGCCGGGCAGCCTGGCCGCCCGCGTCCCTTCCTCCTGCGAATAGCGGAACACGCCGAGACGCTCGAATTTCGTCTCACGGATGAACGCGCATAGTTCCTCGACGTCGGCCTCGGTCTCGCCGGGAAAACCGACGATGAACGTCGTGCGCAGGGCGATGCCGGGGATGCCCGTGCGGAGGCGGCGGACCAGGTCGCGGATGTGGCGTCCGTCCGTTTCCCGTTGCATGGCGTCAAGCATGCGGTCGCTGATATGCTGCAACGGCATGTCGACGTACCGGGCGACCTTCGGGCACTCGGCGATCGTGCGGATGAGTTCGTCGCTCCAATGCGCCGGGTGCGTGTAGAGCAGGCGGATCCAGAAATCACCCGCGATGGCCTGAAGCTGGTGGAGCAGGGTGGTGAGCGCGGCGCCGCGGGACGAGTCGACCGGCGTGCGCGGGTTGGGCCGCTGCGCCCAGGTGTCCATGCCGAAGAAGGTCGTGTCCTGCGAGATGAGGTTCAGCTCCTTCACCCCCTCGGCCACCAGCGCGCGCGCCTCCGTGGCCACGCTCTCCACCGTGCGGCTGCGATGCCGGCCGCGAATCTGCGGAATGATGCAGAACGTGCACGGATGGTTGCACCCCTCGGCGATCTTCACATACGCGAAATGGCGGGGCGTGAGCCGGAAACGCGGGGTGTCGTAGTCGGGAATGAAGGTCGAGCGCGGCGTGACGAAACTTTCCGGCGCCTCCTTTTGGCCGCGTTCCCGGGCATAAATTTCGGCGATGATCGGCGCGACCCGGGTGATCTGGTCGAGGCCGATGAAGGCGTCGACCTCGGGCAGGGCGCCGGGCAGATCGCGCGCAAAGCGCTGCGCCATGCAGCCGGCGACAATCAGCTTCTGCCCCTGACGGCGTTTGCGCAGGCCGCGCTGCGCGTGCGCTTCGAGAATGTGGCCGATCGACTCCTCCTTCGACGAGTCGATGAACGAGCAGGTGTTGACGATGACGACATCGGCCTGCGCGGCCTCAGGCACGACCTGCATCCCGGCCTGGTGCAGGTGGCCGACCATGATCTCGCTGTCGACAAGATTCTTGGCGCAACCGAGGGAGATGAGGCTGACCTTGATCATCGTGGAAAGGGGCCGGCGATGTGGGCCGAAAAAAAAGCCGCGGCAAGGTGCCGCGGCCAGACGGTGACGCCTGCCGTCAAGCTTTGGTGACCTTGGCGGCCTTGGCCTGCCGGGCGCGCTCCTTCCGGCGTTTTTTGTAGGCCAAGTGGCGCTTTCGTTTGATTACTTTGTTGTATTGCTGGCTCATGAGATGAAATCGGGAGGGATCGGATGTTCCCAAGCGGGCTCTGCGAGTCAAGCCCGGCGCATGGCCGGGTGCATCCCGCCGGACACCGCGCGGTCCGAATGTCAGCCAGCCAGCGGCCGGCCGTCGTGAATCCTGTTGCCGGTGCGCGTCCAGCGGTAAACGAGTGCCCCGGCGGGCCGTTTGAGCTGTTTGAAGAGCCCGGGGGCGTCGCGCTTCTGCACGGTGAATTCGGCCACGCCGGTGGCATCGCAACTCAGCACCTTGGCGAAACCCTTGTAGATGCGCGGTTCGCCGATGACGCGCGCCAGGTCCGGGTCCGGATCGGCGCCGGCGTTTTCCGGCCTGCGCTCCAGGACAAGGAAGCTGCAGGGCAGGCTGCGCAGGTCGATGCCGGCGCGCCGGCCAAACTTCACCCAGTCGGAATCGGTGAAGATCTCCGGGGGAGGCGGCGCGAAATGGTGGCACCAGTGGCGGGCGTTGTCCGGCGCCAGCAGGCCGCACGCGGCCTGGTGCGTGCAGGGGGCGACCAGCCGGAAGCGGCCGCGCAGCTGTTCGCGCACCTCGATCAGCGCCCGGCTGACCTCCGACGTTCCGGGTTCGACCCACAGGATGGCGTCGGCGCGCGCGGCGAGTCCGCGCAGTGCCAGGAGTTCCGCGGCCGGCAGTTCATTGAGCACATGGCTGATGACCAGCACGCCGACCGGCTCGCCGCCGGCGAGGAACCCCGGGGTCACGTGCTCGACGCGAAGCTTTGGGAAGCGGGCCTGCGCGGTCTGCGCCGCGAAGTCGGCTGCCAGGGCGGAGTGATCCCACACGCGCAGCACGGTCACCCGGTCCGCGCCAATCCAGCGCGTTACGCGGCGTCCGGCCACGCCGCTGCCGCAGCCCCAGTCGAGCACGGCTATTCTTCTCGTTCCGTCCAATGTACAACCACGTTCAACCTTGAACATGGTTGTGCATGAAGGTTTCCAGCCGCGCAGGTCGAGTTCCTGCAGGACCGCATCCCATTTCCAGCCGATGCGTTTTCCGTAGGTGAAATCGTAGTTCGCGAGATCGGCCGGCGACGTCCAGTACGGCCCCGGCGCCGTGTCACCCGAGAGAAAGCGCGCCCGCAGCCGTTCGAGCACCGCCCAATCGATTTCCTTCCACGTCATGGCGCTGATTCGATGGGAAGTTTGTAACGTATTACGTTACATACTTCCCCGGCTTCTTTGCGATTTGTGCCGGGGAGGATGTCATCTATTAAATGACAAAGTCGCCGAGGCATCGAAGTCATGGTGCGAGCGGGAATCCGAGGAGGTTGGCCAGCCGCTGGGTGCGCACGCCGTAGAAAACGGCGAAGTCCCGGATGCGCGCGGCGGCGGCTTCGCGGTCGCCAGGCGACGGACGGCGCACGGCCGCGATCATGAGATTTTTCGCCGTGTGTTCGGTGGCGATGAACTCGAAGGCCCGGGTCTCGTAACCCGCCCACTCAAGGAGCAGGGTGCGCAGCGCGTCCGTGACAAATTCCGCCTGCCGTTCGTGGAAGATGCCGTGGCGCAAGGCGGGGGCGAGCACGGCCGGAGCCGTGAGCTGCGGGCTCAGCTCCTGGTGGCAGCAGGGCGCCACCACGATGAGGGCGGCCCCGGCGGCGATGCCTTTGGCGATGGCATCGTCGGTCGCGATATCGCAGGCATGCAGGGCGATCAGGACATCGAGTTTGGTCAGCGGAGCATCGGCGATCGTGCCCGCGGCAAACTCGAGCCCGTCGCAGCCGCACTCGCGGGCGGCGCGGTTGCAGAGCTCGACGAGTTCCGGACGCTGCTCAACGCCCCGCACGTGGACCGGTCGCCGCGCGATTTTTTGGAAAAGCTGCCAGGCGGCGAAGGTGAGATAGCCTTTGCCACAGCCCATGTCCGCCACCTCGACGGGGCAATCGGCCGGCAGCGATGCGTCCGTGACGAGCGGGGCGAGCAGTTCGACAAAGCGGTTGATCTGCTTGAACTTCGCGGCCATGCCCTCGCGCACCGCGCCGGTGGCGGTCGTTACGCCGAGCTGGTGCAGCCAGGGGCTGGCGGGCGGGATGAGCCGGTCCTTCCGGCGGTCGTGCTCGCCCGTGGGTGGTTCGACGGCTTCATGGGGAAGGATTTTGAGCCGCGCGGTGCCATCGCTGGCGAATTCCAGCTGGGCATCCTGCGTGGTGGTGAAGAGATGGGCGCTTCCAAAGTCGCCGCCGATCAGGGGGGCGAGCTGTTCGAGGGCGGCGGCCGGCGCATGGTTCTTGGTGATGTCGAGCGTTGCATGGCGCCAGACAAACGACAGGTGCGGGCCGGCGCGCAGCGTGACCGGACGCACGTGGAGATTGCGCAGCGTGGCGTCGGCGCCGCGGTACCGGCCCAGGGTGAGCTTGACGAACGTGCCGGCGGTGACGCTTTCACCCAGCCGGTGGAGGAAGACCTCTTGAGGGGCGGCCATGTCGGAAAGCGAGAGGCAGAGCCGGCAAGGGAGCGAGAAAAATGCGTTCTGCGCAGCGCGCCGGGCGGCAGGAAATAATCGACCGGCGTGCGATCACCCCAGCAGCCGGTGCCGGGCGACGAACCGGTAGACGGCCTCGGCGGCCGGTGCAAAACCGGGCAGACGTTCATAAGCTGTCCGCAGCCAGGTGTGATGGGTGGCTAGGGCGCGGGCGTGGATGATGGCCTCCGCGGCGGAAAAAACCCGCCCGTCAGTGTCGATCAATTGCACGGCACGGGCGAACTCCGCGGACGGAATCTCCGGGAAGCGGTCCGCCGCGGTCTGCGCGGGCTCCAGATCAAGTCCGTCACCGGCCGCCTCGCGCCAGCGATCGACCCAGCGGCGGCAAAACGCGCATTCGCCGTCGAAGAGCAGAACCGGACGCAGCCGGGGAGGATGCGCGACATGTCGGGATGGCCTGGTGCTTCCTGCCATGCGGGAAAATGCCACGACCACGGGCTGCGGGCAAGACGCCAGAGCATATTCGGTCGAGCCCGGGCGGGAACGATTCACGGCAACCGCTTCATTGCCTCGATGAGCTGCGGCTGGGTCGGGTTGAGCTTGAGCGCCGCCTCATACTCGGCGCGGGCCACCGCCGGATTGCCTTTTTTCTCGAAAATCTGTCCCAGCCACCAGTGGGCGGCCCAGAGCGGAGGCTGGTTGTCATCCGGCGTGTGCGCGAGATACTCCTTGAGTGCGGCGACGCCTTCGTCGAGTCGCAGGCCGCTGAGTGCCGCCACCCGGCCGATCTGGTAGCCGGCGTCGAGCGCCTCGGGATGGCTGCGGCGCAAATCCTCCAGGGTCTCGAAAGCCTCCTCGTACTTTTTGTCGGCCACGCTGAGTTCGGCAAGGGCGAGCGTGCCTCGGACGACATCGAGCTTTTGAATCTCCTGCGCCTGGGTCCGCGCCTTGTCCACGCCGCCGCCGATGAACGCCGGCGCCTGCCGGTAGAAAACAAACAGCGCGTAGCGGGCACTGACGCTTTGGGGATCGAGGGCCACGCCCTTTTCGTAGGCGGCGAGGCATTTTCGGGCGAAGCCGAGCTTGGAGAACAAGCCGGCCTTTTGCGCCGAGAGACCATAGGCGTCACCCAGTGCCCTGAAATAGGGTGACGACCCGGGGGCGAGCGTCGTGGCCTTCTCCAGCCATTTCACGGCCTCTTCCTGCTCGTTCCGCATGAGGGCCAGCTGGCCGAGATGGTAGGCCGCCTCGGCGTTGTCCGGATCGGCGGCGGCCACCTGCGCGAACGCCGTGCGCGCCTCCGCGTAACGTTTCGCACGGTAAAGTTCCTGCGCCTCGGCCAGGGTGGTGGCACGGAGCATGCCGGCGGAGGCGACGCAGACGAGGGCAAGGAGAACGCGGGAGCAGGCAGACATATCAGCAGTGAGTGCCGGCGGAAGGTGAAAGGTTCCCTCGCCGCTGTCCAGCGGACAAAACAGCGCTGGGGTGAGCCGCGACCGGATCCGGTCGACGAAAACGCCGGCGGGGATGGCCGGCGTTTCGGAAGGCAACGGGAGGAATGTCTCAGTTCTTCCCGGTCCTTTTGACCGCCTTGCTTTCGAAGAATTCGCGGAGGACCTCCATGCGCTTGCGCAGGCGTTCGTCCTGCTCAATCTCCTCGACACTCCGCTGGGCTTCATTTTTGGCCATGAGCTTGCGGATTTTCTGGAGAGCGAGATTCTGGAGCTGACGCACCCGTTCGCGCGTGACCTTGAATTTCTTGCCGACTTCCTCGAGGGTCAGCTCGTCATGCCCGTCGAGGCCGAAGCGCATGCGCAGGATGTCGGCCTCGCGTTTGTCGAGCGAGTTGATCATGTGGTTGAGGTCGGACTTGAGGTTGCGCTCCTGGACATTCTCGTACGGGCTGGTGGCATTCTCGTCCCCCACGATATCGCCGAAGGTGGCCGAGTCGCCGTCCTCGCCGATGGGCGCGTCGAGCGAGGTCGGGCGGATGCTGACGGACTTGAGGTGGGCGACCTTGTTGACGGGGATGTTGAGCTCCATC
>CAJAKX010000335.1 GCA_903940425.1 uncultured Opitutia bacterium | reverse complement strand
GGGGCCCGCCGCAACCTGCACAGCTGTCTCGGCACGGGCATCACCTCGTTCGTGGAGTATGCCATGGCCTGGCACGAGTTGCGCCGGCTCAACGCGGCGAGCCCACCGCCCTCGGAAAAGAAATCCGAGCGGGGAGGCATGACGGACGAGGAACCTGTTTAAGCGTGCAGCCTGCTCACGCCCGGCCGCCGAAACTCACGTAGTCGTCGAGTTCGAGCCGGTCGAAATTGGTGCGGATGTCTTCGCGGCCGGGGGAGAGTTCGCCAATGGCTTCCGCGAAGCCGGCGTGACGTTTGGCGTCGCCGGGTCCCAGGTTCTCCAGCCAGTGCGACCATGCCACGATTTCCCAGGGCGCGCGCGGGGGTTGGGTGTGGTCAATCACCCAGGCGAGCATCTCGACGTCGCTTTTGCCGGTTTTGACGGCGGCCAGAAAGGCATCGGGATCGATGCCGACAAAGCTGAAAAAACGCTTATCCAGGGGACAGGGGTAGACGTATTCGCCGATTTTTCCGGTGGCAAAGGCGCGCGCCTTGTCGAGCAGACGCGGGAGATGAACGTAGCCACCGAGGCGGACCCGCGGGCTGCGCGGCGGATGCTGGGTAAGGTCGGGTGTGGAGTAGGTGATCATAAGGAGGGAAGGGTGCCAAGGAGCGCGGTCATCCGCCGTTGCCAGACTCATTACTCGCCGCGCCACCGGAACCGCCGGGGTGGGCAGACTCAAAAAAGCCTTCGTTCTCGAGGATGGCCATGACGCCTTTCGCGATTTTCTGGCGGTCGCCCGGGCTGAGCTGCGGATGGTCGGCATTGATCAGCTCATCGATGCCGGCGCGAGCCTCCTTCCGGTTCGCTGCACCGGCAAGAAAGTCATCAGCCTGAATGGCGATTTCTTCGATGATACTGCGGAGATCCATGATTGGAATGTGATGCTACATTAGAGCGCAACCGGTCTCTTCGCAATTTTTCCGAAGAGAAAGTCGCCTGTGCCGAAGCCGCGATTTCAGCGCGGCCGCCGCCGTCAGGCGCCGGTCTTACCGGTGGGGTTTGTCCGTCGCGGGCAGGTGCGCCACCTGCGCAGCGCCCGTTTCGTCATCGAACGTTCGGCGCCCGGCTTCATCCATACCGACGGGGAGAGACCCACGAAACCGGCGCCACGGTGGAAGTCGTCGTCCGCCCCTGCAGCCTGCGCCTCGTGGTCCCGGCCGCCTGCATCGTGGCAGCCGCCAGCCCGCCGCCCGTTTTCCACCTCCCTTTCTGGATGACCGGGGATATGCCCATTACGTCCACTTCGCGCTGAAAAAGCTGGAAAAGCGAGGCACAGAGGTCCTCTATGAATACTCGCCCTAGAATCCTAGGTTCCTGCCAGTGACCGCAGTTACATCGATCTGCGCCGGTAAGTTGAGTGTCCTGTTCCGCTTGGACCCTAGCGTGTCAGCATGGAACAAGGCGACCGTGCCGCAGCCCAGCGCCTCCGCGCCACCCATCTTTCATCCAACTTGATTTACCAGCTGAATAACGTTTCGATTGCGCACCCCATGCAGCAATACACCGACACCATCCGCGAGAGAATCAGTCGTTATACCGTCCCGGCGGAAATCAAGCATCTCGGGCTCTATCTGTATTTTCGTCCCCTGTCCTCAGGCCAGGACACCGAAGTGCAGATGAACGGCCAAAAGCTGCTGATGCTCGGATCGAACAATTACTTGGGTTTGAGCACTCATCCCAAGGTCAAAGAGGCGGCCATCGCGGCGATCGCGAAGTATGGCACGGGCTGCGCGGGGTCGCGCTTCCTCAACGGCACGTTGGACATCCACCTGGAATGCGAGGAGAAGCTGGCGCGCTTCGTCGGCAAGGAGGCGGCGCTGGTCTATTCCACGGGCTTTCAAGTCAATCTGGGGGTGCTGCCCACGCTGGCCGGCCGGAGCGATTCCCTGATTTTGGACAAATTGGATCACGCCAGCATCGTCGACGGTGCGCGCATGAGCTTCAGCCGGGTGATTCGGTACCGGCACAACGACATGCAGAACCTCGAAGAGATACTGCGGTCGCTGCCACCCGAGAAAAGCAAGCTGATCGTCGTGGATGGTGTCTTCAGCATGGATGGCGATCTGGCCGATCTGCCGGCCATCGTTGCCCTTGCCGAAGCCCATTGCGGAGTGGTGATGGTGGACGACGCCCACGGGCTCGGTGTCATTGGCCCCCAGGGTCGGGGAACGGCCGCGCACTTTGGGCTGACCGATAGAGTCGACCTCACGATGGGCACGTTCAGCAAGTCGCTGGCATCCGTTGGCGGCTTCATTGCCTCGGACGCGGAGACCATCGAGTACCTCAAACATCAGTCCCGCTCGCTTATCTTCAGTGCCAGCATTCCTCCGGCCAACGTGGCGACGGTGATGGCGGCGCTCGAGATCGTCCTGTCGGAACCGGAACGCATCCAGCGGCTGTGGGACAATGCCCACCGCTTGTCCGCCGGGCTGAAGGCGATGGGGTTCGATCTTGGTCGGAGTTGCACCCCCATTCTGCCCGTGTGCATTGGCGACGACCTTCTGTGTTTCAAGTTCTGCCGCCTGCTCCAGGACGAAGGAATTTTTGTAAACCCGGTGGTGGTGCCGGGGGTCGAACCGGGCAACGCGCTGCTGCGGGTGAGCCTGATGGCGACGCATACCTTCGCCCAGATCGACTTTGCGCTGGAGAAATTCGAGAAGGTGGGGCGGCAGACGGGTCTCGTGCACTAACCATGTCGGTACGGATCATCGAGGTCGGGGACAAGCGCGGGAAGAACCGCTTCATCGACGTCCCGTGGCGGATCTATCCCGGCCGGTATCCGCACTGGGTCCCTCCGTTGCGCATGGAGCGCCGGGATTTTCTGGACCCCCGCAAAAATCCCTTCTTCGAGCACGCGACGGTGAAACTATTTCTCGCGGTGGACGAGCGCGGCGTCTGCTGCGGGCGGATTGCCGGCATCATCAACCGCAACCACAACACCACCTACGGGGACAAGACCGGCTTCTTCGGCCTCTTTGAATGCATCGAGGACGACGCGGTGGCCGGCGCGCTGTTTGGTGCTGCCGCTGGTTTTCTCAAAGCTGGCGGCATGGAGGTCATGCGCGGCCCCATGAACATGTGCATCAACGACGACATCGGCCTGCTCGTCGATGGATTCGACCACCCGCCCATGATCATGATGCCCTACAACCCGCCCTATTACGAGAAGCTCGTCACGGGGTACGGGTTTCGTCCGATCATGAACTTGTTGGCGCATTGTACGGTGTCGCCTGGCCGGGCCCCGGAGCGCTTTGAACGCGGGGTGGAGCTCGCGCGGCGGAAATATGGGTTCACCGTTCGCAAGGTGAACATGCAGGACTTTGACAGCGAGGTGCAGCGCATTCAGGACGTTTATAACTCGGCTTGGGCGGAGAACTGGGGCGCCGTGGCCATGACCGACCAGGAGTTCAAGCACCTGGCCAAGGACCTGAAGATGATCCTTGACCCCGACCTCTGCTTCATCGCCGAGGTGGACGGGGAGGTTGCGGGTTTCTCTCTTTCCCTGCCGGACATCAATCAGGCGCTGATCCATCTTGACGGCCGCCTGTTTCCCTTCGGTCTCTTCAAACTGCTGTGGTACAAACGCCGGATCAACGCGGTCCGGACCATCACGATGGGTGTGATCAAGAAATTCCGACACATGAGCATCGACGCCTGTTTCTACTGCGAGAGCTACAAGAACTCGTATGCCAAGGGCATGCCGCAGGCCGAAGCGTCGTGGATCCTCGAAACCAACACGACGATGAATCGCGCACTCGAGAAAATGGGATTTCGGGTTTACAAGACCTACCGCTTGTATGACCTGGCGTTGTCTTGAACCGGCGCGTGAAACCGCACGATGGGCCTCCGTATGCGCAAGATCCTAGTGACCGGCGCTTCCGGCTTTGTCGGTTATCACGTGGTGGCGGCGCTTCACACGGCCGGTTTTGCCGTGCGTTGTCTCGTCCGGGCGCACAGCCGCCTGGATCTCATCGACGGGTTCGGGCCGGAGCTGGTGCCGGGAGATGTCACGCAGCCTGACACTCTGCCGCCGGCGGTGCGGGACGTCGATGCGGTGGTCCACTGCGCCGGTCTGACGCGCGCCCGCCGGCCCGCCGGGTTCTTTGCCGTCAACGCCGAAGGCACCCGACACCTGTGCGACGCCTGCACGGGGATGGGTGGGCGCATGCAGCAATTAATCATGATTGGCAGTCTTGCGGCCCTGGGGCCCGCGGTGGGCCCGGATGAGCCGGTGACGGAAGACGACCCTCCGCACCCCGTCGGGCCCTACGGACGGAGCAAGCTCGCCGGCCAGCAGCTCGCCGCCTCGTTCCGGGACCGCTTCCCGGTCACCATCCTGCTCCCTCCGGCGGTCTACGGACCGGGGGATGTCGACTTCCTGACCTATTTCCGGCTTATCAAGCACGGAGTGATGCCCAGTATCGGCCGGCAGGCACGCTCGCTTTCGCTGCTCCATGCGGAGGATCTGGCACGCGCCGTGGTCCTGTGCCTCCAGAATCCCGCCAGCCGGCAGAAGGATTATTTGCTGGAAGATGGCGCGAGGCACACGTGGGACGAGGTGGCGGCGACGATGAGCCGGGTCATGGACCGGAATCCGCTGACAATCCGGTTGCCCGAGGGCTTGGCGTGGGCGGCGGCGCAGCTCGGAGGGTGGTGGGGCGCGGTGAGCGGCCGGCCGCCGGTGTTGAATCCCGACCGAATGCGGGAGTTCCTGTGCCCGCATTGGGTGTGCCAGGGCCGCCGGATTCGCGACGAACTCGGCTTCGTTCCGCAATTCGATCTGACCGCGGGCTTCCGCCAGACGCGCGACTGGTACGTCAACCGTGGCTGGCTCTGAGGCGCGAGGCGCTTCTCGATGACCCCGGCGCTTTCATTCACATCAGCGGCCTCCGTCTGGCGGAATCTGAACCGCACCGACCGGTTGACCTTCGCCTACAACCTGGTGGTCGCCGGCCTGATCGTGGCCTTCGCGCACCGCATCCCGGCGTGGTACGCCCTGATTCTGCCCAACCTGGCGATGCTGGCGTTCCTGTGGTTTTTCATCTCCCGGGTGGGATCCGACGCGCGCGCGGTGTGGCGATCGCTGCGGGCGCTCTACCCGGTGTTCTTCATCTGGGCCGCGTATGCGCAGACCGGAGCGATGAACCACATTCTGTGCCCCGGCTTTCACGACGACTGTTTGCGCGACCTTGATCGGGCGCTCTTTGGTTGCGAACCGGCCGTCGACTTCGCCCGCGCATTTCCACAGGCCATGATCGCGGAAATCATGCACGCGATATATTTTTCGTATTACCTGCTGTTCCCCGGCCTGGCCTTGCTGCTGCACCTGCGCCGTACGCCGCGCGTGCTCGATGATTATTTCTCCACCCTTTGTGGTGCGTTCTATTTCTGCTGTCTGGTGTTCGTGCTCTTCCCTGCCACCGGACCCGTCGATCTGAAACCCGCGCCGCCTCCCGGCGCTGTCTTTCCCGGTGTCATGGAATTCATCTATCGCTGGTTTGAACTGCCCGGGGGCGCCTTCCCCAGTTCACACGTCGCCGTGGCCGTCGTCGTACTGGTATATGCTCTGAAATACGCCCCCCGGTGGGCCGTGTTGTACCTCCCCGCTTGTCTGGGGATCCTGCCGGCCACGGTTTATTGCAGTTACCATTACGCCGTCGACGTGATCGCCGGGGTGGCGGTGGCGTTGAGCGCGCTGGCCGTTGCCCGGTGGAGCAGGGCTGGGATGGCTTGAGTGCCGTGCCGGCGCGTTCGCCGATCCTCGCCGCGTCCGAGAGCCGCGGGAGATCCCTTTGCGCAGCAGAGCGCGGCGATCTTCGTTCGCTTCTCGTCGCCCCCAGCCCGGTGGCGACCTCGGCGGAGCAGAG
This sequence comes from uncultured Opitutia bacterium, assembly GCA_903940425.1. GTDB lineage: Bacteria > Verrucomicrobiota > Verrucomicrobiia > Opitutales > Opitutaceae > Fen-1467. The sequence goes on along the minus strand of CAJAKX010000335.1, from coordinate 36,526 downwards.
CACAGAAATCGTGGTGCCGGTGATTCGATTCCGTCCTTGGCGCGAGGGACGCGCGAACCTCATGCCGCTGCCGGAGGGTTGGTCCCTTCGCCACCAAACGGGGGGAGTCTTCCCCGTGAAGATCTGATTACTCCCCGTCTTCGACTTCTACGCCCGTCCCGCCCCAACGCCCGGCGGTCTCAAGAAAACCTCCTGCTCGAGGATGGCCATGACGCCTTCCGCGATTTTCTGACGGTCGCCCGGGCTGAGCCGCGGATGGCCGGCATTGATCAACTCATCGATGCCGGCGCGGGCCTCCTTCCGGTTCGCGGCACCGGCAGGAAAGTCATCAGCCTGGCTGGCGATTTCGTCGATGATGCTGCGGAAATCAATGATCGGAATGTGGCGCTACATTAGAGGGCAACCCGCCTCTTCGCAATTTTATCGAAGAGAAAGTCGCCTGGACCGAAGCCGCGATTTCAGCGCGGCCGCCGCCGTCAGGCGCCGGTCTTACTGGTGGGGTTTGCCCGTCGCGGGCAGGCCGTGCTTTTCCACACTGCGCCGGCTGCAGACCATGCGCAGCACGTGGAGCAGTTTTTCCAGGCTGCCGCGGTCGGGATTGCCGAGGAGGCTCGCCTGGATCCAGTTCCTTTCCAGCAGATATTGGCTGCGGTAGTTCAACCAGTAACCGCGTATTTCGAGCTCCTCGCCGAGTTCGGCCGCCGACATGCCCTCGTCGAGGGCGAGGGTGACGATGCCGGGGCTCGCGACCGATTCGGGAGCGACGAGGGCAAAGCCGCGCGTGCGCAGCTCGCGCCGCAGCCACGCGGCGTTTTCGGCGATCTGCGTCATGCGCTCGGGCGTGGCGCGGCGCACCGCCTCGGCTAGGGCGAACAGCAGGTTCGACGAATGCGTGTGCGGCACGCTTTGATGCGCGGCCCAGTGGCCCAGATCAAGGTAACCGGGCAGGCGGTCGGCGGCCGGCCGCGGCTGATAGTCATGAAAAACCATGGAGAGACCGGGATAGCTGCCGAGCCCCTTGCCGCTGGCGGTCGTGCCGAGGTGGACGCCATGCAGATCCACGGGCATGGCGCCGAGTGAGCTGACGCAATCACAGCACAGGTGCAGCCCGAGGCGCGCGCCGAGGGCCTTGAGTTCCGCGAGCGGATTCATGATGCCCGTGGAGGTTTCGTGATGGACGAACCAGATCCAGCCGCCGCGCGGCAGGCGTTCGGCGAAGCGTTCCACCTGGGTGATGTCGAAAAGCTGGCCCCATGACAGCCGCAGCCAGTCGAAGCGCAGGCCGGCGCGCCGCGAGTTGGCTGCCAGACGTTCGCCAAATTCACCGTTGGACAGGACGAGGCCGGTCGTCTCCAGCAGTGAGAGCTGGGCGGCGACCACTTCATTAGCCAGCGAACCCGAACCCAGCAGCACCTGCACGTCGGACGCGCCGGTGAGGCGGCACAGGGCGGCGCGCACCTCCGCCATGCGCGTGAGGAACAACTGGCTCCGATGCGAGACGGCAGTACCAGCGAACGCCGCCCGAACCTCGGGCACGGGAGGCACCGGGCCGGGAAGGAAATTGAACACCTGGTGGTCGGGAGGGGCGGACTCGGTGAAGCTGCTGCGGAGCACCGGGCTGCGCTCCACCGTCTGGCCGAATGCCTCGACGGTCAGATACATCGGCTGATAGGAGGCCTGGTCCGTGCCGACGGGCGGACCGAACGGTGTAAAGCCAAGGTGGCGGTAAAGTTTCGCCTGCCGGGTCGTGCCTGAAATGATGGCCAGATCATAGCCTTCGGTGAGGCCGTAGCGGCATACCTGTTCAAAAAGCTGGGAGAAGACGATGGTTTTGCGAAACTCGGGTTCCACCGCCAGCAGGCGCACTTCCACCGGGCTGCGACCCTTGGGCAGGTAGGCGTCAAGGTTGGGCAGCTTGCCATCCAGCGAGAAAGGGCGCTTCGCGCGCAGGGCCAGCATGCCGACGAGGCGGCGGCCCTGCAGGCAGATGATATAGGTGTTTTCGGCGTGGAAGCGATCGACCAGCCGTCCTTCCGGGTTAGGGGCGTGCTGCGGAATCTCCTCGACGAAGATGCGGTAGTTGAGGCGGTGGATCTGCTCAAACTCCCAATCCTCGGAGGCGACCTTGAAGACGAGTTCGGCGGTGGTCGGGGCGATATTCGGCATGGGTTACGGGGAATTCGTCGGTGGTTCCGCTGGAGGGGCCGCGGCGTCCTGAAGGCGTGCGTCGGCAAAGTTCCGGAGATTAACACGATGGGACCACAGGAGAAGAGAAATTGTGCCACAGGCGACGGCGACGGGAGTTCTGGCCCCGGTTGCCCACCAGGCGGCGGCGGGCAGCAAAATCAGGCTGCACAGTCCCGCGATGGAGACGCGACGCAGCCAGGCCAGTAAAAGCAGGCCAAGGACGAGGCTGGGCACCAACGCGAGCGGGGCGAGCACCAGCCAGGAGCCAATGAAGGGACCGACACCCTTGCCGCCGCGAAAACCCAGCCAGATGGGCCAGACATGCCCGGCGACAACCATAAAAGCCGCGGCAAAGGCCCACGCGGTGGAAACTCCCATGACGCGCGCCGCCGCACCCACCAGCGCCCCTTTCCCCACGTCAACGACGAGCACCGCGGCATAACCTCCCTGGCCCAAAACCCGCCCCACGTTCGTCGCCCCGGTCCCGCCGCTGCCGGTGGTGCGCACGTCAAGGCCGGTGCGCCAGCGCACCAGCCAGTAGCCCGGGGAAAATCCCCCCAGGAGGTAGGCCAGTGCGACAAGCACTATGTTGGGCCAGGCATGCATGGCAGCGGACTTTTCAGCCTAGTGCCCGGGAACAGGTTTTCCACCAGAAATTTGCGCCGCCGGCTTGCGCCTTGGCATCGCGCCCAAACGCGCCTCCTGCATGCCAGGCACATTGCCTCGTCCCTCTAGGCGAACCTGGATCACCATGAGGGCGGAAATTCATGCGCACCCTGCTCGCTCTGGACTTGAACGACCGGAATAAGCCGGTAGCATCCGCCCGCCGTTCCGCCAGCGGCGGGGCGGCATCCATTTTAAAATGAAGAGCTACAATATCGCAGTCATTGGAGGCGACGGCACCGGTCCGGAAGTCGTGCGCGAGGCCATCAAGGTCCTGGACGCCGCCGCGCCCAGGTTCGGCGTCAAATTGAACTACACGCCCTACGATTTCGGCGGCGAGCGCTACCTGCGCACCGGCGAGGTGCTGCCCGACAGTGCCATCCCCGAGCTGCGCAAATATCCCGCGATCCTCCTGGGCGCCATCGGCCATCCGGACGTCAAGCCGGGAATTTTGGAGAAGGGCATCCTGCTGCGGATGCGCTTTGAAATGGAGCAGTACATCAACCTGCGCCCGGTCCGCCTCTACGACGAGCGGTTCTGCCCCCTCAAGGACAAGAAACCCGCGGACATCGATTTTGTCGTCGTCCGCGAGAACAACGAGGGCCTCTACACCGGCTCCGGCGGGTTCACCTTCAAGGGAACGCCCAACGAGATTGCGATCCAGGAGAGCGTGAACACCCGGCGCGGCGTCGAGCGGTGCCTCAGGTACGCGTTTGAATACGCCCGCCGGCGCCACGGGGGAAAACCCTGGAAAGGATTGAAACCAGAGGACGTCAAGACCGGCCAGAAGGCGCAGCTCATGCTCTGCGGCAAAACCAACGTGCTGACTTTTGCTTTCGACCTCTGGGAGCGCGCGTTCCACGAGATCGGCGCCAAGGATTACCCGGATATCAAGCGCGACTACGCGCACGTCGACGCCACGTCGATGTGGTTCGTGAAGAATCCGGAATGGTTCGACGTGATCGTCACCGACAACATGTTCGGCGACATCATCACCGATCTGGGGGCGATGATTCAGGGCGGTATGGGCATCGCCGCCGGCGGCAACATCAATCCGCAGGGCACATCAATGTTCGAGCCGATCGGCGGCAGCGCGCCGAAATACACGAACAAGAATGTCATCAACCCGCTGGCCGCCGTCTGCGCCGGCGCGATGATGATGGACTTTTTGGGTGAAACCGCGATGGCCGCTGCCATCGAAGGCGCCGTCATCAAGATCGTGCGCGAAAAGTTGAAGACCCTCGCCGCCGGCAAGATGGGCTTCGGCACGAAGGAAGTCGGAGACCTGGTGGCGGCGGCGGTCTAGCCGGCGCCGTATAGCGAGCCAGGTGGAACCCGGCCTCCGGGCGGGTTTTCTCTGCCGCCGGCTGACTTCCCCTTCCGTGCCTTCGGCTTTCGGCCGACGGCAATCAGGCGCTGCGCGTTCGTTCCGTAATCGCCGCCATCCAAGTCGCCGTAGAGTCGCACGTCAACGAAACCGGCCGTTTCCATCCGGTCCCTCAGTTCCTGCCCGGAATAGACCGTGTGGTGGAACCTGAAGCTCTTCGCACGCCCTTTGCGGAGGAGGATCCACTCGTTGCGGATGCGGGTCCAGTCGTCAAAAACCTCGTGCCGCTGCACCAAACGGGTTCCGTCGGGCAGGGTCTCGGACTTGGTGGGCTGGAAGATCCTCGCGAGGTATTCTTTGCCCACGACATCAATGAGGCACCTGCCGCCCGGGCGGAGGCTGGCGAACAGATTCTGCAGCACCGTGAGGTCCTCGCGCTTGTCGTCAAAGTAGCCGAAGGACGTAAACATGCTCAGCACCAGATCGAAGGCGCCCGGACGCACGAAGTCGCGCATATCTGCCCGCACCCACTCGATTTTGACCCTGGCCGCCCTAGCCCGGCGCCTGGCTTGGGCCAGAAGATACCTCGTTCGGTCGACGCCGGTGACGAAGAATCCCCGCCGCGCGAGGGCCACCGAGCAGCGGCCGGGGCCGCAACAAAGATCAAGGGCCAGCTTCCCCTTGGGTTTTGTCAGCTCCAGCACTTGGTCCACCTCCCGGATCGCGCCAGCCAATCGTTTCTCCGGAAACATGAACGGGTACAACTCCCGCCAGAACGCGTCGTCGTCGAACCATTCTCTCCTGCGATTTCGCTTCATCGTTTTTCTCCGCTGTTAAGCCGTCCCCAGGCGGATCCTTGCTGAAATTCCGGTGGAATCGGCAAATTCACCACCGTTCGTAGCGCACCAATTCCTTCAGCGCCTTGCGCTCCTTGGGACCGGGTTGATCGGCGGGATAACCCAGCGGCGTCAAGGCGATGGGCTCAACGCCAGGCGGCAGACCGAAGACCCGGCGTGCGGCGGCGACGTCGAAGGCGGCGATCCAGCAGGTGCCCAGCCCCAGGTCGGTTGCCGCCAGGATCAAGTGGTCCATGGCGATGGTGACATCCACCACCGTGCAGTTGAAACCATCCGTGCCGCGCACCCAGCCCTGGGCCGGAAGGCCACAGGCGCAGATCACGAGCGGCGCCTGAGTGAACCATTCCCGGTGGTACACGCGCCGCAATTCGGCCTCGCGACCTTTGACGTGGGCGACGATGAGCTGAAACGGCTGCCGGTTCGCACCGGTCGGGGCCAGGCGGGCGGCTTCGAGGATCTTGGCCAGCTTGGCGTCTTCCACCGGATCGGGTTTGTAGGCGCGCACACTGTAGCGTTTTTGAATTAGGTCGAAGTATTCCATGGTAAGTCCCGCGATTTGGGACAGCTCCGCGGGCAACCTGCCAGCAGAACGCGCCGGCGGCATTTAGACAATTCCGGAAATCAGGCCCGTCCAACCAAGACTGAGCCCAAGGCTGAGGTTTCCCTTGCAGGGTGGAGGGACGACCGCCGTGTCGCCCGGTTTGCCCATCGACCTCGGGCCCGCATGGCGGCGGGCCCTCCATCTACAACTGCCTGATTCCGCCCAAGGGTCCATGGAATTGATCCAAGCTCCTCGTGGCTTCCTGGCTTTTGAATTCGCCGGCGCGGAATTCCGCTCACACCTTCCCGCGCTTCGCTTCAAGTTCGAGCCGGATCGCATGCATCCGCGCCTCGCTCAGCGGATAGAAGGCGAGCAGAACGAGCGCCACCAGTAGCGCGGCGACCGGAATCGAGGCGAACAAAAAGCGGATCCACCAGATCGTCTCCGGAGTCTGGGCCCCGCCCAAAGACTGCCTATAACCGACCGCTTCCAGCAGGTAGTTGGCCAGCCCGAGACTCAACGCCATGCCGAACTTGGCCACCCAAGAGTACCACGAGGTGAAAGCACCCTCGCGACGCTGCCCCGACTTGATTTCATCGTCGTCCACCACATCCACGCACATCGAAGGCAGCACGACCCAGAGGCCCGTGGACGAGAAACCGGTCAGCGCGGTGTTCAAGACGATCAGCCAGCCGTTGCCCGGCCGGTACATCCACCAACTGGAGCCGAAGGAAAAGATTCCGGTGGCCAGGGTGAACAACAGCGCCTTGATCTTGCCGTGGTGACGCGCGATCCATCCGGCCGTGACGACCCCCATGATTCCGCAGACCAGATAGCCGACGCTGCCCCAGGCGTAATAATACGACATGATCGCCTGGTCGCCGTGGAACGCATAGTAGGTGCCGACGAACTGCGAGAGGCCGCCGAGCATCGTGGTCGGAACCACAAAGAACACGCCGATCGCCAGCAGCACGATGAACGGGCGCGACTGGAAGGTCTGTCCCAGCGTGGCCCAGAAACGGGTCTTGGGCTGCTGCGCGGCTTTCGCGTAATAGCGCTCCTTGACGCAGAAGAAATTGGCGAAGCCGGCCATGATCATGAGCAGACCGGCCAGGGCTGCCGCCCATTGCACTCCGCGCAGCACATCGGGTTTTCCCGTTGCCGGATCGTTGAACATCGGCCGCGTCGCGAACCACCACGCGAAGGCCATGTAAACACCGGAGATTTTCTGGATCACCGCCTTGAACGCCATCACGCTCGTGCGCTCGTGGTAGCTGGGCGTCAGCTCGCTGCCCAGACTCCCGTAGGGCATGTTGTAGAGGCTGATGATCGGCGCGTAGAGAAACAGCGACACGAGCATGAACCAGAACAGGCGGTTGTGCATCCAGGGCGCCGACGCGTCCCAGTGGCGCGAAGCCAGAAACAGGCAGGGGAGGGCGATGCCAGCCGCGATCGAGCCAAACAGGATGTAGGGCCGCCGCCGGCCCCACCGCGAACGGGTGTTGTCCGACAACCAGCCAAACAAGGGGTCGGTGAACGCATCGAACATCCGCGCGACCATCAGCACCGTGCCGACGAGGTTCGGCGCAAGGCCGAGATACATCGTGAAAACCGGGCCCGAGAGATTCGGATACAGCCAGTGCCCGAAGATGTCGTTCACGCCGCCAAAGCCGTAGGCGGCCTTGGCGGCAAAGGGGATTTTGTCCTCCGGGACCGTTTTCGTGGAGCGCGGCGTGGGCGGGGAGTCGGTGTTTGGGGTCATGGCGGAACGTCACCGAAGTCTTCCTGGCCCGGACGGCGCCGGGCCCTCCAATGAACGCGATGTCCTGGAGGGCGCCGCGCTGTCGGCGCCTCTTCTTCCTGCCCCGACGCGAACCACGCGCAGCGGGACTTCACCGTGGGCGTTCAAATGGCCAGCACCTCGGAGAGTCTGGTGACGTCGCGCCCACCGCCCATGGCGAAATCCGGTTTGCCGCCGCCCTTGCCACCCAGCTTCGCGGAGAGTTCGGATACAATCTTGCCGGCCTGGTGTCCGGCCTTGATCGCGGCCGGGGAACAGAAGGCCACGACGGAGGCTTTCTCGCCGAATGACGCGCCGAGCCGCACCACGCCCTCGCCGAGTTTGGCCAGCACCTGCGCGCCGAGACCGCGCAGCGCCTCGGGTGAGTCGGCGGTGACGACGGCGGAGACAAACCTGAGTCCGTCCTTGGTTACCGCCTTGGCCGCGAGGTCGTCGGCGAGACCGGCGGAGGCTTTCTGTTCGAACGCCTTGAGCTTCTTCTCGAGTTCGGCCCGGTGAGCCAGGAGCACTTCAACTTTCTTGGCCACGTCTACCGGCCCGGCGGAAAGCTGGCTGCTGACTCCCTTAAGCGCCTCTTCCTCCTCCTCCACAAAGTCGCAGGCCGCCTGGCCGGCCACGGCCTCGATGCGGCGCGTGCCGGCGGCGATGGCCATTTCGGCGACGATCTTGACCAGGCCGATCTCGCTGGTGGTGGCGACGTGCGTGCCGCCGCAGAGTTCGCGGCTGTAGCCCCCGATGTCCACCACCCGGACGATTTTCCCGTACTTCTCGCCGAAGAAGGCGAGGGTATCGGCGGGCTTCTTGTCGAACTCGACCTCGGAGGCCTCGACCTTGGCGTTGTCGAGGACCTTGCTGTTGACGAGGCGCTCGATCTCGCGGAGCTGGTCCGGCCGGACCTGTTCGAAATGGGAGAAATCGAAGCGCAGCCGGGTCTTGGTCTTCGACGTGCCGGCCTGGCGTACGTGGGTGCCCAGCACCTTGCGCAGCGCCCAGTGAAGGAGGTGCGCGGCGGTGTGGTGGCGCGTGATGGCGCGGCGGTTCAACGGCGAGACTGCGAGCGTCGCCGTCTGACCGACGACCTTGACCTTGGCAAGGTCGAGGGCGCAGGCGGGGGCGAGCCGGTGGAGATGGCGCCCGGCGTCATCCTTGATCGTGTAGACAATCGCGACGGCTTCGTTGCCGATCTTGGCCACGCCGTGATCGCCGGCCTGGCCGCCCATCTCGGCGTAGAACGGCGTCTGGTCGAAGACGAGGTAGGTGTCCTTGCCGGACTTGACGACGTCGATGACCTTGGCCTCGGCCGTGAGCTGTGTGTAGCCGAGGAACTTGGTCGGCTGTTGTTCGGTCGTTTTCTCGCCTTCGGTGGCTGCCACGATGATCTCCTTTTTTTGTGCGGCCCGGCCGCGTGCACGTTGTTTTTCCATCTCCACGTTAAAACCGTCGACGTCGACCGTCAGGCCGCGCTCCGCAGCAAGCAGCTGTGTCATGTCGAGTGGGAAGCCATAGGTGTCGTGGAGCTCGAAGGCATGTTTGCCTTCAAAGATTGTCCTGTTGGAAGCGGAGTTGTTGGGGTTTTGGAGCCACCCCATGTGGCCTTCAAAGATCTGAAGTCCCCGTTCTAGTGTCCGCCCAAAGTTCTCCTCCTCGCTGCGGATCACGCGCCGCACGGTATCTTGGCGTTCCTTGAGTTCCGGGAAGACGCTTCCGAGCGATTCGACCACCGCAGCGACCAATTGCTCAAAGAAGCCCGTGGCGAGCCCAAGTTTGGTGCCATACAGAATGCCGCGGCGGAGAATACGGCGGACGACGTAGTTGCGATCGTCGTTTCCCGGAAGGATGCCGTCGGCAATGGCGCAGGAGACGCAGCGCGCATGGTCGGCGAGCACGCGGAAGGCGATGTCGACATTTTCCTGCTCGCTCAAACCTTCGCGCTTGGTCGGAACCGTGCCCTTGTAGGTTTTGCCTGAAAGCTGCGCGATCTTGGCGAAAAGCGGAGCGAAGATGTCGGCGGCGTAGTTCGACGGCTCCGGCGTGAAGTCCTTGAATCCCTTGGTCGTGGCGCAGATGCCGGCGACGCGCTCGAAGCCCAAGCCGGTGTCAATGTGCCGGGCGGCGAGCGGCGAGAAGGTGCCGTCGGCGTTGGCATTGAACTGGATGAAGACGTGGTTCCAGATCTCGATGCAGCGCGGTTGCCCGACGTTGACGAGCGCGCGCCCCGCGGCCTCGTCGTCGGAGGGCAGGAGGTTGAAGTGGATCTCCGAGCACGGGCCGCACGGCCCGGTGTCGCCCATCATCCAGAAATTGTCCTTCTTGCCGCCGGTGAGGATGTGGACCTTGGGATCAAGGCCGGCCTTCTTGAAGATGCCGGCCCAGATGTCGTAGGCCTCCTGGTCCAGCGCAGACGGATCGCCCTTGGTCTTGTCGGGCTGGTAGACGGTGGCGAAGAGCCGCTTCGCGGGAATACCCCAGACCTTGGTGATCAGTTTCCAGCCCCATTCGAGCGACTCCTTCTTGAAGTAGTCGCCGAAGGACCAGTTGCCGAGCATCTCGAAGAAGGTGTGGTGGGAGGTGTCGAACCCGACGTCCTCGAGGTCGTTGTGCTTGCCGCCGGCGCGGATGCACTTCTGCGTGTCGGCCGCGCGGGTGTCGCGGCCGGGCTTCACGCCGGCCCACTTGGAGACGTCGGGCTGCCGGTCGCCGAGGAAGATCGGCACGAACTGGTTCATGCCGGCGTTGGTGAAGAGCAGGCCGGGCGAATCAGGCAGCAGCGACGCCGACGGCACGATCGTGTGGCCGTGTTTTTGGAAAAAATCGAGGAAACTCTGGCGGATGTCGGCGGAGGTCATGAACAGCTATCAGAGGACAGAAGACGGAAGGCCGAGTGGCAAGAGGGAAGGAACAAGCATCGTGGCCGGCGGAGAAGCCGCGGATCGTGACGTGTAATTTCGCCGGATCGACGTTAACCGGCGCGGAGGGCGGGCGTAAAGGGAAGGTTAAATTTCGTCCGGAACGCCGGAATGCCGCGGGCCAAAGGCCAAAACCGGCGCGGTCACCGCCGGCCGTGACACTTCGCGATTGCGCGGGCGTCGCGTAATACGCATCTAGTCGGGGATGAACATCCACGTCCGGCCGGCGGGTCCGATCCAGACCAACGCCTACCTGCTGACCGCGCCGGAGTTAAGCGAGGCCGTGCTCATCGACGCGCCGGGCGGCATTTGGGAGCAGATCAAGCCGATCCTGGCGAAGGAGCAGTGCACCCTCCGGGAGCTTTGGCTGACGCACGGCCACTGGGATCACACGCAGGGCGGGGCCGAGGTGGTGGCGGCGACCCACGCGAAGGTGCGCGCCCACCGCGACGACCAGATGCTGATCGAGAGCCCCGAGGTCATGGAAATGTTTCTGATCCCCGGCGTGCGGCTCGGGCCGGTGAAAATCGACGGGTTCGTGACGCAGGGGCAGCGCTGGACGGCGCTGGGGCAGACGGTCGAGGTGCGGCACGTCCCGGGACATTGTCCGGGCAACGTGTTGTATTACTTCGCCGCGATGCAGGCGGCGTTCGTGGGCGACGCGCTTTTCCACAGCAGCGTCGGCCGTACCGACCTGCCGGGGGGCAGCCTCGAAGTCCTCGAGCGCTCCATTCGCGAGCAGATCTATACGCTGCCCGACGAAACGGTGGTGTATCCCGGTCACGGTCCCGAAACCACGGTCGGCGTGGAGCGGGAAACGAATCCCTTTGTCCACGGGTAGCGGGAGACCGATGCCGACAGCAGACGAATCTGAGTGCAGAAACCTGTGATCCGTTTTTAATCAAACACCATGGACCCCCCGGAGAATTTGCTTCACGAGCACTTCATGCGGCGCGCCTTGGTGGTGGCCCGGCAGGGCTGGGGTAACACGCACCCGAATCCCCTGGTGGGCGCCGTCATCGTGGAGCAGGGCGAGGTGGTGGCGGAGGGTTTCCACGCCCGGGACGGCGAACCGCACGCGGAAATCATGGCGTTGCACCACCTCGAGCGCCTGCCCCGGCCGGGCGCGACGCTTTACGTCACCCTCGAGCCCTGCAGCACGCAGGGGCGCACCGGCGCGTGCACCAGCGCCATCATCGCGGCCGGTATCCAGCACGTGGTGGTCGGTGCCACCGATCCCAACCCCGTGCACGCCGGCCATGGCTTCGAGGTGCTGCGGGCGGCCGGCGGCGAGGTGACCGAGGGGGTGCTGGCCGACGACTGCGTCGATCTGAACCTGATTTTCAACCACTGGATCACCACGCAGACCCCGCTGCTCGCCGCCAAGGCCGCCGTGACCCTTGATGGCAAGATCGCCACGCGGACGAACGACTCGGAGTGGATCACGGGGGAGATGGCGCGCGCGGATGTGCATCACTGGCGGCGGCTGTTCCCGGCCATCGCCGTCGGCGCGGGTACGATCCTGAGCGACAATCCCAGTCTCACCAGCCGGGTGGACGACGAGGTGTGGTGCCCCGTGCGCTTTGTGTTCGACGGCCTGTTGCGCACGGTCGTCGATAAGAGCCTGCCGAAGGTTTACACGGACGAATACAAGCATCGGACGATCGTGGTCACCACGCCGCACGGCGGCCTCGGTTACATGCGGAAGCTGCAGGCGATGGGCGTGCAGGTCTGGAACCTGCCGTCGCCCACCATGCGCGCGCCGCTGCCGGATTTCCGGAGGAAGTGCGCGGAGGCGGGCATCACCGGAGTCTACTTCGAGGGCGGCGCGCTGATCATCAGCGAACTGATTCAATTCCGCCAGCTCGACTACCTGTTCGTCTACCGGGCGCCCGTGCTGCTGGGGGACGAGAAGGCCAGGGCGGTGTTCAAAGGGCTGCGGACGGAGAAGCTCGTCAACGCCGTGCGGATGAAAAACGTGCGGCACGCCTCGTTCGGGCCGGACCAGCTGATGCGGGGGCACGTGGTCTATCCGGAAAAGCTGCAGGTGGATGAGACGACCTTCAGCCTGGGATGAGGGAGAGTCATGGATTCTGCCTCCCGCAAAGTCCGCCAGGGTCGCCCAGGCTTGGGTGAGGTCAATGCTCCCTTGTGTCTGTTTCGCCCATGGCGTGAGGCATGCCCATGAAGTTCTATCTTGCCTCGGGTAACGCCCACAAGGCGCGCGAATTCCAGGCGATGGCGGACGCGGGCGCCCTGCCGGTCGAAGTCATCTCGGCGGTGGCGATTGGCGGGATGCCACCGGTGGCTGAGGACACGGGCACCTTTGCCGGCAATGCGCGCAAGAAAGCGCGGGCGCTCAAGGAACGGCTGCCGGCGGGAGGCTGGGCGCTGGCCGACGACAGCGGCCTGTGCGTGGACGTCCTCAACGGCGCGCCCGGCGTGGAATCAGCCTACTTCGCCGGACCGCGGGCCAGCGGCGCGGAGAATCTGGCGAAACTGGTGGACGTGCTGCGCGACGTGCCGGAGGATCGCCGGGCCGCGCATTTCGTATGCGTGCTGGTGCTGGTGGGACCCGGCGGTGAGGAGCACGTCTTCGAAGGCCGCTGCGATGGAAAATTACGCCGGGAGCCGGCGGGCTCAGGCGGCTTCGGCTACGATCCGATTTTCGTGCCCGACGGCCACACCCAAAGTTTTGCGGAGCTGGACGCAGCGGAAAAAAACCGGATCAGCCACCGCGCCCTGGCCTGGGCCCGGCTGGCTGACTGGCTGCGTGTCCGGGAATAAGGCCGCGGTTCGTCAAGGCTCCTCCTTGACATTGAGAAACCGCCCCACCTCAAACGCATCGAGGGTGTGCGGACCTCTCTGGCAATAGATGATGAGGTCAACGGAAGAGAAGAACCCAAAAGGCTTGTCCAGCCAGCCGGCGTCATCGCATATTGCTCGTATCCCCCTCGCCGGACCGGGCGAACCCAGTCAAGATCGACCGGCCGCTCCAGGCCCACCCCCATGGATCTTTCAATCGTCGTCCCAGTTTACAGGGAGGAGAAGAACATCACGGAGTTTCTTCGCCAAACAACGCCTGTCTTGGAAGGTCTCTCAATCGACTATGAAATCATATTCTGTCTCGATCCCTCGCCCGATCGCACAGAACAGGTGATCCTCGAACAGCGAGAACACAACCCGCGCCTTAAGCTCCTCACATTCAGCCGTCGGATCGGCCAGCCGATGGCGACACTGGCCGGTCTGCAATACTCGCGGGGAGACGCCGTGGTCGTGATGGATGTCGACCTGCAGGATCCCCCGGGGCTTGTCGCGGACATGGTGGCCAAGTGGCGCGAGGGATACGACATCGTCCTCGCGCAGCGGCGGACCCGCGAGGGCGAGCCGCTGATTCGAACGATCGGCGCGCGGGTGGCCTATTGGCTGATCCGGCGGGTCGCCGAGGTGGACATTCCCGAGAACACGGGCGATTTCCGGTTGCTGAGCCGCCGCGCGGTCGACGAGATCAGCCGGCTGAAAGAATGCCACGGATTCCTCCGCGGGCTTGTTTCCCTTGTTGGTTTCAGGCAGACGGTGGTGCATTTTGACCGACCGACGCGCTTCGCTGGCAAGACTAACTACCCCTCCATCGGCTCGATGCGGATCGCGGTGAACGGGCTGGTTTGCTTCTCTTCAGCGGCAGTGAGGCTCAGCTCGGTCATGGGCTTTCTCGCCGCCGGTTCTTCGCTACTGCTGACCGCCGCGTACCTGTTCCTGAAGCTGATCGGCCATCCGATGGTTTGGAGCAACCCGGCAATCGTGATCCTCGTCACCTTCCTGGCGGGCGTGCAATTGATCAATATTGGCATCTTAGGGGAATACATTGCCCGCATCTACGTCGAAGTACGCCTGCGTCCCAAGTTTGTCGTCGATCGGATGATCGGTCTGTCATCAGAGGATGGCGCGCGAGACCACCCGTCGCTCCCGATCCGATGATCCCTGCCGTGGCTAACCGGAGATTCGCGATTGGCCAACAACTATCGGAGCCGTGGAGTTTCAGTGGCTGACTGTCTGCTGTGCCTTGAATATGCGTTGAGAAGCGGGTTTGAGCTGGGCGTGGTCCCGCGGGCCCGACTGGAAGCAAAACCCGTTGACCCGTCTGCCAACCTGTCGGCATGCTCCTGAGCGCATGCTCGTCCAACAGGCAGTCATTCTTTGTGGCGGGAGGGGCACCCGTCTGGCCGAACGGGGGGGCGAATTGCCCAAGCCGATGTTCCTGCTCGATGGGCGCCCGGTGCTCGATCACATTATCTCGAACCTGGCGAAAGCGGGCATCCGGAGGTTTCTGCTGGCCGCGGGTTTTCGGGGCGAGGTTGTGGCGCAGTATTACGCAGCGACCCGCCATCCTGATTGTCGAATCGAGGTTGTGATCGAGCCTGAACCTGCAGGCACGGCGGGCGCATTGCGCGGATGCGCCGACCGGCTGGAGGATGATTTCGTGCTCGCCTACGGCGATGTCTTCCTCGACTTCGACGCCCGACGCTTGATTGCGGCCCACGAGACACGGCGCCCGCTGGGCACCCTGCTGGTGCGGGCGTCCGATCATCCGTGGGACTCACATTTGGTGGTGGCGGACGAGGACGGCCGCGTGCTCGAATTCGTCACCCGGCGCGCGCCGGGCCGCCTCTATCGCAACGTCGCCAACGCCGCCGTCCACGTGGTCTCACGCCGGCTCCTGGACTTTGTCCCTGCGGCGGGTCCGGCGGATCTGGGAGCCGACGTTTTCCCGGCCGCGATCACCCGCGGCGAGACGCTGGGCATTCATTTCCTGGAGGAAGAAGGGTTCGTGAAGGACATGGGTACGCCGGAGCGGTTGGCCTCGGTCGAGGAATACCTCGCCGATCGCGCACTGGCGGAGGCGGCCCGCGCCCGGCCGCAGCCGGTCGAAACGGTCTTCCTCGATCGGGACGGCGTGCTCACGGTCGATTCCGGCTTCGTTGATTGGCCGGAGAAACTTGAACTGCTCCCCGGAGTGGTCGAAGCGATGGCCTTGCTGCAACGGCGGGGCATTCGATGCGTCGTGACGACCAACCAGTCAATCGTGGCGCGCGGGCTTTGCACCATGGCAATGCTGGAGGCGATCCATGACCGGCTTCGGGCCATGATTGCCGCTGGTGGCGGGAAGATTGACGCGATCTACGCCTGCCCCCACCACCCCGAGACCCACCACGGCGAGGGGGTGCCGGAACTGCGCCGGGCCTGTCGTTGCCGCAAACCCGCTCCCGGTTTGTTGTTTCGCGCCTGCCGCGAACTGGGTCTGAATCTCGCCGCCAGCATCATGGTGGGAGACCAGGCCAGCGACTTGCGTGCAGGTCGCGCCGCCGGCATCCGGACGGTCCTCGTGGGGGAGCCCGGGCATCGTAAGAAAGTGCTAAAGGTGGCGGCACCCGACACGGAATTCGATTCGCTGCTCGCCTTTGTCCAGGCAGCCATCGAAAATGGAATCATCCGGCAATGATCATCAGCAAGACCCCTTTCAGGATCAGTTTTGTCGGCGGCGGCTCCGATCTTCCCGATTTCTACCAGCGCGGCTATGGCGCCGTGGTCAGCTCCGCGATCGACAAGTTCGTCTATCTGGCGATCCATGAGTTTTTCGAGCCTCGGTACCTCTTGAAATACGCACAGACCGAGAGCTGCGACAGCATCGAATCCATCCGGCATCCCCTCATCCGCGAATGCCTCCGCGTGACGGACAACCGCGATTTCCTCGAAATCACGAGCTTCGCCGACATGCCGTCGCTCGGCAGCGGGCTGGGTGGTTCGTCGGCGTTTTCGGTGGGGCTCATCCATGCCTTGCTGGCACACCGGGGACGCATGCCGTCGCATGAGATCTGCGCGGCCCAGGCGTGTGAAGTGGAAATCGAGCGGCTGAAGGAGCCGATCGGCAAGCAGGACCAGTACGCGACGGCGTTCGGGGGGATGAACTATATCCGGTTCAACAGCGATGGCAGTGTTCATGTCGATCCAATCATCCTCGGCGCCGAGGATCGCGCGGAACTGGAGAAAAGACTGGTGTTGTTCTACACGGGCGTCACGCGGAGCGCCGTGGGAATCCTCGCCGAGCAGAGGCAGAACATCCTGTCGGATCCGAAGCGCTTTGACATCCTTTGCCGTATCCGGGATCAGGCTGACGAGCTGCGCGCCGCGTTGGTGGACGGGCACTTTGAGGCGATCGGCGGCATGATGCACGAGGGATGGCTGCTGAAAAGGCAGATGGCCTCCGGCGTCTCCTCCGCGCATTTCGACAAACTCTACGAACGCGGTCGCGCGGCCGGCGCGGTCGGCGGCAAGCTTCTGGGCGCGGGCGGCGGCGGCTTCTTCCTCTTTTACGTGGAGCCCGAGCGCCGCGAGGCGCTGATCAAGGCGCTGGGGGACCTGCGCCAGATCGATTTCCGGCTGGAGCGGCAAGGTACGCGAATCATTTACGTTGGCGATTGACCGATGAACACCCCGAGGAGCATTGCGCAGGATTACGTTTCGCGGTTGCGCAACGTGCTGGCGGAACTCGACCTCGACGCGGTGGCGGCGGCGACGGCCGTGTTGCTCGATGCCTATGAAAATGGGCACACGGTTTTCATTTGCGGCAACGGAGGAAGCGCTTCCACCGCCTCGCACATGGCCGCGGATCTGGGCAAGAACACCGTGGCCGCCGGCAAACCCCGCCTGCGGGTGCTCAGTCTCAACGACAACATGGCATGGTTTTCCGCCCTCGCCAATGACCTGGGGTACGAGAACGTATTCGTGGAACAGATGGGGAATCTCCTGCAACCCCGGGATGTGTTAATCGTCCTTTCGGCGAGCGGCAATTCGCCCAATGTCGTTCAGGCGGCCGAGTTCGCGAAGGCGCACGGTGGCCGGATCCTGGCGCTAGTCGGCTTTCAGGGAGGCCGGCTGCGCGAGTTGGCCGACGTCGCGATCCATGTAAAATGCGACGCCTACGGACCGGTCGAGGACGTCCATTTGGTCCTCAACCATATTTTCACCGAGGCTTTGCGGCAAAGAATCCGGTCGGCCCCATGAAGCCAAGACAGGCCTTGGTCACAGGTGGCGCCGGCTTTATCGGCAGCCACGTGGTCGACCGGCTTCTGGCCGATGGAGCCGAAGTGGTCGTCTATGACAATTTCACGACCGGCAGCCTGCGGAATCTGGCCGCGCATGTGGGTGATCCGCGGATGCGCATCGTCGAAGCCGACGTTCTGGATCTGCCGCGCCTCACCGCGGAGATGCGGGGCTGCGATTCGTTTTTTCACTTTCAAGCCAACGCCGATGTCCGTGGGGGAATCGCCCGGCCACGGGTCGACTTGGAACAAAACACGATCGGAACCTGGAACGTGCTCGAAGCGATGCATGGCGCGGGAGCCGGCACCATCGTTTTTGCCAGCAGCGCGGCCGTCTACGGGGAACCGGCGGTATTCCCCACGCCGGAGACATCGTTCCTCTGCCAGACTTCGCTCTACGGAGCGAGCAAGCTTGCGGGCGAGGCGATGATCGAGGCCTACAGCGAATATTTCGGTATTCGCGCGCTGATTTTTCGTTTCGTGAGCTGGATTGGTCCGCGTTACAGCCACGGAGTCGTGGCTGACTTTGTGCAAAAGCTCCGGGCGGATTCCGGGCGGCTCGAAATCCTCGGCGACGGGCGGCAAAGGAAATCCTATCTGCATGTGCGCGATGGTGTCGCCGGCATCTTTCTGGCGCTCGATAGTGCCGCCGGCCCGAAGGCAGTTTTCAATCTCGGGCATGACGATGACATCGATGTGCTGACGGTGGCGCGGATTGTCACCTCCGAACTCGGGCTGGCGGACGTCCGGTTCGAAACTACCGGCGGGGAGCGTGGCTGGCTGGGCGACAGTCCATTGGTCCATCTCGACACCGGGAAGATCAAGTCGCTTGGTTGGAGGCCACGCATTTCGATCCCGGATGGAATCCGCGATACGGTGCGCTTTTTAGTCCAGAAGTCGTGATGGCGGGATATTTTCCGAATGCCCCTTCATAATCGGTCGTCATGATGAAATTCACTTTGATACGGCCTCCCGTTCTCATGCCGACATTCAACATGGCGGATATGGTGGTTCCACCGATTGGCCCCGCCTATATCGCCGCGGCTGTTCGGCAGGCGGGACATGAAGTGTGTTTTATCGATGCGATCTCGCTGGCCATTGAACAATACACCCCGCGGGACCGAGGGACCCTGCTGCATGGCCTGGCGATACCCGCCATTGTTGATCGCATTTCCGAAGACACCCACGTGATCGGCGTGTCCTCCAATTTTTCGTTTGAATGGCCAGTTTGCCGGGAACTCCTTCATGCCATCCGGGCTCGATTTCCCAAGACTCTGATCGTCGCCGGAGGGGAGCACGTCACGGCCGTCCCCGAATTCTCGCTCGCCCAGTCTCCCCTGGATGCGATCGTGCTCGGGGAAGGCGAGGAGACGATTGCGGATCTTTTGCGAGTTTATGAGCAAGGGGGGATCCAGCAACTCCACACGGTCCCGGGCCTGGTGTATCGTGACGCGAACGGACAGATTCAGCAAACTGCCGTCCGCCCGCGAATCCAGGATCTCAACGCCATTCCTCGCCCCGCATGGGACTTGCTCCCGATCGAAGAGTACCTCTCGCGGGGCTACGGGTTCGGTGTCAACCGCGGGCGCTCGATCCCGGTCCTGGCCTCGCGAGGCTGTCCGTACCAATGCACCTTTTGTTCGAATCCCACCATGTGGACCGTGCGCTGGAAACCGCGAGATCCGGGCGATCTGCTCGATGAAATCGCTGATCTTCAGCAAAAGTATCAAGCGACCAATTTCGATTTTTATGACCTCACGATGATCGTGAACAAACAATGGATCATCGATTTTTGCCGCGGGATTGAACAACGGAAGATGAAGTTCACCTGGCAGCTTCCCAGCGGCACGCGCTCGGAAGCGATCGATGCAGAGGTCGCGCGCCTTCTCTACCAGACCGGCTGCAGAAACATCTCCTATTCTCCGGAGAGCGGGTCCGAAGAAACTCTGAACTTGATAAAGAAAAGGATCTCCATTCCTCAACTGCTCAGGTCGATGCGACTGGCCGTGCGGAGCGGACTGAATGTCAAATCCAACTTCATCTTCGGCTTTCCGGAAGATCGGTGGAAGAACCTGTGGGAAACCTACCGCGTCATCGTCCGAGCCGCGTGGGCCGGCATTCACGATATCGCCATCTGGGTCTTTGTTCCTTACCCGGGCAGCGAACTCTTCGATCAGCTCCGCTCCGAAGGACGGATCCAAGAGATGGATGATGCCTATTTTGGTCGCCTGGCCGCCTATGCCGACGTGACCCAGACGTATTCTTACTGCCGCGCCCTCAGCAAGAAACAACTCCTATGCGCGCGGATCGCCGGGACATTTCTCTTTTATGGGGTGGCGTGGCTCGTGCGTCCCTGGCGGCCGTTCCGCATTCTCATCAACTCAATTTCCGGGCATTTGGAGAGCCGCTCGGAACTGGCGGTGCGAGGATTCTTCAAGCGGCTGCTGAAAGGGTGGGCGTAACGTGCGGGTTCAACCATAGGACTCCCACGTATCGTTGATCCGGCTGGCGAGCGGGGCGGCGGGCTTGTCGACGATATCGAGAAGCCACGCCTGCAGGAGCATCTGAATACCGACGATCACCGGCAACAGGGCCAGGGCAACGGTTCCGGTCGTCTGCACCTGGCCGGCGACGACGCCTGCATGCCACCGGTAGAAACCGAAAGCGGCGCCTCCCACGAGACTGAGCGAGCCGACAAAAAGAAGAACCGTCACCGCATTCGTGTCGTAAATGAAATAGCGCCACAGGAGCCGGCGCAGCAAGCCAGCAACGAGCTTGGGTGGAAAGCCGATCAACGTCCGCCAGACACTGAGCGAAGATCGTTCGGAACCGTAGCGCGCCGGCATGGGTACTTCGGTCACGACTGCGCGGATGATATTGAGTTGAATGAGCAGACTGGTTTCGAAAAAGTAACTCCGCGAGAGCTTTTCGAAATTCAGCATCCGCAACGCCGCCTGGTGTATTGCCACGAAGCCGTTGGTCGGGTCCGAAATGTGCCAGTGCCCGCTCGCCACCTTGGTCAGCAACGTCAGCCCGAAGTTTCCGATCCGGCGGGCCAGCGGCATTTGCCGCAGTGCCTGCAGGTCGTAGAAGCGGTTGCCTTTCGAAAAATCGGCAGTCCCGGAAACGATCGGATGCAACAGGCGCGGGAGCAAACCCGGATCAACCTGCCCGTCGCCGTCGACTTTCACGATGATCCCGTGACCCGCGGCAAGGGCGGCCTTGAAACCGGTGATCATGGCGCCACCGACGCCCTGATTCCGCTCATGGAACAGGACCCGCACGCGCGGGTCGCGGATCTCCGCGCAGATCAACTGGCCCGATTTCTCGGGGCAGGCGTCGTCGACACAGTAGACTGCATCGACCCAGACGGGCAAGGTGCGGACAACATCGAGGATACTACGGGCAACCCGGTAGCAGGGGATGACGACCGCGATGGTCTTGTGTGGCATGGTGGTGCAACTTGGCTTGCGATCCAGAATGGCCGGGCTTGCTAGAAACGCGATACCGAAGCGAGATGGCGCGCGATTTCAGCCTCGATGACTGGCGCTGTTGCCTTGGGCACCGTGGCAACGGTGGCAAAGCGTCCTGCGCACGGATCGCACGGTCTCTTGCCTTGGCGGTGTAACGTGTAGGCTGCCAGCTTGCTGGCGCAAAATTGCGCGAGCTCGCTCGCGCGCCTACAGATCAATTGGTTGACGCGCCAAAACAAAAAACCGTGGCATGGATCGAGACGCACGGTTTTATCGACTCGACGCATCCACGTTTCCGCGCTCAAATCGGCGCATTCACCCGGTTGTCCGTTTCCTGATGAGCGACCAGAGCACGATTCGTTCGTCCATGGCTTCGAGCACGTCGGTCGAGGCGAGGTGCGAGCCAATTGACACTGCGAATAGCGAAGGAACCGCATGATGGCGGGAATCCGTCAAATCAAGCGTTGGCTGGCGACCAGGGATTCGGCTCTGAGTCTCCTCGTGCTCATCACTTTGGTGAGTCTGCTCGCCCGCTGGATTTTTGCAATTGGGACGGCCCTCCCCGACGACCCTGGTTACGCTACTCCCCTGGGGTTTATCCTCCGGGGCGAATACCCATCGCTGGGCGACATGGGACAGGCCGAGTTTCGCCCGGCGTGGCTGCTGCCGATTGGCGCTTCAATCCACTGGCTCGGCTGGACGGCCCACGGCATCGCGCTTTATCCGATCATTACCGGAGGCTTCATCCCGCTTCTCACTGCGCTCTGGCTGCGAAGAAACCTTTCCCGCGGATCCCAGGCTCCGGTCGTTTGCGCAGTCATCCTCGCGGGCTATCCCGTCTTATTTGTCGATTCCTTGATGTGGGTTAACGAGGTGCCGTTGATCTTCTGGAGCCTGCTTTGCGTCAACTTGTTTGGATGCGCCTACGCTAGATTGGCAGAGTCGCCGGTCACGGTGCGCCAGCATCTGTCCTGGATTGGATTTTCGTTTCTGGCCGGCGCGGCTTTTGCCGCTGCCTACCAGGTCAAAGTCACGGCCCTGCCGCTGCTCGGCATCTGGTTGACCACCGAAGTTCTCCTGCAGATCACCCGCCGGGGTTGGCCCGAGCGGAGACGTTGGATCCTTCTTCTGGCGGCGGCGGCGGTCTTCTTGCTGCCGGCACTCGGCGTCCAGCTGTTCTATCAGGCAAAGACGGGGCATTTCTTCGGGAATATCCAAGCCGAGATGCGCATGTACGCGGTGAAGCTGCCGGAGAAATATCTGAGCGGGAACCTGCAGTTCCACGATCTATTTTACCAATACGTGGAACAACTCTTTCTCCCCTTTGGACCGGATGGTTTTCATATGTTGCTGCACGGAATCTGGATGTGGGTCGCACTGGGGCTTGGCGTGGTTGCCGGGGTTCTTTGGCGCTGGTTGCCGTCGCCCGAACGCACCATGGCTTTCGTCTACTTCTTCAGCGCGTTGGGGCTGTTTCTTTTCATCGAGTATTGGCCGTTCCGGCTGTGGCCGCATTATTTGCCCATCTCCTTCGACGGCCGACCGTGGAGATACACCGATGTGTTGGCTCCGCCGGTCGCCGCGTTTACGGCCGTCGTTTTGACGTTGCCGGGCGTGTTCGATCGCTGGCTGCTCGGTGCCCTGCGTGGTTGTCTGCTCAGCGCCTGCCTGGGAATCGCCGGATATTGCACGGTGGTCCGCTACCATGAATACGAGGACAGCACGGCGGACTATCGGCACGCCGCGGCGGCGAGCACAACCTGGCTTGAGTCGTATTGCCGGCTTCCGCAGGTGATCGATGAAGATGGCGGAGAGCAATTCCTCGAAATGCTTGGCTGGCCCGACACGACCTTGCTTCAGCCGTCACGATCGCGGTTCCTGGACTTGCGGAATTCGCCGCCGGTATGCATCTGGACGGGTGGGGCGCGACGGGAGGGCATGAGCGCGGATGGCGCCTGGTCGCCGGATCGCATGAAGATTCTTGGCGGAGACGCAGTTCTGATCCACACGTTTGCCGCACTGCGACGACCGTGGCGATCCCATCTGTTGCAGCTGTGGCTTTTCCGTCCGACGAAGGTGAACTCCCATGATCTCCGATCCCAACCCTGAGCCCCGATACCGCTGGCTTTTGTGGCCGGGCTGCGCTGCCTTCCTGATCGGCGTGGCCATGGGCGTGCGGGTGATCAGAACCGAGAGCGCACCGCTGCCAATACCCAGTTCGATCCCGCGGTTCGCGCAGGATGACCTGAAACTCGATCATCCGCTATTCGGTGACCCGCTGCCGGCGAACCTGAGGGGTAATCTGCGGATTTGGCTCTATGACGGACGTGAATTGGCCGGGCCGCCGCTGGCGGTCGCGGTGCAACCTCCCGCCTTCGATGTGAATTCGCAATGGCTGACGACGCTGATCAAAGAGAAAATCACTCACATCCCGCGTGCCCGCAGCATCACCATGCGAGGCTGGATCACCTTCTCGTCACCGCATACGATGCTGCATCTCCGAAGTGAAAACGGATATCGGGTCCGATTCCGCAACGCTTCGGGGACGGAATGCAGTCTGGTGCATTGGGAGGATGATGTGACGAAGGACTTCGCCTACGGTGCCGCCGTGGAACCCGGGCGTTATGAAATCGAGATCGATTACTTCTGCGTCGGGGGGAACGGGTATTTTGAAATCTGGGGCACGCCGGAGGTTCAATTCGACCCCGCGCCAGATCCGCGCGTCGCCCCGCAATGATGATGGCGATGTTGAGCGCTGGCGATTTCCTCGTTGCGCGTCACCCGGGTTTGGTTGCCACGATTTTGCAGTGGTTGACCGGCACAAGCAGCGTCGGCCAGCGGCGGCCCAAGAAGATCGTCCACTTTCCCCGCGGGATGTAGTCCGCGCGAATGTCGATGAACCCCGTCTCCCGCACAAATGCACAGAGACGAGCCGGTGTCCACTGGAACACCATCGGATGTCCGACCAAACGCAGCAGGCGGCGGGTCAGCCCAAACGACAATCGTTCCGCCATTTCAAAGCCTCGATTGACGACGGATTCGATCACGACGATCTTGCCGCCTGGCTTCAACACGCGGTACGCCTCGCGTAGCGCCGTTTGGGTTCGGGCCCGGGTGGTCCGGTAGTCGCCTTCGGCCAGGTGATGCACAAGCATCTGCATGAGCAAACAGTCGTGCGCGCAGTCACCCAGAGGCAGAGCAACAGCCGTCCCCGTCTTCAGAACCGCACCGGCCGGCAGGATCACGCGATTGAGGTACTCCGTGCTGATATCGACCAGCACCAGGTCGGTGATGTTGCCGCAGTCATAGTTGACGACTCCGCCGCTCCCCACATCCACGACCCGGCCGTGAAGCTCTCCGACCAACGCCCGCGAAACAAGATCATAGGTATCGATGCTCCCGACGAGTTGTTGGTAGTCCTTCCAGGCGTCAAAATACCTGGCGTTGACGTCCTCGTTGTCAGCCACGGGTTGCCGCAGGGGTGCCGCCGGTTTCGGTTGGTCGTCGCTCGTCATGGATCGGTTTTGTGGTCGCGCTCCGGCAGCTTCAAGATGCGTACCGCCGGAACACTCGGTTCTGTCAAACTCGGCTTCGTTTGAATCAACTGCCAGCCGTCCGGAGGCCCGACGTCCCCTCGGTAATAGGGGCGCAACCATTCGGGATATTGTTCGATGTACGTTGCGGGCGACAATCCGTGCCCCAGGGAACCACCGACCACACCCCAACCGTCGCAAACGGCGTCCTCGGGTCTGTCCACGAAATACTTCCACTCATAGTGTCGGGGATATTCAAACAGTCGATAATAGGGCCACGAGCCGGCGGCGACATAGACGGTCGCTCCATTGGGCGCGATGGCCTTCAAATCGCGGCAGACTTGGCGGAAATCCGCGAGAGACTCACGCAAGAACGTGTGAAAGTATAGCGTGCCCGGACAGTTGGCGGCGCCAAAAGCGAGCACGAGGCAAACTGGGGCCAACCGGAAAATGCGCCGGGGCCAGTGTTGGGTGCATTGCTGCCCCAAGCGTGAAAGCGACCCGAGGGCAAGTCCGACACACAGCGAGATGCCGATATAGCAGGGAAAAATAAAGCGGTGCACTTTGTGCACAAAGGTCAGATTGAGCATTCCGCCTTCGCGGGTGGGATAAAGCCAGAAGAACTCCTGATATAGGTAATAGAACACGAAGCCGGTGATGATCAGGAGCGTAAGTTTGCGGTGGCTGATGCGGAGAAAAGGCAGAACCAGAAGTGCGGGCAGGAAAACGGCGCCGCTCCACCCGTGGACCGGCATGCTGTAAATGGAACTCATCCAGCCCACGGGGAACAGACTGTCGCGGAACATCCTGGTGTGAGCCAATAAGTCGTCCCAACCCGCGGGTGGCAGCCAGAGCTTGATAAACCCGAGGGTCACAAATTTCGCGCAACGCCATGACTCCACATTCACCGCATTGCATTTCATGATTCGCCAATGCAGAAACCAGTGGCCGGACAAAAAGTAGTAGTCGCAGTTTTCCGTCACAAAAACCAGGGCGAAGCCGCCGAGCAACACGGTCGAAATCAACATCGCCTGCCGCAGCTTGCCCCTGGGCGCCAGGAGCGTCTCCTTGTCGGCCAGCGCGGCCAGCAAAAACGGAACGAGGATGGCCCAGCTCAGTGCTAAAAAAGCCAGCAGCAACTTCGCGAGATACAGAAAGCCGAAAGACAATCCACTGGCCGCGGCGAAGGTCAGCTGCTTTCGGCTCGTGGCCGCCTGCAGCGCCAGGACGAGGGAGAATATGCCGAGGCACAGAAAAAAGAGCTGCGGCATATCGGTGTCGACCCGGGCGGAATAGAGAATGTGCCCTGGGATGAGCGACAGCACGGCGGCGCTGAAGAGCCCGGTCCGCGCATCAACCAGCGATCTTCCGATAAGCCCCACCAGCAAAACGGTACCGATCCCGGTGAGCGCGGTCCACAGCGTCAACGACGCTTCCGTAGCCCCAAACGCCCGCATGAATAAAAGGTTCGGGTAAAGCGCGGAGACCCGAAACGGATACATGTCCGTGGGATCCCCTTTCCACTCGGCCCAGTCGGAAACGGCCCTGAATCTCGCGATGGAATGCCAATAGTTTTGCTCGGGGTCCCTCGTAGGCAGCGCCAGCGACACAAAAATGTCCTCTTCGCCATATTGCCGGGCCACGCCAATGAAGAAGAACACTTCAAGGAGAACTTTGGCGGTGAGGATGATCGCGAGGTAGCGCCAGAAGACGGCGCGCCTGCCGACGGAAAACGCCGGGAGACACGCGCCCGCGGGAGGGACGTCGATTTGATCGGACTTGGGCGGTGTTTTCAAACGTCGTGACTGATCCAATCAATTGTAGCTGCAAGATGCACGCAGCCGGGGAAGACGCCGGCCGGCTTCTCGTGGCGCGTAGCGATTCGGCGTTGGAATGCCGGCTCCTCGATGAGGGGCATTCCTTCCCGGGGACGCGACGCGTCAATGCTGGCCGGAGTCTCCGTCATGGTTCAAACAGAAACCGGCCCAGGTCCAGCGTGTCGAGCGCCGCATTCCGGTCGTCGCTCCAGATCAGCTGCGTATTGATCAAGGGCGCCTGCACCGTGGTGACCGCGTGCTTGACCCGGCCTTTGTCCTCCTCTTCGGCGAACCATCCGGAAATGTCCTTCGTACGCGCAGGCCGGCAGACGATGAGGTATTCCGTGTGTGTCGGATCCCAGTCACGATCATTGGTTGAGGCACTGATGTCGGTGATGACGTCGAGGGTGGCGTGCCCCAGCGAACGGGCCGTGGCCTCCACCACGGGGAACAGTCTGGAATAGCGGGTCGAGGCGTTGACCAGCAGCAGGCCGTCGCGCGCGGCGAGCCGGCGCTGGTAAAGGGCGATGGCCTCGCGCGTGAGCAGGTGGGCGGGGATGCCGTCACCGGTGAACGCGTCCAAGACCAGCACGTCATACTCGGAGCGGGACTCTTCGAGCGCCTTGCGGCCGTCGCGTTGGATGAGGTTGATCTGGCCGGCCGACTCGGTGACAAAGGTGAAGTATTCACGGGCGATCCGAATGGTCTTCGGATCGATGTCCCAAAAATCGTAGGTATCACCTTTGCGGGCGTAGGCGGAAAGGATGCCGGCCCCGAGACCGACCACGCCGACGCGCATGGCCGGTCGCTCAGCCTGCAGGCGCTCGAGCACGCGGCCGACGCCGGTGCTTTCCGTGTAATAAAGCGTGGGCCGCCGCCGCGCCGCCGCATCGGCGGTCAGCTGTGAGCCGTGGGTGGTCGTATCGCTGGAGAGGACGACGCTCTGCGGATCCTTCGAATTCAGCGTGATCATGACATGTCCGTAGAGATCGCGGATGTGGCGGACGCGCGCGCCATAGGCAGTCTCGACTCTGGTCTGCTGGAGGCCGAAGCCGATCACGGGAGCGAACAGGATGGAGGCCGTGATGACCGCGATGCCGGGTTCGCGGCGGCCGGTGAGCCAAAGCATACCGACCGTCAGCAGCGCCACGGAAGCGAAGATAAATTCGACGGGGCGGACGAACAGATGGGGGATGACCATGACGGAGAGCAGGCCGCCGAGCACGCCACCGGCCGCCAGGATGAGGTAATACCGTTCGAAGCGCTGCGCCGGACGAAGGCTGTGCAGCAAGGCGTTGCCCAGAAAGCTGCCGCTGGCCGTCAGCGAGATAAGCCACCAGGCGGTCCAGGCGTTGACCGTGACGGCCGTAAACCCCTTGGTCACCATATAGCCAGCGAGGCTGACCGCCAGCCAGACAATGGTCGTCTTCGTCATCCAGCGGCGCCAGCGCTCGGAAAACGTGACGGTGAAGCTGAGCAGATAAGCACCGAAAGGCCCCACCCAGGCCAACGGATTCGAGCCAATCTCGGATGCGAGATGGAAGGTGGCGCCCAGCATGCCGATGCAGGTGAGCGCGCTGAGACTCAGCCAGGCGGCGACGAGACCGGGGGCCAGGGCTTCGGCGGGGCCGTCTTGAGCTGGCCGGTCACTCGCCTCAGCGGAAGTGCGCAGGATGATATAGCCGGCCAGGGCGAGCAGGCCGGCGACAATGGCAAGAATGCCGTGCCAGTAGAACGTCTGCTCCGGGAGCCGCAGGCTGGGCTCGATCACAAACGGATAGAGCAGAACGGCCGCCAGGCTCCCGGCATTCGAAATGGCGTAGAGGTAGTATGGCACCTCCTGTCCGCGCTGCCGCAGCCAGCCGTGCAGGAGGGGCGAAGTGCTGAACAATAACACCATGGCCGGCAGGGTGCTGACCGCGAGGCGCCAGACGACGGTGACGATGCTGGGCGTGGTGTCGATTTGCCCGGAAGGCAGATGAAACGTGAGCACCGCCAGGAGCGCCAGCACCGCGGTCGCGCTGACCTGGACCAGGGTCCGCTGGCGCACCAGCCAGGCGGCCCAGGCGTAGCCGAGCAGGAGCGCCAGTTGGAAATAAAGCATGGTCCCCAGCCAGGTGGCGGAGGTGCCGCCATAAATCGGCAGGAGCTGCTTGCCCATCAACGGCTGGATGGCAAAGGCGAGGAAGGCGGCCAGCGGCACGGCGGTGACGATCAGGTTGGGGAGGGCCCGGAGCATCAGCGGGTGGAAGCGATTGGAGGTGATCATAAGCGGGTGGGTGGTTTCAAATCATCAGCCGCGCGCCAGCGCCAGCAGCGAGCGCACCGGCGAGGCCCCAATGGCGGGATAGGCTTCGCAGGGCGTCCAGCAATTCGGGCATTTCTGCTCGGCGACGGCCCGGCGCAAGCCGTCGCGGCGGGCGGCCTCGATAATCGGCATCAGCGCGAAGGCGGTGGTGCGCACGTTCCCGAGCGGACGATTCCAGATCGTGCAGGGGTAGACCTCGCCTTTTTCCGAAAGGTAGACGGTCGAGAGCAGGGCCGCGCAGGTGATGGAAGTCCGGCCCGCGGCGAGATACCGGCCGGCCTCGGCACGGTAAATGCGCTCGATGGCGCCCATCGCCGACCAGGCGCGGTTTCTGGTTTTCGACGCCGCCAGTTTCAAGGCCGCCATCATCTCGGCGCGGTGGACTGCGCCGCCGAAGCCGTCCTTGGCCTCGTTCCCCGTGTTGCCATAGTAGTGCTGGGAAAGGTGCGGAATGTTGAGGTGAAATTCGCTCCAGTTGATGGCGGCTTCGGACCGCGCCTGCAACGCCTCGTTGATGGCGGCGAAGGTAAGCTCGATCAATTCGGAGGTCGTGTGCCCGCAGGACGCCTGGTGTCCATGAAGCGTCATGCCGGTGAAGACATTGTCCGGCCCGAGCAGGCGGCGAACCGCCGCGAAGGTGTCCACGGCATGGGCGAAATCGTTACGGATGCCACGGAGGCGGTCGTTGAGCTCGGACGGACCGTCGATGGAGACGGACACCACCAGGCGGGCCCGCACCGTCTGCTGTATTTCCGCCGTCATCTGCTCGACCCGCTTGGTGGCGATGCCGTTGGTGGGGAAATGCACGAGGAGCAGATCGGGGCAGGCGCGGGCGAACGCCTGCACCACCTGCGGAAAATCCGGTCGGTCGGTCGGCTCTCCGCCTGTGAAATCGATCCATTGAAGATACGGGTTGGCGGCCGCGATGGCCTGCACCTCGTCCAGCGAGAGCTCGCCGTCGAGTCCGCCGGGCGTGTCCTTGATCTTCCAGATATCGCAGTAGACGCAGCGCGAGTAGCAGCGCTTGGTGACGATGAAGATGAGCTTGGTGGGCCGGCCCTCGATCCCCGTGGCGGCGGCGGCGGTGCGCAGCGCAAGACGGCTCCAGGAGTAAAGGGTGCTCATGGGCCGGGTGGGGGTGCGGCCCCGGCCGGCGCGAGCCCGGCGCGGGCCCGCGCGAGGTGGCTGTCCAGATCGGTGTCGCGCCGCGGGTTGGCGGGCGGCTTGCCGCCGAAGCGGGTGAGCGCCTCGGGCGTGTCGATGCGAAAGATCGCGAGCTTGTAAGCCTGGCACTGCACTCGCGCGACCTCGGTTGCCTTGGTCTCCGCCAGGAGCCGGGCGGTGGACTCGGCGATGCCGGGCTCGGCATTATTCCAGAAACCCCAGTGGACATAGATGCCGCCCGGAAATTGATTCACCAGCTCGCGCATTTCCTCGCGAACCATGTGGTCGATGGTGAAGAACTGCGAGGCATTGATTCCCTGCAGCATCCACATGCACGGATCCTGGGAAATCACCAGTGATCCCTCCGGCAGGACATGGGACGTTTGGGCGATAAAGTCCATGTCGGCCACGGCCTCCACGGCTTCACGGCTCAAGGTCGGCACGTAATGCATGGCGGCGGTCCAGTTGATCAAGCCGCAGGCGCCCAGTCCGAATACCAGCAGTGGCAGCTTGCGCCAGGCGCCGTAGAGGCCGGCCAGGCCAATGCCCATGAAGATGGCCACGGGCGCGGCGGACACCACGCCGTAACGCGAACTGGCGCCGTAGTAATAGCCGCCGGCATAGAACACGATGAAGATGCCCCAGAACAGGGCGAACCACAGGCTCAGCGCGAGTCCGGCCGTGCGGTTCCGCCTCAGCAGCCACAGCATGCCGGTCAGGGCCAGCACCGTGCCGGCCACGGGGAACCACTTGGAATCAAAAAAATAACCGCCGTTGCTGTTGAGATTTTTTTCGATAAAACCAACGGCAAAGCGGCGTCCGTCCCGCGCTCCCCAGTTCTCCAAGCGGTTCGACCAGAGATGCAGGACATTCGGCGCCGCCATGGCGAGGGACAACGCCAGCGCCCCCCAGGCGGACAAGTCCTCGACAAACCGGTCGTCGGTGGACCAGAGCACGGCGGCCACCAGCGGGAAGGCCAGCAGCGACTCCGGCCGAAAATAGACGGCCAGCGCGGTGGCACCCGCGAGCAACACGCCGCTCGCGGGCAGGCCTTGGGCCGTTGCCGTGTCGCGGAAACGGGCGTGGACGCAGGCGGCCAGGAAGGCGAAGGCGGCAGTCGCGGCGGCGGCCGGCTCCGCGGCGACCGTATGGCCCCACCACATGACCAGGGGCGTGAAAACGAAAAGGACGGCGGCCGCCAGTGCGGCGCCGGCGGGCAGGGTCCAGGGTATCAGCGTCAGCCCGAGGTAAAGCGAGGCCGCGGCCAGGCCGACCAGAGCCCGGTTGAGGAAATGCGAGGCATTGTCGGTGACGCCGGCGACGCGGTAGATCCAGGAAAGGAGGTAGGGCAGGCCGTTGGGCTGCTTGTTGACCCACGAACTATACATCTCGAACTGGCCATATTCCACGCGGGCGTAATTGGCGCCTTCTGCGCGACCAGTGTGGGCGATGGTCTGGCCGATCTGCATGTAGAGATGTTCGTCAAAGAAGATGCGGACGGTTTTCGGTGCGAGGCCGCAGGCGAGGTAACCGCCGATGAGCAGGGCCAACGCGATGAGGATGCGGCGCCGCCCCAGGATCCTGCCCACCGGCACCGCGACGGCGCCGAGCCCGGCGATGATCGCCACCATGCAGGCGTGCATGCCCCAGACCGTGGAGACCGGCACCAGATTGCGTTGTTCATCGATGCTGAGTCCGGTGAGCACGCGGCCGGCCCAGAACGCGGTTGCGCCCAGGACGGTCAGGGCGAACGAGAGCCAGACAAGGCGTTGAAGACGGGGTGAGGAGGTCATGGTCAACGGGGAGTTACCACAGGCTTCTTGGACAGCAACGCCGAGCCCAGCGCGAGGTGCTCGACCCCGCTTTCCCGCCAGGCCTCGATCACGCCGTCGACGGCGTCGGACATGGGTTTGCCGTGCATGTTGAGACTGGTGTTGATGATCGCGCCGGTGCCGGTGAGGGCCTTGACGTGCGCCAGCAGGCGATACCACGGGTCCGCCTCGTTTTCTACCACCATCTGCGGCCGGCAGGAACCGTCGGGGCCGATGGCGCCGGCCAGGGCCGTCCGTCCGCGGCTCGTCGTCATGAAGCCCATGGTCATGTGGAAATTGGTGTCCTGCGGCCCGCGGTAATCGGCCAGCAGCGCGGGTGCCTCCGAGAGCAGAATGGAGGGGCAAAAAGGCTGGAACCAGACCCGGCGTTTGAGCCGCAGATTGAGATCGTCGCGGGCCGTGATGTTATCGGCACGGGCGACAATGCTGCGCGTGCCCAGGGCCCGCGGACCCAGCTCCATCCGCCCCTGCGCCCACATGACGATCTCGCCGGCCGCCACGCGTTCGGCGACGGCGAGCGCGATGTCGGCCGGGCGGAAGCAGGCCGCCGACGCGGCGCCGGCGATGGCCTCGGCCTCGCGTCCCAGGTCGCCCTGGTCCGTGCCGAGCCGAAAGTCGTTGAACGGCTGCGGCCGCCGCCCGGTGAGCCGGCGCCAGGTCGCGAGGGCCGCGCCCAAGGCCAGGCCGCCGTCGCCCATCGCAGGGCAGACTTCGAGACGGGCGATGCCGGGCGTGGTGCGCACAAGCCGGTTGACCTTGATGTTGGAGGCCACCCCACCGGCATAACCGAAGGCGTGTCGTCCCGTCGCTTCCACCAGCATGGCGAAAAATCGCGGGACGATGGCCTCCAGCGTTTGCTGCGCCATGCGACAGACCTGCTCGCGCGGCGTGCACCAGACGCTCCGGGCCACCTCCCGCGCCATCCGCGCCGGCGGGATGCGGCAGCGCAACACCGGCAGCCCGCGGGAGTCCGGCGTCAGTGAGAACCAGTTCAGGAAGGGATTTTTCGCGGCCGGACTTTCCGCCGCGAAGGTCGCCAGGGCCATGACCTTGCCCTCGTCTTCCAGCGGGCGCATCTGCAATTCCTGGGTGATGTGCTCGAAGAACAAGCCCAGCGAGGCGGCACCGGGAATGGAGATGATCCGGCGCAGCGACGCATCCGTCTCGGACCACTCCCAGACGGATCCGGATTCCCCGTCACCGATGCCATCCAGCGTCACGATGATCGCGTCCTGCCCCCACGCGGGCCAGAAGGCGGCCGCGGCGGCGTGCGCCTCGTGATGATCGACGAGAAAGACATCGTGGGTGGGAACGCCCAGGGCGGCGGCGGACGTGTGCCGCGTCCACGCGCGCAGGAGACGGTTGGTCGGCAGCTGGGTCAGCGTGTATTTGGCGAAGACTTTCACTCCGTAGAACGGCCCGGGATAATCAAGGCGCCGCCGCAACCGGTAGTAATTCTCCTTCAGCGAGGGGAACGTCCGGGTGAGGGTCTTGGCGGGATCGGAGGTGGTGGGTGCCCACGCGATTTGCCGGCCGGCGGCAGCCTGGCGCATGGCGGCGATGGCCCGCACCGGCAGACCCACGTCCAGCTTGCGGCCGCTGAGGCGTTCCTCGTTCAGTGCGAGGACCACCCGGCCGTCGGCCACCAGGGCGGCGCCGGCATCATGGCCGTCCCACACGCCGATCACCGCGTCATACGTTCGCTTCATGCGGAGGGGCGAGCGGACTCCGGGGGCGGCAAAGCCCCGCGAACAAGGTCCAGCCGTAGGCCAGCCAGGTGGCCGGGCGGGAGAGCGAGATTTTGGAATAACCCGCCGCCCGCGGCCGCTCGTGGGTGGGAACTTCCACGAGGCGCAGGCCGGCGGCGAGCGTGGCCATGATCATTTCCATCTCAATCGTGGTGTGGCGCGAACGCAGGTTCAACCGGCGGAATACGTCCGTCCGGATCGCCCGAAATCCGTTTTGGGAATCGGACAGCCGCGCGCCAAACCGCTTGTTGATCATGTAGGTGATGAAGGCCGAACCGGTGAGGCGCAGGAATTCGTCCCCGCCGCCGTGCAGTTCATCCGAGCCGCCCAAGAGGCGGGAGCCGGAGACATGGTCGGCGAGACCCGCCTGGATCGGCGCCACCAGCACCGGGATGTCGATCGGATCGTGGGAGCCGTCGGCATCGACGAAGACACAGATGGGGGTGTCGACATGGCACGCAGCCAGGCGCAGCGCCACGCCCTTGCCGCGGCCCGGGTCGCGCACCACCCGCGCGCCGGCGGCGGCGGCAATCTCCGCGGTGCGGTCGGTCGATCCGCCTTCCACAACGATGACCTTGGCGGCGTAGTTGCGACACTCCCGCACCACCACGCCCACGGTGGCCGCCTCGTTGCGGGCGGGGATGACGGCGGTGACGTCGGCATCAGGCTGTTCCTCCCCGCGTTGAAAATAACCGGCGTCGATTCCGCCTTCACGCAGCAGGCGGCGCGCGCGCAGCACCACAAACATGCGCTCGCCCTCGCCGAACCGGAGGATGTCGTCCTCGTTATTCATGGCGTGAATTTCGCGAGACGAAACGGCCGGATGGTTCAGCCTGGTCGGATCCCTGCGGGTTCCGCGCCACCGCGCACCGGGTATGCGGGAGAACAATGTGCCGGCGGCGGATCACCAATTGAAGAAACCCCCGCGGGTAAAGTCAGTGGTGGTCGGCGATTCCGGGGGGGACGCGGTCTGAAAAGAGTTATCGTACCTGAAAGACCGGGTCAGCGGCTGAATATAGATATTAAAGGGCGAGCCGGGTTGCTGCCAGGATCGGATGTAGTACTTTGAGTCGAACAGGCGGCCGAGCGAACCCTGAACCTTTACACTAATATTGGTCCAGTCCTCCAAATATCGGATGAGATTTTGAGCCCCGCCGCTGGCGTTGGTTTCGGTGGAAGAAACATTGCCGGTGAGGATGCCGGCATTGATGTGCGTTACCACTGTCCCATCGAGATCGGTGCGGGAGTGGGCAACGCGTGCATCGAGACCACCGTGGGCATTAGCATCGCTCCACCCGTTGCCGGCGCCATCTGAAGAAAGCAGGGTGACTGAGTCGCCCATGAGCATCGCCGGGTTGTAGATCGGATTGCCGCTGGCATCGGTGCCGATCTGGGTCGTGTTGTAAGCACCAAGAACATAGATGCCCCCGTTGGTCGCCACCGAGAGGCCTTGGCCGCCGAAGTTGCCGAAGATGGGAGAAGTGTCTCCATTCTTCAGCCGAATGGCGGAGGGATGGATGGCATAGGCGTTTTTCAAGTTCACGTACACCGCGCCTTTGAAAGTCGAATAGTTAGCTATGAGTTTATCGGCGAGTGCGGTCAGGTCGATCTCGGTTATGTAGACGTCGTGGCCCTCGCGTGTGTCGTAGACGGTCGGCAATGTCGTCACGATCCCGGTGAAATCGCTGTCACTGTCGCTCGATTCGCCTTTTTTCCGGAAGTGGACGCTGAGGTCTTCGTTGACCGTGATGACCAGGCTGGCGCGGTTGTACATCCGTTGGGCGCTGATGGTCGGATCGTCTGGTTGGCTGCCGCCCGCCACCCACATCGGGTATTCCTGGTCGGTAGCAAATTCGGGCGGTGGGGCGATCAGCGAGCGGTACACGTCGTTGACCGACGGGAACAAGTCGGGTCGCGCGGTGGCGAGGGCGTCAGCATCGATGCCACCCAGCAAATTTTGCGGCTTGGTCATTACCTCGACCTGGTCGCCTTCACTGGTACCGAAGACGGGGGCGGTCAAGGTGCCCCCCGGGGGGGTGCCCGGCTTGCGGTAGACCGTATTCCCGTCGGAGTCCCGGTTGAAATAGTGGCCTTCCAGATATCGCACCTGATTGTTGATCGTCAGCGTGCCTGGGTTGCCGAGTTGATCCCTGCCGGCACCCATGTAGATGCTGCCGTTGGCGGAGATATCACCGGTGATGGTCATGTCGCCGCCGGGAGCCATCTCCAGGTCACCTTGGAAGAAGAT
The DNA here is from genome assembly GCA_903940425.1 of uncultured Opitutia bacterium. Lineage (GTDB taxonomy): Bacteria > Verrucomicrobiota > Verrucomicrobiia > Opitutales > Opitutaceae > Fen-1467. The sequence goes on along the minus strand of CAJAKX010000335.1, from coordinate 1,021 downwards.
GGCGTTCTGAAAAATCGAGGTGTTGGCACAGGAGAAGTAGCGCCCGACGCGCTCCGAGAAGGAGCCCGCAAAGCCGCTGGAGGCAGGGGGGAGGACCTCCACTCTCACATCGATGTAGTCAATCGTTCCCCTTTTTCCGGTGGATGGGATTACCCCTTCCTTGTGCTGGTTGTAAACGACCGAACGCCGGACGGTCCAACCGGCCGTCCGATAGGCTTCGAGATAAGGGGAACGATCGGTGGTTGGTACGACCGTCGTGCCTTGAGCACCGGTATCACATGGCAGGCTCGCCGCCAGCAGGGTGGTCGCATTAGGAAATTGCGCATATCCTGCACTGGTGCCCCCGAAGATGAGGTTCATGAAGTTGTAGTAGATCCACTCCATTTCCGTCTCGGCCACCGCCCTGGCTTGGGCGCGGAGATCGTTCCGCAGCGACAGGCGATGTGAATAAAGGCTCAAGGCCAGGATCGAGGCAGTCGCGGTCGAGAGGATTATCACAAAAACGAGCGTGGCGAGTAACACGCCACCGCGTTCACGTTTGAGTTTCATGGGATGCTTGAACGAGCGGGGCCGGGCGGGGCGCCTCAACCGTCATAATAAATGCTCGTGGAGGTGGTGGAGGTGGAGGAGGAGGTGGTGGAGGAGGAGGTGGTGGAGGTGGAGGAGGTGGTGGAGGTGGAGGAGGCGGTGGAGGTGGTGGAGGTGGTCGTGCTCTTGGTGGAGGTGGTGGAGGTGGTCGTGCTCTTAGTGGAGGTCGTGCTCGAGGTGGAAGTGGTGGACGTGCTCGTGGTCGACGTGGTGGAGGTGGTGGTGCTCTTGGTGGAGGTGGTGGAGGTGGTGGTGCTCTTGGTCGACGTGGTGGAGGACTTGGAGGTGGTGGAGGTGGAGGTGGTGGAGGTGGAGGTGGTGGAGGTGGACGTGGTGGAGGTGGTGGTGCTCTTGCTCGTAGTGGAGGACGTGGAGGTGGTGCTCTTGGTCGACGTGGTGGAGGTGGAGGTGGTGGAGGTGGAGGTGGTGGAGG
>CAJAKX010000334.1 GCA_903940425.1 uncultured Opitutia bacterium | reverse complement strand
TTTCGCTGCGGCTGGCGCTGGGCCAGCGTCCCTGGCTGCCGGAGAAACTCCTGCGCCGGAAGCTGCCGGCCGGATTTTTCGCCAGGGTTTTCGCGGCGGCGGCGGGAATCATCCGCTTGTTCGAGAAATTCCTGCGGCCGCGGGCGACGCTGCTGGTCGACGTCGGGCTGCTGCGACAGGTGCACGCCGTGATCATGTTCATCGCAGCCCTCGTGCTGCTGCTGCCCCTGCCGATTCCACTTACCAACACCTTTCCGGCGTGGGTCATTCTGCTCGTCGCCGGGGGGATGCTGGAGCGCGACGGGGCCGCCATTGCGGCCGGTTATGCGGTCTTCGCGGCCGGCAGCCTGTATTTCCTGTTCCTCGGCGGGGCAACGCACCAGCTCTTCGATGCGTTCAGGCGCATGCTGGCAGGGTGACGGAAAAAAGACCAGGCGATGCCGCTTTCAAAGCAGCAGCCAAACTCGAAAGAGTTTGGAGATGTCACCTGCAGCAGATCCAAGGTCTGACGACTTTGGCTACGTAACAGCAGCACCGCGCGGTTTTCCGCTGGAAGCGGCGCGCCCGCCTAGTGCGGGACGGCCGGGCCCAGCTTCTGGATCACTTCGCGGGTGTGGACGAACACAGCCCCGGGATCGCCCGAGGCATCGATTTCCCGGAGCAGACCCTGCCGCCGGTAGAACTCCAGCACGGGATCGCACGTCGTGGCGTAGGCGTGCAGGCGGGTGCGAATGGCCTCGGGTTTGTCGTCATCGCGCTGGATGAGGTCGCCGCCGCATGCATCGCAGCGGCCGGACACGCGCGGCGGCTTGTTCTGCAGATGATAGCCGGTGCGGCACTGGCGACAGACCCGGCGGCCGGAGAGCCGCTCGATGATCAGGGATTCGGAGGCGAAGTAATTGATGGCGGCGTCGAGTTTGCGTCCGGCCGCGCCCAGCATGGCGTCGAGCGCATGGGCCTGCTCCAGCGTGCGCGGGAAACCGTCGAGCAGGAAGCCGTACTGGCAGGCCAGACACTGGATCCGCTCACGCACCAGCTCCACGACCGTGGCGTCGGAAACGAGCTCGCCGCGCTTCATGGCGGCCAGGGCGACAGCCATCGCCGGTGAAGGCGCATGACCGCTGGTATCGCGCGCGGCATAACGAAACACATCGCCCGTGGAAAGATGGCAGGCGCCAAATTCGGCGATGATCTTTTCAGCCTGCGTCCCCTTGCCGACGCCGGGCGGACCGAGCAGCACGAGGTGCCAGGGGCGCGGGGGCACGGGGCTGGTTTTCACGCAACTCGCATCGGGACCCTGCAGCCAGGCAATACGGTTACCGGTGGTGTACATGTTCCGGCCAAGGTAGGGGCTTTCACGGCACGGGCGAGCGTTATGCAGCGGCGCCCGGGCCGCCGTGGAAATCTATCAGAACCGCAGGCGCGGCCTATTCGACAAGCTCATCAATCAATCGCGGAGGCGCCACCCGCGCGGGGCCGATTTTAAACGCGGCGGAAACCTGTTTAAGGATGACAGGCAGATCTGAATCATCCCTGGCGTGGACTGTGCACAGCCGGTCGCCGGCACGGACCAGCCCGCCAATTTTCATGAGGCCGGTGATGCCCACGGCGTGGTCAACCGTGGCGGCGGCATTGATGCGGCCGGCGCCCAGCAGCAGCGCGGGTTGCGCGATGCCGAGGGGATCGACATCAACGATGTAACCGGCAGCCGGAGCCATCACCTCGCGCACCACCGGGGCTTGCGGAAGGCGCGAATAGTCATCGATCACCCGCACGTCCCCACCCTGGGCGGCCACGAGTTCGCGGAATTTTGCCAGCGCCGCGCCATTGGCAACCGCTGTCTCGAGCCGCCGGCGGGCGTCGGTGGGATGGGGGGCGACACGGGCGAGCAGCAGCATGTGCACACCAAGCGCGTACGTGACCTCCATAAGGTCGGCCGGACCCCGGCCCTTGAGCGCCTCGATGGATTCGACGACTTCAACGGCGTTGCCGACGGTGCGACCGAGCGGCTGGTCCATCGACGTGAGCAGGGCGCGGGTGGGTTTGCCCATCGCCCGGCCGATGCCGACCATGGCGGCGGCGAGTTCGCGCGCCTGCGTCTTCTCCTTCATGAAGGCGCCGCGGCCGAACTTCACGTCGAGCACGAGCGCGTCGATACCCTCGGCGAGTTTCTTCGACATGATGCTCGCGCAGATCAGGGGGATCGATTCGACGGTGGCGGTGGCGTCACGGAGTGCGTAGAGCTTGCGGTCGGCGGGCACGAGCTCGGCAGTCTGGCCGATCATGGCCACGCCGATGCGGCCGAGCTGCGCGGCATAGGCATCGAACGGAAGGTCGACGCGGAAACCGGGAATGGATTCGAGCTTGTCGAGCGTGCCGCCACTGTGGCCGAGGCCGCGGCCGCTCATCATGGGCACGGGTGCACCGCAGGCGGCAACCAACGGGGCGAGCACGAGCGAGACCTTGTCGCCCACGCCGCCAGTGGAGTGTTTGTCGACCTTCACGCCCGGGACGCCGGCCAGATCAGCCACCACACCTGAGCGCATCATCGTCTCGGTGAGGCAGGAGGTCTCCTCCGCCGTCATGCCGCGCAGGAAGATGGCCATGAGCAGTGCGGCCGTCTGGTAGTCGGTCCATTCGTCCCGCACCACCCCGCGCACGAAGGCCGCGATCTCGTCCGGGGTGAGGGCATGGCCGTCACGTTTGCGGGCGATGATGGCCTGCGGAAAGACGCGGAGTTGCATGGGTACAGCATGACAGGACCACGCGCGGCGGCAAGAAGCCGAATACGGGGTCCCGACCGGCGCACCGGAGTGCAGACGGGCGGCAATCCTGCGATTGCCGGGAGGACGGCGATGAGCGATGCTGGCCGCCCATGACCGCCGATCCGGAAATGCTGCAACGCGCCGCAGAGGTGATCCGCTCGGCGGAGGGACTGGTCATCACCGCGGGGGCGGGCATGGGCGTGGATTCAGGGCTGCCGGATTTCCGCAGCCCGGAGGGATTCTGGCGGGCATATCCGCCTTTCTCCAAGCTGGGGCTCTCCTTTGAGGAACTGGCCAATCCGCAGTGGTTCGAGCGCGATCCGGCGCTGGCGTGGGGTTTCTACGGACATCGCTTCGAACTCTATCGGCAGACGCCGCCGCACGAGGGGTTCGCCATCCTGCGGCGGTGGGCGGCAGCCAAACCCGACGGCTACGCCGTGTTCACCTCGAATGTCGACGGGCATTTTCAAAAAGCGGGCTTCGCCGAGGAGCGCATGGTCGAGTGTCACGGTTCACTGCAGCATTTTCAATGTGTCAAACCCTGCTGTGCCGCCACCTGGCCGGCGCCGGCGGATATCCGTTTTGAGATCGATCCCGCGATCATGCGTGCCACCGGTGCACTCCCCTGCTGCGTGCGCTGCGGGGGCCTGGCGCGGCCCAATGTGCTGATGTTTGGCGACGACGCATGGAGTCCGGGCCGCACGCTGGCCCAGCAGGTGCGGTTCCGGGCGTGGCTGCGTTCGCTGGCGCGGGACAAATTTGCGGTGATGGAACTCGGTGCGGGCACGGCGGTGCCGACTGTGCGCCATACCTCGGAGCAGCTTGCCGCCGCGGGCCGAGTCCCGCTTATCCGCATCAATCCGCAGGATTTCGGGGGACCGCCGGGAACGCTCGTGCTGGCCGACGGCGCCCGGGCGGTGCTCCACGCGCTGGCGGCCCTGGTAATCTGAAAGCTAGCGGCGTTTCCGTTTGACTCCGAGCTGCGCCACGGAAAACCGGACAAGGCTTTCAAGGCGTTCGACCTCGGTGGATTCCAGCTTTTCCCTGCCCTTGAGCGCCTCCTCCGCGCGCTGCATGGCCTTTTCCACGGCGTTCTCGTCGATCTGCGCCTCATGGATGGCGAATTCCGCGAGCACCTTGACCCGGTCGCCATCGATCTCGGCGAAGCCCTCGCCGACGACGAGGCCCTTGGTCTCACTTCCCTTGGTCACGCGCAGCTCGCCGTCCGCCACCTGCGTGAGCAGGGGAATATGGCCAGGCAGGATGCCGATCTCGCCCTCGACGGTCGGGATGACAACCGTGTCGACCGTGTCGCTGTAGACCCGGTCCTCCGGAGTGACGATTTCCAGTGTGAGCGGCATGGGAGCGATTATTTTTTCGCGGCGGCGAGGACGTCGTCGATGCCACCCTTCATGTAGAAATCACCTTCGGAAACGTCGTCGAGCTGGCCGTCGAGGATCATCTTGAAACCCCGGATCGTGTCCTTGACAGGCACGTACTTGCCCGCGGTGCCGGTAAAGACCTCCGCCACCGTGAAAGGCTGCGACAGGAAGCGCTGAATTTTGCGCGCACGGTAAACGGTGAGCTTGTCCTCGGGCGTGAGTTCGTCGAGGCCGAGAATGGCAATGATGTCCTGCAGATCCTTGTAACGCTGGAGGACGCGCTGCACCCCGCGGGCGACCTCGTAGTGCTCCTCGCCGACAATGTCGGCAGCGAGCGCCCGGGAGGTCGAAGCGAGCGGATCGACGGCCGGATAGATGCCGAGTTCGGAGATGGCCCGGTCGAGCACGATGGTCGAGTCGAGGTGCGCGAAGGTGGTGGCCGGAGCCGGATCGGTGAGGTCGTCAGCGGGCACGTAAATGGCCTGGAACGAGGTGACCGAGCCCTTCTTCGTCGAGGTGATGCGCTCCTGGAGCACACCCATTTCATTGGCGAGCGTCGGCTGGTAACCGACGGCGGACGGCGAGCGGCCGAGCAGGGCCGACACCTCGGAGCCGGCCTGGGAGAAACGGAAAATATTGTCGATGAAAAGGAGGACGTCCTGGTTTTTCTCGTCGCGAAAGTATTCAGCCACGGCGAGGGCAGAGAGGCCGACGCGCAGACGGGCGCCGGGCGGCTCGTTCATCTGGCCATACACCAGGGCGACCTTCGACTTGGCGATGTCCTCCTGCACGATGACCTTGGCCTCGGACATTTCATGGTAGAGATCATTGCCCTCGCGGGAGCGCTCACCGACGCCCGCGAACACGGAATAGCCGCCGTGCGCCTTGGCGATATTGTTGATGAGTTCCGTGATGACCACCGTCTTGCCGACGCCGGCGCCACCGAACGCGCCGACTTTACCGCCTCTCACGAAGGGGCAAATGAGATCGATGACCTTGATGCCGGTCTCGAGAATCGTGGATTTGACATCCTGGTCGATGAGCGCCGGAGGCGGGCGATGGATCGGGTAGCGTTTCTGGTGCGGCACGGGCCCCCGGTTATCGACGGGGTCGCCGGTGACGTTGATGATGCGGCCAAGCACGCCCTCCCCGACCGGCACGGTGATGGGAGCCCCGGTGTCCACGATCGGCATGCCCCGGACCAGACCCTCGGTGGAGGACATGGCAATGGCGCGAATGACTCCCTCGCCGAGGTGCTGCTGCACTTCAAGCGTGAGTTTCTCCGGCCGACCAGCGGCGGTGAACTCGACGGTGAGCGCCTGATAGATGGAGGGCATGTTTTCCGTCGAAAACCTGACGTCGACGACGGGGCCGATGACTTGGACGATTTTGCCGATATTGCTCATGGGCTGAAAGAGAACGGTTGCTACTGGGAGTACTGCGCGGCGGCGATTTCGAGGATCTCTTGCGTGATGGAGGCCTGACGGGCCTTGTTGTATTCGAGAGTGAGCTCGTCGATGAGCTTGGTGGCGTTGTCCTTGGCGGTCTTCATCGCGACCATGCGGGCGCTGTGCTCGGAGGCCTTGGCATCGAGCACGTGATGGTAGATTTCGCGGTTGATATAGAGCGGGAGGAGGGCATCGAACACGGCGCGAGGGCTGGGTTCAAAAAGCATGTAGCGGTCGTCGGGCTTCGCGGCCGGGCCGCTGGAGTCGTAACGCAGCTTGTCGACGGCCTGCTTCAGGTTTTGCAGCGGGAGAAGCGGGAGAAGCGAAGGCTCCTGGATCAGGGTGTTCCGGAAGCGGGGCCAGATGATCTCGACGGTGTCGACAGTCCCCTCAAGGAACTGCTTCACCATGAACTCGGCGACGCTCTTGACCTCGGCAAAGGGCACGCGGTCGTGCACCTGGAAGTCGGCGAGCAGGTCGCGCCGGGTGCGGGCCAGGAATTGCGAGCCCTTGCGGCCGATGACGGCGAACTTGGCGGGCTCCTTGATGTCCAGCACCAGCTTGAAGAGATTGCCGTTGAGGGGGCCGCAGAGACCCTTGTCGGTGGTGACAAGAATGATGCCACGTGTCTTCACCGGGCGCTGCGCCAGGAAGGCATGAAACTTCTCGTTCACCCGGGTGGCCACGGTGGCGAGCATGTCGGCCATGAGCTGCGCGTAGGCCCGCCCCGCGAGCGCGACCTGCTGCGCCTTCTTCATCTTCGACGCGGCCACCAACTCCATCGCCTTGGTAATCTGGCGGGTGTTCTTGACCGACTTGATGCGGCGGCGGATGTCGCGGGTGGAGGCCATTACGGGGAGGAATCAGGAGAGCGGAGGGAACCGGCTCAGCCGGCGTACGCGCCCTTCCATTCTTCGAGCGCCTTCTTGAGCTCGGCGGCCAGGGTGTCGTCGATGGCGGACTTCTGGCGGAGGGTGTCGAGGAGCGCGCTCTTGCGGGTGCCAAGGAACTCCTTCAGGTGGTTGGCGGCATCGACGATCTTCTTCACGTCGATCGGATCAAAGTAGTTGTTCTGCATCGCCCAGAGGATGGCGGCCTGCATCTCGATGGGAACCGGATTAAAGGCGGGCTGCTTGAAGAGCTCGACAATGCGCGAGCCGCGGTCGAGCTGGGCCCTGGTGCGCGCGTCAAGGTCGGAGCCGAACTGGGCGAACGCGGCCAGTTCGCGGAACTGGGCCAGTTCGCCTTTGAGCTTGCCGGCGACCTGCTTGGTCATCTTGAGCTGCGCGCTCGAACCGACGCGCGAGACAGAGAGACCAACGGACACGGCGGGACGGACGCCCTGATTGAAGAGGTCGGTCTCGAGGTAGATCTGGCCGTCGGTGATCGAGATGACATTGGTCGGGATGTAGGCCGAGACGTCGCCCGCGAGGGTCTCGATGATGGGCAGCGCGGTGAGCGAGCCCTTGTCCGCGAGGCGCGCGGCGCGCTCGAGGAGGCGCGAGTGCAGATAGAACACGTCACCGGGATAGGCCTCGCGGCCGGATGGGCGTTTGAGGATGAGCGAAATCTGGCGATAGGCGACGGCGTGCTTGGAGAGGTCGTCGTAGACGATGAGCGCGTCCATGCCGTTTTCCATGAACCATTCGCCCATGGCGGCGCCGGCATAAGGCGCGACGTACTGGTTGGCCGGGTTGTCGGCGGCGGGGGCGGCGACGATGATGGTATATTCCAGCGCGCCGGCGGCTTCGAGCGAGGCGATGGTGCGCGCGATGTTGGATTGTTTCTGGCCGACGGCGACGTAGATGGAATACAGCGGGCGGAAGCCCGGATCCTTCGCGGCGAAGCCCAGACGGTTGATGCGCGCCTGGTTGATGATCGTGTCGATGACAATGGTCGTCTTGCCGGTGCTGCGGTCGCCGATGATCAGCTCGCGCTGGCCGCGGCCGATCGGAATCATTGAATCGATGGCCATGATGCCGGTGAGAACCGGCTGCGAGACGGATTTTCGGACGATGATGCCGGGCGCGATCTTCTCGACCGGATAAAACTCCTTCGCATCGAGGGGGCCCTTGCCATCAACGGGGCGGCCGAGCGCATCAACGACGCGGCCGAGGAGCAGCTTGCCGACGGGCACCGAGAGCAGGCGGCCGGTGGTCTGCACTTCGTCGCCCTCCCTGAGCTGCGAGACATCACCCAGCACGACGCAGCCGACCTCGTCCTCCTCGAGGTTGAGCGCGATGCCGATGGCATTGCCGGGGAACTGGACCATTTCGTTGTACATCACGTCCGAGAGACCGTCAACCTTGGCGACGCCGTCGGCGACGGAGCGAATGGTTCCAGTGTTCTTTTTGACCGCCTTCGAGGAGAGCTGGGCGATCTGTTGTTCGATTTGTTCGATGACGGTACTCATGAGCGCGGCGCGCAGTTAACGGATTAAAGGATGCAATTCAGGAGGCGGATCAGACCGGGGTGGAAAGGGCGGCGAGCTGGCTGGCGATGGAGGATTCGTAAACATCGTCGCCCACCCGGATGCGCAAGCCGGCGATAAGGTCGGGGTTGGGCCGGGCGGCGGCGGCGATCGGGCGCTGGTATTTTTTCGTGAGGGCGTCCTCGATGGTGTGGAGGATGCCGTTGGCGATCGGACCAGCGTGTTCCACGAGGGCATGATTCTTCGCCAGTTGCGCGGTGACGAGGCGGCGGTAATGCTTGAGGATCGCGAGCGGCTGTCGCGGTGGATGCTGGTCGAGATAGGCGAGCACGCCGTTAACGCGCTCGGCGGAAATCTGGCCGTCCGCCAGGCTAAGGCGGAAAAGCTGCCGGGCGTACTGCAGGGATTGTTTGCTGGCGTGCATTAAAAAGTATCGCGAGAGCCGTGCCGCGGGACGCAGCGGCGGAATCATCCGACGGTGATTTCGCGAGTGGCGGCCTCGTTATAGCGGGCGCGTTCGGCGTCGCTCAGTTCCCGGGCGAGGACCTGTTGCGTAGTGATGACGACGAGGCGGGCGACCTCGATGCGGGCCTCCTCGAGCATTTTCTTGTGTTCGAGGTCGATTGCCTGCTGCGCCTTGACGAGCATCTCGTTGGCGCGGACGACAGCCTCCTTCTGCTGGTTGTCGAAAAACTCCTTGGCAGTCTTCCGCGTCTCTTCGACGAACTTGGTGCCCTCGAGTTGTGCCTGTTTGAGAATGGCCACGCTCTCCAATTGGGTCTGGGCGAGCTTGGTCTTCATCTCCTCGGCATACCTAAGGCCCGACTCGATCTGCCTCTGGCGGTCCTCCATGGTGGAGAGTACCGGCTTGAAGGCGAACTTCCAGATGAGGATCGCCACGATGGAAAAACACAGGATTTGTGCGAGGAGCAGGGGCAGATCGATGCCGAAATCGGACAGGAGTTGGGTCACCCCGGAGGGTTTCCCGCCCTCTTCGGCAGCGGCGGCGGCAAGGAAGAGCAAGTACGAGTGCATAGCGGAAAAAAGCCGCGCCGGGTGTTCAGGCCCGCGGCGCGGGGAACTGGTCAGTAATTGCCAAGGAAGAGGGCGTAGAACGAGATCGCCTCGGCCAGCGCCATACCAATGATGGACTGGACGAGAATCTTACCCGACGCACCCGGATTGCGGCCGACAGATTCGACGGCCTTGACGCCTACCCACCCCACGCTGATGGCGGAGGCGACGCAGCCGAGGGTGCCTTGGATGACTTTGAAGTTACCGGTGATTTCGGCGATTACATGGATCATGTTTATGTGGGTTGATGGTTGGTTTCACAGCGCCCGCGCATCATTGGCACGGTCCCGCCGGGAAAGGGTTAAAGCAGGGCGGCAGGCTCCTCGGGTCCCCCGGGCCCATGTTCCTCGTCACCATGGTTGCAGATGAGGCCGATGTACACGCTCACCAGGAGGGTAAAGACCAGCGCCTGCACAAAGCCAATCAGCAGTTCGAGAAAATAAAACGGCACCGGCAGCACCCACTTTTGCACCCCGTACATGGCGTGAATCAGGTTTTCGCCGCCCATGATGTTGCCGAAAAGACGGAACGAGAGGGAGACAGGACGCACGAGGATGGAGATAATTTCAATCAGACCGACTCCAAAGAAAAGCACGAACAGGAAATAATAAATCACCGGGGGGAGGCTCTTCTTGTCGGCTTTGTTGCCGAAGATGTCGTAGAGCACTGCCTTGGGTCCGGCGTACCGCATGATGAAATAAAACCAGCACACCATTGAGACGGCGGCGAGCGCGATGGTGCTGTTCATGTCGGCGTTCCCCGGGCGGAGGAGTTCCTTCCATTCGCCATTTTCGAGTATCTTGATGGTGGCGACACCCGGGAGCAGGCCGCTCCAGTTCTGGATAAGGATATAGGTGAAAAGGGCGATAAGGAGCGGAAAAGCCGGGCGGGCGACCTTGGGGCCCACGATGGGTGCAGTGAGGTCAAGCAACCCTTGGATCAGACTCTCGACGATGGCTTGGCTGCGCGTCGGGATGAGCTGCGGCTTCCAGGTTGCGAGACGAATCACAATAATGAGGACGAGGGCAACGCCCCAGCTGGTCACCATGCTGTTAGTCACGGGCAATGGCCCGACGTGAAACAAGAGCTCGGCTTTCGCAGGTACGCCGCCTTCACTCGCAAGGGCACTTACACTCGAAGCCAAAAGGAGGACAGGGAGACCAAGTTTTCTAACCAAGAGCATCGTACGCGGACCGTAATGGAATGGATTAAAAAGGATATGTGTTAGCCAAACGCTTTAATGGGCGTCAACCCCTGAAAGTGAAGTATGATTGATCGGACGAACGGCATAAGTTGGAGCGCGGAGCCACCGCGTTCCAGCTACTTATCGGCCGCCGGTCTAGCCGGGTGAGCTGGAACAGGCTCGAGCGTCGCGCCGAACGAATGGAATACCACGGCGCGCGACTGGAAGATGGTCTGGTGCTCAAAAGGGAACGGGCCGGACGGCAGGAGGCGCCAGGAGCGTTGCGCGGCGATGGTTGCAACTGCTTCGTCGAAGTAGGGTTTGTAATCGGTGCGGAAAAAAAGGCGGCTCCCCTGC
>CAJAKX010000333.1 GCA_903940425.1 uncultured Opitutia bacterium | reverse complement strand
GTGCTCAAGTGGATCGTCGACCGTGTCCGCGGCCGTGCGGCCGCCCTCAAGTCACCGATCGGGTGGGTGCCCGGCTATGAGGACATCGAATGGAACGGGCTCGGTTTCACCCGGGAGCAGTTCGCGCAGGTCATGGCTTTTGATCACGAAGCTTGGACGAAGGAAGTCGCCGATCAGGAGGAATTCTTCCAGACCCTGGGCGACCGCCTGCCCAAGGAATTGGTCGACGAGCGCGCGTTGCTGATCGGCCGGCTGTGAACCGCCCGGGGCAACCCGAAGCAACGCGGATCTAAGCGAAACAGCCCCGGATTTGCCAGGAACCATCACTCACTCGGGATTTCTCAGGAATTATGCGCCGGTGGATTTTCGCTATCTGGGTGCTCGCCCTCGCCGGCCCGATGAGGGCGGAGATGCCCGCGTTGCTGCAGGACGCGATGCAAAAGCTGCGCGCGGAAAAGAGTCGCTGGGCTTACACCGAGACCTCCGTGACCAGGGACAGCCGGGGGCGGGTCCGCAAGGAGACCGTGGTGCGCCACGATCCGTCGCTGCCGTACGCGGAGCAGTCGCGGCTGTTGAAAATCAACGGCCGTGAGCCGACCAAGCTGGAGGCCCGAAGGCATCGCGATGCCGCGGAGAAAAGCCGGAACACCAGGCGGGTCACCATGGACAACCAGGTCGATTTGGATCATGTGACCGTCGCGGAGGAGACGCCGACCTCCATCACCTACGATGTCCCGTTGCGCAAAATCGAACACGCGCGCTTTCCCGCCAACCAGGCCGACCGATTCCGCGTGACCATTCGCGTGAACAAGGAGCGGCGCGTCTTTGAGCATGTGGCGGTGCAGCTGCGCCGGCCCTTGTACCGAGGGCCACTGAAACTCAGCGCCTTGGTATTCGATCTCACCTTCGCGACGGTCGATCCGAAATACGGCCCGGTACTCGTTAGCGGCCGGGGCACCGGCACCGGGGGGATTCTATTTCTGAAGACGGATGTCAGCAACGAAAGAACATGCACCGACTTCCAGCATGTGACGCCCTACGACGAGCGCTTCGGGGTGAAGATCGGGCCGATGAAGGTACTCGACTTCTGATCGCGGCGGCTCGTAGCGGGAGGTCATTCCTCCGGCGGCGTGAATCCCCGGCGCAGCGTGTTTTCGGCCACCACCTGCGGGAACAGGAAGTTCTGCAGATAGTCCCGGCCACCGGCCTTGGTGCCGCCGCCCGACATCTTGAAACCGCCGAACGGATGCCGCTCGACGATGGCGCCCGTGATGCCGCGGTTGAGGTAAAGATTGCCGACGCGGAATTCGCGGCGCGCCCGTTCGAGCGCGGCAGGGCTGCGGGAGAACAGGCCGCCGGTCAGCGCATAGTCCGCGCCGTTGGCGAGCGCGAACGCCTCGTCCAGATCCCGGGCCTTCATCACGGCGACGACCGGCCCGAAGATTTCCTCGCGGGCGATCACGGCATCGGGCTGCACGCCGGTGAACACCGTCGGCGGCACGTAGTAGCCGCCGCTGGCGGCGAGTTCCGGGGCGAGCGTGGCCTGCCACGCCAAGACCGCCTCCTTTTTGCCCTGCTCGATATAGCCGAGGATCTTCCGCTGTGCGTCGGCGTCGATCACCGGGCCAACGACGGTGCCGGGCTGCGCCGGGTCACCGACCGGGATGTTCGGGCACGCGGCGAGGAAACGCTCCAGAAATCGTTCATGCACGCCCGCGAGCACGATGAGCCGCGAAAGGGCGGAGCATTTCTGTCCGCTGTAGCTGAACGCACTGTAGAGGGCGGCGGGGATGGCTTCATCGAGGTCGGCGTCGTTGTCGATGATGAGCGCGTTCTTGCCCCCCATCTCGCACACGACCTTCTTGAGGTTGGCCTGTCCCGGGGGCGTCCGTCCGGCCGTCTCCCAGATTTTGCAGCCGACGGCGCGCGAACCGGTGAAGGCGATGGCATCGACCTGCGGATGGGCGACGAGTTGTCCGCCGACCTCCGCACCGAAACACGGCAGGTAATTCAGCGCGCCCGGCGGCACGCCTGCCTCCGTGAGCAAGTCCATCAGCACGGCGCCGATGATCGAGGTCTGCCTGGCGGGTTTCATGATGACCGCGTTGCCGGCGACGAGCGGCGCGACCGTGAGGCCGGTGAGAATCGCCAGTGGAAAGTTCCAGGGGGCGATCGACACGGCGACGCCGCGCGGCGTCCACCCCTGCACGCAATATTCGCCGGGGGTGGGCTGGGTGACCTCGGGCCGGGCGAGCCGGCGCATTTCGGAGGCGTAGAAGCGGCAGAAGTCGATGGCCTCGGAAATGTCGGCATCGGCCTCCACCCAGGGTTTGCCGGCCTCGAGGATCAGGAGGCCGTTGAGGTCCATGCGGCGCGACTCCATGAGGTCGGCGGCCCGCTCGAGAATCCCCGCGCGCGTGTCGGCGGGGGTGGCCCGCCACGCGGGGAACGCCGCCCGCGCCGCGGCGACAGCCATCTCGGCGTCGGCGCCGGTGGCCTTGGCCCAGTAACCCACGATCTGGGCGGGCCGCGCGGGATTCACGGACGGCACGTACTCGCGGTCGGCGATCCTCCGGCCGCCGATGATGAGCGGCCAGCGCCGGCCGAGTTGCGCGCCGACAGAGGCGAGGGCGGCCCGGAGTTGGTCGCGGTTCTTCGCGAGCGTGAAGTCGGTGTTGGCGGCGTTGTGAAATACCGGATGGCGGGGACCGGATGCCGGATGGTCTTTGCCGGCGATAACCCTTCCGGCATCCAGTGTCCGGTTTCCGGTTGCGAGCAGTTCCACTGGATTCTGGAGCAACTGTTCCCGGGTGGCTTCGCCGGTGTTCCGGGCGCGGAGGAAACCTTCATTGGACGTGTTCTCGAGGAGGCGCCGCACGAGGTAGGCCATGCCGGGCAGCAGGGCGCCGACGGCGCAATACTCGCGGACGCGGTGACCCGTCTGCAGGAGCGCCGACTTGAGTTCGTCGGCCATGCCGTAGAGCGCCTGGAATTCGTAGGCGCGCGGATCGATGCCGCGGCGTCCGGCCTGCACGATGGCGTGGGCGCACGAGCGCACGTTGTGCGAGGCGAACGCCGGCGTGACGACGTCGACGTTGTCTAAAAGGAAGGCGGTGAGTTTCTCGTAGTTCGCATCGCTCTCGGGCTTGCGCGACCAGACCGGCACGGGCCACGCGCGCTGCCGGGCGAGGACGGTTTCGTAGTCCCAGTAGGCGCCTTTCACGAGGCGGACGGAGATGGGGCGGTTGACGCGCCGCACCCAGGCGACGAGTTCGCGCAGGTCAGACTCACAGTCGCGCAGGTAGGCTTGGAGGGCGATGCCGACCGGCGGCTGCTGGCGGAATTCCTCCTCCTCGAGGATGGACTTGAAGAGCTCTAGGGTGAGGTCTTTGAGCTTGTAGCTCTCCATGTCGAAGTTGATGAAGGCGCCGACCTCGATGGCGCGGCGGAGGATCGGGCGCAGGCGGCGCTTCAACGCCACGATGCTGTTTTCCGGATCGGCCGGATGAACGTCGGGTGTGAGCGCGGAGATCTTGACCGAGAGGTTGAGGCGCGGGAGCGGCCCGGCCGGGCCGGCATCGCTGAAGGCCGGCGCGGCGTCCTTCGCGAGCGCGGCGGCGACGGTGTTGAGCACGGCGAGGTTGCGCTGCAGGAACTCGTCGGCCTCGGCTTCGCAGACGACGGTTTCGCCGAGCAGGTCGATGGTGGTGGCGAGGCCGGCCCGGGCGTTTTTGCGAAGCTGTTTGACGAGGTCGTCGGGGCTTTCGCCGGCGACAAACTGCCGCGCCATGTCCACGACCTGCGCCTTCACGGGGTTGGCGACGAGCGCGGGCGCGAGCGACGCCGCGGCGAGACCGGTCTTGAGGGCGGGGTGGAGTTCGACGGCCTTGTCGCCGAGATATTCCTGGAGATGGCGGATGATTTCCGTCGAGGAGTTGAGCGAGGGCAGCACGTCCACGAAGCGGAAGAGCTGCGTTTTGAACGCCGGATCCTTCATCGCCCACTCCATGACGCGCGCGTAGGCGCCTTTTTTGGAGAAAATGCCCGGAGCCGGGTGGGCGTCCATGAGCGCGAAGAGCTGATCGCCCAGGGAGCGCACGGCGGCGTCGATCACCGGATCGGCGGG
>CAJAKX010000332.1 GCA_903940425.1 uncultured Opitutia bacterium | reverse complement strand
CGACGGCGAAATAGGGCACCTTCCATGGCTTGTCGTGGCCGTTCTTCCGCCGGAGATTGGCCAGGGGCGAGTCGGCTTCGGAGGTCATATACTCCACCCATTCCATCATCTCCCGCACCGTGCCGCTGCCGACGTTGCCGCAGATGTAGGGCTGGGTGCCGATCTGCTCGCAAAAATCCATGAACTCATGCGTGCCGAAGCTGTTGTCCTCCACCACGCCGCCCCAAGTGGTGTTGATCATCTTGGGCCGCTGCTCGCGCGGGCCGATGCCGTCCTTCCAGTGGTACTCGTCGGCGAAGCAGCCGCCCGGCCAGCGCACGTTAGGCACGTGGAGCTCGCGCAGTGCGGCGACGACGTCGTTGCGGATGCCGCGCGTGTTCGGGATCGGCGAGTTCTCCCCCACCCAGACTCCGCCGTAGATGCAGTGGCCCAGGTGCTCGGCGAACTGGCCGTAGATGTTGGGGTTGATGACCGGGCCGGGCGAGCCGGCCTTGAGGACGAGCGTGGCGCCCGCGGGGGCGGGTTGGGCCGGTTTGGTGCAGGCGGCTGGAAACAGCAAAACGGCTGCAGCGAGGAGACCGGCCAGCAGCCAGGGGGTGAGGTGGGGAGTTTTCATGGTGAGGGAAAAGGTTGTTCGCGGATCAGTCCCACTCCAGCACCAGCAGCGAAACAGCCTGCTGGGGCAGAGTAAATGCCAGGGTCACTTGACTGTCATGCATGGGAAAGGTGGCGGGCGCTTCCAGCCGTTCCAGCCGTCCGGCTTTTTCGAGTTGCGCGTATTGCTCCGGCGTCGGCACCGGCGGCGCGCCCAGCCGCTGCCAGGCGGCAAACGCGTTGCTGTGCGTCGCGTCGATGCGGTAATGCGCCAGCCGCGCCTGCCGGGCGGCCGCGGGCAGTCCGTCCACGGTCAGCGTCACGGTAGCGTCGGGGCCGGGCACGTCGTCGTCGTGATAATGCCAGACGAGGACGCAGAGTTTGTGCTGATCGAGGCTGGCCAGCGCGGACACATCGGGCGCGCCGCGCACGCCGTCCTGGAGGATGGCGTCGAGCGGAACCTCGCCGGAGCTCTGCACTGCCACGCGCCGCCCGCTCATCCGGCTGAACATGCGAAAGACGTTGAGCACGGGTTTGTCGAGTCCGTTGCTGGCCAGCGAACGGAAGCCGGCAAAATACGGCTGGTTCTCGAACTCGAACGCCCAGGTCAGCGCGCCCTCGAGGTTCACGCCGCGCCGGTCGGCCAGGTCGTGGATGCGGGCGAAGCTCGCCGCAGTGTAGCTGGAGTACATCGTGCCGTTGCGGTAGCCGAGCTGCGGCCCCTGGCAGGCGGCGCAGCCCTCGGGATCCGCCTCGCCGATGACAATCGGCGTATGGCTCAGCTCGGGATACGAGGCGACGATCGCAAACCCGCCGTCGATGGTCCGAAGCTGGTTGGCGATGCCCATGCGCACGTGGCCGTCCGCGAACACCGGCGCGCCCTTGGCGTGGAACGACACGAAATCGAGGGGCGTGCCCGTCTGCCCCGTCGCGTAATTCGTGCCGCGCAGGCAATGCTCGAGAAAGTCCTTCATCCACGGCCCGCCGTTGCCGGCGCAGTCGGGTCCGCCGACGCGCGCCGTGGGCAGCGCACGGCGTACGGCGGCGATGGCGTGGTCATGGAGTTTTCTAAATTCCTCCGGCGTGCCGCGCCAGTAGCCGATGTTGGCCTCGTTCCACACCTCCCAATACCACTGCTCGACCTCGGCCCGGCCATACTTCTCCACGCAGTGCCTCACCCATTGCTGGACCAGCTCGCCCCACTTCGCGTAATCCTTCGGCGGCCAGGCCCAGCCGGTGTAGATCTCGTCGTATTTCGCCGCCGGCGTCCAGTGATGCTGGTACGGCTCCGGTTTCACCGAGAGCGCCCTGGGCATGAAACCGATCTCGACGTACGGCCGCACGCCGCGCGCGAGGTAGGTGTCGAAGATGCCGTCGACGATGGTCCAGTCGTACACCGGGTTGCCCGACGCGTCCTCGGTGCAGGCGTTGGTGCTGCCCCACTTCAACGCGGGCGTGCCGTCGCCGGTGCAGAGCAGGTTGTGGGCGCGGAAATAGACCGCCGACGGCGACAATTCGCCGAGTTCCCCGATGAGCTTCCGGCCGTTCGGCAGGGTGGCGTAGTTCGGCTCGTCGGCGCCGAAGAACCGCCAGACCGGGCGCAGTTCACCGCGGACCTGGGCCGCGTCGACGCGGATGCCGACGGGAAACGTCGTCGGGGGGGCGGGACTGGCGGCGGAGAGTCGGAGGCCCGCGCCGAGCAAGACGAGGGAAAGGGCGAAACGCATGAAGCGAACGGGAGAAGACGGACTGCGAAAAAACGCTAGCCCGTGACAACCGGAGCGCAACTGTTGTTGCGGGATGCAAGAAGGTCTCTGACCTTCGACCCCTGCCATGGCTCACGCGAAGGCGCGACACCGAAAGGAGGAAAACCTTTCATTGATTCGCGGCGGTCGGCGGGTGATCTCCGGCCTTCGCTCGCACACCCTGAACCCAAAACCCTGAACTCTAAACCACGGCGCAGCCGCTGCGCCGCACCCCCCTATGCCCACACCATCCGCCGACTTGCTGACCATCCACACTATCCGGGAAACCAAGGTCATCCTCGATAGCGACCTCGCGCGGCTCTATGGCGTGACTACCAAAAGGCTCCTCGAACAGGTTCGCCGCAATCAGTACCGCTTCCCGCATGACTTCTGTTTCCAGCTTGATCGACAAGACGTTGCAGACTTGAGGTCGCAAATTGCGACCTTAAGTGGAACCGTCTGCTCCGTCGAATTCCGGATTGCCATCCCGGGAAGAATTCCGAGTAATGAAATCTCCCTATGCCCGCTACTCTGGAATTTCCATCCGTCCATACCGTTCGCGGTACCAAGGCCGTGCTCGATGGCGACTTCGCGAAACTCGGTGAAGCCATCGTTGTATGAATAATTTATCCGCACCTGCGATTGATGCTGCTTTCCCTCTGTCTACCTGGGGTTCGAATCCTCCTGGCTCCTCCCTTGACATAACCCAAGGCTTGGGTTTTCTTCCATTCATCATCTCCCCGTGCGTTTCGACGCCGGGCGCAAGGCCGCCGCAAGGTGGCCTTTGCTTTTTTCTGAAGCCGTGAAGACGCATCTGTATATCGACGGCTTCAACTGACGAGATCGCCGCCTTTGCTCAATGCCTCCTGAGGAGGCAGCCAAGGACACACCAGAGTTAGAATGCGCTCTAGGTCGAATGGAACGCTGCAACGGTCGGCGCTCCACGAGGTGTTATGACAGACTCCTCTTTTGACGCTTAGGCCGCGTCCATCCTTACTCCTTTCTGCTCTTTGCCAAGCAATGCATCAAGAACGGCGCCCGGTCGAACGGGCGCCTGCCAACCGAGCTCATGGGAGCCACGGTGGCCCAGGGATGCGGGCCGTCCACCACGGCCAAAACGAAGCCCATGATGTGTTGCTGGGCCCAACCCACCCAGCACATGAAAAACAACCTCGATCGGGCCGCCATGGCCCTGCTTCCGGAAGCTCCCGCTTCCGTTTCTGAACGAATGGCCGCCGGGCTTTGGGCAGCGGCGGTTCAGTTCGGTATCAAATGCGACGCGTGGTTCCAGTTCCGCGTGTGCGCGGTCGGCTTCGGCAATGGGCTCCTGCTCGGCGCCCGCGAACCGGAAGCGGCGCCTCGATACCTCGAGGTGCTGCAGCGGGACCTGCCCCTGCCGTCCGGCTGCCTCACCGAAGCGACGCGGCTGGCCTGCGAACACTGTACCGATGGCTGCGTCGTGCAGCCGTTCTGGGAACACGTGCTCCCGCAGTTACTGGGGTCCACGGGAATAGCCCTGGACATGGATTCGCGGTTCCCCTTGGCCGGCCGCCGCCAGTTGCTGCGCGCGGTGGCCGCCTCCGCCCGCCTGGGGCTCGAGTGTTGCGAGGCCAATCCCGGGATGGCGGCACGGTGGATGGAAGTGACGAAGTCGATGAGCAACGAGGATCTATTCCTCACGACCCGACTTTATATCTGGGTGGCTACCGGCTACGTACCGTTCGCCAGCCCGTTGATTGAGTTCTCATGCGGCTTTTACGCCGATCCCCCCAAGCCAAAGGAACGAGCCTTCATCAACGCGGGCCTCGCGAAGGTACTCCCGGTAGCCCTGCTGCAAGACAACCCCTGGGCCCTCGGGTTCTGGAGCAACGCCGGCTGGAATTACGGGCGGGGGTTCGCCTCGGAACGCCAGCAGGTGCGCGAGCTGGTCGAGGAACTGGGTAGCCGAGAGGTGCTCGATTTCCTCATGAGCCACTATGCGGACACGGTGATCGACATCGCCGACGGCAACGGCGGCCGGTTGGATCTCGTGCGCTCGACGCTTAAGCACTTCGCCAGCACCCGCCAGGGCAAGCTGGCCCTCATCTACTGCCGCGGGGAACAGCCCCGTCTGCTCGTCCAGCGAGCCTTCGACTACGCGGCTTGGATGGGCCTTGTGTCCGTCTTCCCCCAAGCCACGGAACCGGGAAATGCTCGAAAGCCATAAAATCCGAGAGTGGAGAAAACGGGCCAAGTTTTAGGTCTTTCAACGGGACGGCGGGGTAAGCCCGCAGCCGGGCGGGCCGCAAAGGTCTTACTCTTCAGCCCGGACCGTCAGCGTCACGCAGCAGCCGTCAATGCCCGGCCCAGTCCGCAAGATGTCACTTAATAGGTGACATTCTTCGCCCCCCTCCGGCCGCGTTCGCCCCCAGCCACATGTCACCTATTAAGTGACATCTTCCGAGGAGAAGACAGAAAGGGTCTGGTTTAAACAATTGTGATCGGAGAACGGCGGCAGCGGTCGGTGCGCGCATCCTTGAAACCACCGGCGGGAAGACCCAGCCGCTTGGTTGAGCGCTGATCCGCTAGAGCTGGTTGTTTCAGGAGCACAGGTCACACTTGGATTCTTGATTGCCGGAATTCCCCACCGCCGGCATGATCGCCATTCGCAATTCCGCCCTCGAACAGTTCCGCAAGATCGAGAACGACCTGAAAGGTTAAGCTATGAGCGCCCACGCCTATGCCGAAGACTAGCTTGTTGAGCAGCCCGCCATCGGGTTGTTCGCGAAGCTTGGCTGGCACCAACGGCCTCGACGCTTGAGAGGCAAGCATGAGTGCGCGTACGCCAAACAACGAATCCACGCCGGCAGAATGCCATGAAAAAGAAACTTTCCGCAAAGACCCGCAAAAAGAAGAACAAACACATCTCGGCGCGAGCTGCTGCGCGCGAACGACCCACTTGGAAGGTCGAGCAGCCAAATGAGGCCAAAACCCGAGCTGCCAGGAAGCGGAAGTCTGTTGTTCGGGGGAGCATTCGAGGGGCAGACGGAACACCCAGGCTTGGCCTGACTGTGAGAGCCTTCGACCGCAATATCGGCAAGGACGACACCCTGCTCGGCGAAGCAACGACCGATGCCCAAGGCAACTACCGGATCGCCTATGCGTCAGGGCAGCTCGATGGAAAGGCCGCCGCGGACCTGGTCATTACGGTCTATCAGGACAAGACCCCGCTGCAAACATCGGACGTCATCTTCAATGCCCCGCCCGATGTAGTCAAAGACTTCACCATTGCCGTGGACAAAGGCCCAGAGTTCCAGTGGCTGCTCAATAGGATAAAGCCTTTGATGCACAGCAAAATTGGCGATGCAGGATTTTCCGAAACGCAAATCGGCTTTTTGCCCCGACGCCATAAACCACTTCGCTGAATAGGAAGAGGACAGAAGGGATCTGGTCCAAACAATTGTGATCGGAGCGCGGCAAAGCGTCTGGTGTGTGCAGGAGGTTCAAATGAGTAACGAACGGCTTGAACAATTGGCCCCGGGTATCCTTGGGGTTACGGGATTCGCATTTTCCGCTTCGGGTCTGTATTATGGCATTAAAGGTGCCATTTTCCTGCTTAGCGGAAGCTGGGTGGCCGGTGCGGTTTATTTGCTGGCGGGCGTCGCGGTTGGTTGGGTCTCGCTGGTATTTTGGCGAGCCCTGTGGTCAGTGCGGAAGAAGCCCAAAGGGCAATCGAAAGGTCGGCCATGAACTACCAAGAACACGTTTTCCGGCCTTTTGAGAAAAGCTAAAGGGTCCGGTCCAAACAATTGTGATCGGAGCGCGGCGGAAGCGGCCGGCGCGCGCATCCTTGAAACCACCGGCGGGGCAAACCCGCAGCCAAGCGGGCCGCAAAGCTCCTACCCTTCGGACCGGACCGTCAGCGTCGCGCGGCAGTCGTCAACACCCGCCCCGGTCCGCAACCTGTCACTTAATAGGTGACATTCTCCGCCCGCTCCTGACCGGACCGTCAGCGTCGACCGGCAACGGAGATAGCTTCGGCTGCGACATACCTAAGCTCCTCACACCACGCCGTTGCCTGGTCAATTTCGCCTAACAATCGGCTGAGCCTAAGATTAATATTGCTTATTCACTATAGTGTCTTAACTTATGGCCATAGCGCAATATGCGCAGCGTCCCACGCTTGGAGATCCCCAGGGGTGCCGGCGCTGAAGCAGGCGCCTCTGCTTGGCCAGTCCATCCATTCACCATGCCTGACTTTTCCCATCCCACACCGCCTTCGCTCGACACTCCGCCATCCTTTCTCGACAAACCGGAGCCGAGGGCCGTCGAGCCCGAACCCTATCCCTTGGAGCGCAGCGGCCTGCAGCTCTATCTCCAGGAAATTGCCAAAACGCCGCTCCTCACCATCGCCGAGGAGGTGACCTTGGCCCGCCGCATCCGCCGGGGCGACCAGGCGGCGCGCGATCACATGATCAAGGCCAACCTGCGCCTGGTCGTCAAAATCGCGCTTGACTACAAGGATTTTGGCCTGCCCCTGCTCGACCTGATCAGCGAAGGCAACATCGGGCTCATCAAGGCCGTCGTGCGTTTCGACCCGCGCAAAGGCGGAAAGCTCAGCACCTATGCCGCGTGGTGGATCAAGCAATCCATCAAGCGCGCGCTGGCCAACCAGTCGAAGACCATCCGCCTGCCGGTCCACCTCGTGGACAAGATCTCCAAGATGCGCCGGGCCGCCATGAAGCTCTCCGAGGAGTTCGGGCGCGAGCCGACCGACGAGGAGGTGGCGATGGAGCTCAACATCCCCGTCAACAAGGTGGCACACCTCAAGTCCGTCAGCATCCGCCCGACCTCGCTCGACGCGCCCATCGGCGAGGAGGGCGATTCCGCCACCTTCGGCGAGATTGTGCGCGACGAGAACGCCATCAGCCCCTTCGAAAACCTTCAGGAGCGCAACCTCAAGTCCGACCTCAACACCATGATCGACTCGCTCGACAACCGCGAAGCCGACATCCTGCGCATGCGCTACGGACTCGACGGCCACGACGAGCAGACTCTCGAGGAAGTCGGCAAGAAATTCAAAGTCACCCGGGAGCGGGTGCGGCAACTCCAGTACCTGGCCCTCAAGAAAATCCGCGAACTCATGGCCAAGAATGAGGCCCAGCGGAGTGTCGAGGAGATTGAGCAGGACGACCGCCTGCGCAACCGCATGGAGGTGTTGCGCGAATTCTTCGAGAGCAAGGCCGGGAAGAAAACCGGGAAGAACTGAAGTCCCCCTTCCTTTACCGAGGATGCAGTCGGAAAGATGCAGTCGGAAAGGGTCTGGTTTAAACAATTGTGATCGGAGAGAGCGGCGGAAGCGGTCGGTGCGCGAAGCCTTGAAACCATCGGCGGGAAGAGCCATTCAGCCGGTTGATCGTCTGATCCGCTAGAGCTGGTTGTTTCAGGGGCACAGGACACACCTAGATTCTTGATTGCCGGAATTCCCCGCCGCCGACATGATCGCCATTCTCAAATCCGCCCCGAACAGTCCCGCGAGATCGAAAACGACCTGAATAGCCAAACCATGAGCGCCCTCCAACGATTCCGGATGCCAATCGTACTGCTATTCCTGGCCGCCGGTGCGGTTGCCTGGGCGGCTGAGGTGCCCCTGCAGTTCACCCGACTGGACCTCACGGATGGCCGGACCCTTACGAACGTGGTCATCAAATCCTACGATGCCGCCACCGACAAGCTGCTGCTGGTGGCGGACGGCAAAGCCATGCTTGTTCCGGCGAGCCTTATTCCGCCGCCCTTTGCCGCCCGGCTGAAGGCAGGTGTCCCCGCCGCCGGCTCCACCACCAATCTCGTCACGCCCCAGCCGTTTGTCCCGAGCGCGGTCCAAGAAAAACCGGCGTCCGCCCCCGCGGCTCAGGTGGACGAACCCTCCGGCGCCACCGTCGCCGACCAACAGCTCGCCAGCCATAAGAAGGCGGCACTGACCCGGGCGCGAAGATACTACCAGTATGAATTCAAGGCCGGTTCCGATGCGATCAGCGTGACGGCCCTGGATATCGAGACGTTCCAGCCCGAGGCGATCACGGGATGGCTGGGCCGCTATCGGACCAAGGGTAAGGCCTACCTGGAGTTTTACGACAGCAGGGGCGGAAGCTTCAGCCGCACCACCAGTTCGTTCGAGGTCATCACCGAAGAAAAGCCGGGCCAGCCGATCGAGGTCGTCGATTTCACCCGCCTGTAAGTTCGCCCGCCGCTCCCCGCGCGCCCCCGGTCATTTCGGCGCCAGCCAGGCCTCGGGCAACGGGAAGTCGCCCTGCAGCCGGAGGTCGCGGGAGGAGCTGCCGACGAGGATGCGGAAAACGTCCTTCTCCGCGCGCCAGCCGCCCTTCGCCGGATCATAGAAGGCGAAGGCGCTGCGCTCGAGCGGGAGGGTGACGGTCTGCTTCTCGCCCGGCTGGAGGAACACTTTCCGGAAGCCTTTCAGCTCCTTGAAGGGCCGCGGCAGACTGGGGCTGGTCTGGTGCACGTACACCTGCGCCACCTCGGCGCCTTCGCGCGCGCCGGTGTTGGCGAGGTCGAACTGCACCGTCAGGACCGGGTCTTTCGGATCCGCGCCGGCGACGAGCTTGAGGTTCGAGTAGGCGAAGGTGGTGTAGGAAAGGCCGAAGCCGAAGGGGAAGCGCGGCTCGATGGCTTTGGTGTCATACCAGCGGTAGCCGACGAGCAGGCCCTCGTCGTAGCGTTCGGTGCCGCTTTCTCCCGGATAGGCGCGCGCACCGCCGGCGTACGCCGGGGTGTCCTCGATCCGCCCCGGAAACGTGCAGGGCAGCTTGCCCGAGGGATTCACGTCGCCAAAGAGAAGGCGGGCGAGTGCGTTGCCGCCCTCCATGCCGCCGTACCACGCCTGCACGACCGCCGGCACCCGATCCAGCCACGCGTCCATCTCCACCGGGCCACCCGAGACCAGGACCACGATCGTCCGCGGATTCGCGTGCACCACCTGCCGGATCAGCTCGTCCTGACCGTAAGGCAGACTCAGATCCTTGCGATCCGCGCCCTCGCAATCGAAGGGTCGCTGGCGCGTGAGACCCGCGATCACGATGGCCACGTCCGCGGCTTTTGCCGCCTGGACCGCGCGCGCCGCGAGGGCGGCGGCATCACCGTCCTTCGCGTAGCCCTCGGAAAATGTGACGTTCACACTGGCGCCCACCCGGCGCAGGATGCCGTCGAGCGGGCTGATTTCGTAGAAGGCCTTGATGCGGGCGCTGTCACCCCCGTAAGCCTGCGACCGCACGGCATCGTCGCCGATCACCGCGATCGAGGTGAGCTTGGCGGGGTCGAGCGGCAGGGTTGGGCCGTCATTCTTGAGCAGGACCATGGCCTCCTCGGCCACGCGGCGGGCCGCGGCCTGGTGCGCCTTGGTGTTGATCGAACCCTCCGGCCGGCCATCGAGCACATGGGTGGCGATCATGACGCGCAAATTGCGCCGGACCTTGTCATCGAGCGCCGCCATCGGGTAGGCGCCCTTCTGCAGGCCCTCGCGAAACGCGTCCGCGAGATAGAATTGGTTGTACGGCCGGTTGGTGCCCATCTCGAGGTCGAGGCCGTTGGCCACCGCCTCGCCGGTGTCGTGAGTGCCCCCCCAATCGGACATGACCAGCCCGGGAAAGCCCCACTCCTGCTTCAGGACGCGGTTGAGGAGGTAATCATTCTCGCAGCAGAACTGGCCGCGAAACTTGTTGTAGGCGCCCATGACCGCCCACACATGCGCCTCCTTCACGGCGGCTTCGAACACCGGCAGGTAGATCTCGCGCAGCGTGCGTTCGTCCATCTCGACGTTGATCGAGTTGCGTTTTGTCTCCTGGTTGTTGGCCGCGAAATGCTTCACGCAGGAGGCCACGTCGTGCGCCTGCACGGCGCGGATGTAGGCCACGACGAGACGCGAGGCGAGCCAGGGGTCCTCGCCCAGATATTCGGCATTCCGGCCGTTCAAGGGTGTGCGCATGAGGTTCACGCCCGGCCCGAGCATGATGTCCTTGCCGCGCTTGCGGGCCTCCTCGCCGATCACATCACCGTAGGCCTGCGCCGCCTCGGGATTCCACGTGGCGGCCAAGGCGATCCCCACCGGGAGGCAGGTCGCGAAGTCATCCGTGCGCCCGGCGGGATACCAGCTGTTCGCATTGACGTCCTCGCGCACGCCGTGCGGCCCGTCGGACATCCAGCGCCGGGGAAGGCCGAGGCGCGGGATCGCCGCCGTGGTGAACTTGGAGTCGCCGTGCACGAGGG
>CAJAKX010000331.1 GCA_903940425.1 uncultured Opitutia bacterium | reverse complement strand
CTCGTCCGGTCATATCACAAAATCAACATCGGCCCGTTTGTTGAAACAGCCTATGGGCCTCGTCTGTTGCGCAAACATGAAGCCGAGCGCATCATGGGGTGCGCAATCGACTGTGCCCACTATGCCACGGCAATCGAGATTCTTGGCCAGGGCGTCCAGACCCGCATCTTTCGAAAGATTCTCGCTCAATTTGGTTCATTTCTGGCAGGCGGATAAACCCATTGTTGTTGACCCTTTTTATGTGACATCCGCATGGCTGGCATCTTCTCCAAACATAAACGCTCCGCTGTGCTTGCGATTAAATCCCACTACGCCTCGCATAGCGGACTACGCTAAGGTCGTTGCGGCGGCCGCCTGGCCAAAGGACATCAGGAGCGACATTGTGCCGTAATGGTAGCCAACCGAGGCTGGCTGATTAGCCTTTGAATCTTATTTCCCGGTGGTAGCGCAAGAACACCCGATGCGGTGCAAAGGTTACGTCCCGTGGTAAAATAATTCTACCGTCGGAATTGAGCAGCCGTCTCACAGGATCTGGCACAAGCTTTTTGGCCATGAGTATCTGCCCGTTGTCGGCAATCGAAAGTATGCCGCGGTCGAACATCCAGTGAACGGTTCGTGAAAGAGCGATGCCGTTGCGAGGCGAATCCGGGCCATTCTCTTCGACCGGCCTGATATGTGCCGCTTCTATTTCACAGCGCCCTCCGCCGTTGATGAGTTTCAAGCCGGTCATGGCGCATGTCCGATCATAAGCGTTTCGCACCACACGGCTGAAAGCAGCGTCACGTACAAGGCGTGAACTTGTGATGGTCTGGCGTGGTCCCGCGTAATCGTCCTGCGTTTCCGCGACAGCCAACTCCTGAACGAATGCCGTACTATCCTGCCTTGCTTCGGTTATAGCGGGTGCCATTCCGAGTCGACAGATCATCTCGAACTCTTCGCGCGGCAACAGCCTAACGGCATTGATGAAGGCACCGGGATTGGTGGATCCATCGGGATTCCGCAAAGCCGACTCCAACAACTGACCTCGAACTTTGAAGTGAACCGGTTCGGCGAATTCAATGTAGTCGGCCATGTAAGCGTAATAATGGTCCGGCCTCGACGGATCGGGTTCGATGCGAGCAACACGCGCCATCGCAAAGTAAGCCTGACGGCCACCCCTGCTGGATTCCGAGCTATCCGTTCTTCGTGGCTCGTAATAAATGATCCAGTCACCAACCGTCTGCTCGGCTCTCTTCAGGTAATTCTTCGGAAAATGATACTTCACCTCCGGCGTATCGTCGTATTCCGGATCAGGCTTGGTCGTGAAGATGGCGTTCGACACGGTATCGTTCTTAGTCGATCCGACGGCTGTTGGCAATGGGTGGTTCTATCAACAAAGGAAGGAACCGGTCGGCAGGTCGCACGTTGCGGTGGCAAGGATGGCGCGTGCTCCGGATTTGGGAACATGAACTGACGAAAAAGAATGAGCGCCGGCTGCTGGCGCGGATCCGCCGGGCCATAAGCGCCGAGCGGTAAGGGGTAAGCGCCAAGGGGAGAAAGCATACGGCCGGTATCGGCGGCCACCATAGCCCGAACTTGAGGTTCCAATTTGGAACCTCAAGTTTGCAGCCTCCTGCCGGGTAAGTTGTCCCCGGTGAGCCCTCCGTGGCCTCAGTGACGAGGATTTCCGCAACCGGGACGGAGCGTGGCACGGAGTCTCGAAGCCGGATCCATGCAGTTGAATCTGTAGGGCCGCGCCTTGGCGCGTGCCGTTCACTCGCAAGCAGCGGCGCGGACCAAGGTCCGGCCCTACAACCGAACGGTGACGGACGTCGCGAGTGAGTCTGTCGTTCAACTGCATCGTGCCGGCTACGGCGTGGATGAAAACAAACCATCCGCGGTCAAAGATCTTCGTGCGTTTCGTGGGTAAAACTTCACCGCTTCCCGGAAACAGACCTTGCCGCTCACCAGCCATTCGCCTACCCTGCTGTCATGCCAGAGACGAAGCCAATGTCCTTCACCCTCGACCGCTCCGCCTTCTCGGTTGGCCGGCTGCATGACGAGGACAGTCAGGTGGATTACTGGCTTTCGCAGCCACCGGAGCGGCGGATCGCCGCCGTCGAGTTTTTACGCCGCTCGTTCAACCCTGATGCCTATGCAGCAATGACGCTGCGCGGTTTTTTCGAAACGACTAAGCGGACGTGAGGTCCGCTACCTCGTGATCTGGTCGATGCCGAAGCGCTGCAAAAGCGCCCCAAGAAATAACCACCCCGGTTCACCGGGCGGTGCCTTGGCTCCGTGTCCTCGGTGAGTCCTCCGTGGACTCTGTGGCGAAGATCCAAGCCCGCACAACCGCCTTCGCCATGGCTTCCGCCGTCGCTGAAGCTATGGCGGACAGGTCGGCGAGCCACAGAGTGCGGGCTCCACCGTCACCCGGCCTTGCCACCATGGCCGTCGGGAACCTCAGGCGGCCGGCCCGTCCGGATCCTGACCACGGCGATCCTCCAGCGCGCTCGTTTCCCTTAGCACCGCATCGGCGTACTCCGGATAGAGCTTTTTCATGCACTCCGGGCAGATGCCGTGGGTGATTTCCGTGTTCGAATGCTCCTTGAGGTAGGTTTCGAGCTGGTTCCAGTAGCCCTTGTCATCGCGCACCTTTTTGCAGCTGGCGCAGATCGGCAGCAGTCCGCTCAGCACTTTGACCTTCGCCACTTCTTCGGCGACCCTCCGCTGCAGGGTTCGCTCGCGGGCTTTCAGCTGATTGAGCCGGAGTTCGTAGACGAGCCCGACAAGCAAGATCACCGCCAGCACGCAGAGCACGTAGAACCAGACCGTCTGGTGGAAATACGGTTTGAGGAGAAAGGAGAAGGAGTCCCCCGTTTCGTTCCAGACGCCGTCGTTGTTGCACGCAATCACCCGGAACCGGTAATTCCCCGGCGGGAGATTGGCGTAGTAGGCGAACCGCCGGGCGCCGGCATCGATCCAGTCAGGATCGAATCCCTCCAGCCGGTATTTGAACGCGACCTTGGCGGGAGCCCGGTAGCTGAGCGCCGTGTAGTGGATCTCGACCTCGCCCTGCCCCGCCGGCAGCACGGCCCGGGACCCGGCCGGCAGCGGCCGCCTGTCGACCGACACCGACTCGATGTGCACGGGCGGCACATAGGCGTTGGAGAACAGATGGCCGGGATCAATCACCACCAGCCCCTTCAAGGAACAGAACAGGAGCCGCCCGTCGGTTGTCCGCCAAGCGTTGGGCTGCAGCCCCGCGCCGAAGGCGGTGGTGTTCATGCCGTCGGCGATCCCATAAGTGACGGAGCGCACCGTCTTGATTTCCCCCGCGGCCTGCGCGGCGAAGTCGGCCTTGCTCACCCGGAAGATGCCCTGGCTGCAGCTGAACCAGAGATTGCCCCGGCCATCGTCGAGCAGTCCGCTGATGAAACTCGAGAACAGCCCCTCCCGGGCACCGTAGCTCAGGAATTTCCCGTCGCGATACCGGCTCAGGCCGGAGCGCGTCGCAAACCAGAGGGTTCCCTCATCGTCTTCGAGCAAGGCCAGCACCCGGTTGCTGCTCAGGCCATCCTTGACCGTGTACGTGGTGAACTTCCCGTCGGCATACCGGCTGATGCCGCTGCCCATCGTCGCCACCCACAGCACGCCCTGGCGATCGTAATGCACTCCGCGGATCTGATTGCTTGCCAGCCCGTCCTGCGTCCGGAGAACCGTCCATTTGTCACCGTCATACTCGAACAGCCCGTCCCCGTCCGTCCCGATCCACATCCGGCCCAGCCGGTCGCGATAGATCGCCTTGATGTCGAAGACCCCTCGCCAGGCCGGATCCCGGGTCAGCTGCCCGTCCCGCAACTTGAGCAGACTTCCACCGGCGCCCACCCACAGGGTTCCGTCGGAGCTCTCGGCAAACGACGTCACCGTCGGCAGCGGCCTGCCATCCAGCTCGCGATAGCTCCTGACCTGGCCGCCGCTCCATCCGGCAAATCCGAAAGCGGTGCCGATCCAGATCGTGCCCGTGCGGTCCTGAAAAACTGAGCGGGTGCTGTCGGTCGGCAAACCCTCCTCCGCCGCCAAAGTCATGAACTGCGTCCGGCGCAGCCGCGCCAGACCGTTGATCTCCAGGCCCAGCCACAGGTTGCCTTCCTCGTCGCCGCACAGGCTGAGGACCGTGCCCAGGCGCGCGTTTTCGCTCTTCGAAAGGACCAGCCCAAATTGCCCCCCGCTCAGCCGGAGCAGCCCGCCCTGCGAACCCAGCCAGACGTTTCCGTCGGCGTCTTCGTAAAGGTTGCCGTTGCGGGCGGTGAGCCCGCCCGCCAGCGGATAGGTGGAAATGACATCGTCTTTCAGCCGTTTTACCAGGCCGCCTTCGAAAACGATCCAGAGCGAGCCGTCCCTGCCGGCCGCCAGGTTCGAAATCCGGCCGTCCTCCGGGCGCGCCAGACGGTCGTCCGTCACAAACCGGTCGCCAGTCCAGCGCTGCAGCCGGTTGCCCGCCAGGACAAAGACCCCCGCCGGCGTGCCGGCGACGATGCGTAGCACCACGTCGCTGGCCAGACCCTGTTTCGTGGTGTAGGAGGTGAAGACGCCCTGCGCGAAGTGATTCACGCCGCTCGTCGTGGCAAACCAGATGCTGCCGTCGGCATCCTCGTCGATCTGCCGGATGACGTCGTCCAGCAGGCCGTCCGCCTTGGTATAGGTCGTGAAGGTGCCCTGGCTGAAGCGTGTGGCCCCGCCGCCCAGCGTGCCGATCCAGAGTCCGCCGTCGCGTGTTTCCTTGAGCGCCCAGACTTCGCTGTCCCTGAGGCTCCCCGTCTGGACGTTGAACAGCGTGAAGTTGACACCGTCGAACCGCGCCAGACCGCCGTCCGTGCCCAGCCAGAGATAGCCGTCCCCGGTCTGGACAATCCTCCGGATCCGCAATTGGGGCAATCCCTCCGACTCGCGCCAGAAGTCGACACCGTAGCCGGTGGCCGCCCCGGCCGGGACGGCTTCCGCGGGCGCAGCCCGCAACGCGTCCGGGGCGGGAGCAAGGACGGCAAAGGCGAGGACCGCGAGGAGCAAGGCGGAACGTGCTCTCATTATGCTGGGATGTGCTCTCTTCGTAAGCAGTCGGCGTCCGGATTCGCTCAAAGGCCGGACTGATCAGCCACCATTACACCCGGGGCGGGCCGGCACCAAGATTTTTCCATGATCCTGCATCGGGGCGTGAAACCGCGGCCCGGACGGCCCGGGATCCGCATCGTGAGGTCGTAATCGCAAAAAAACGCCGCGTCTCCGCCGCCGGCGCGCGCCAGACGTGACCACTGCCTCCCGGCGTTTGTAACGTAATACGTTACAAGTGCGTTTTCGCTCCTGTCGCCGCGATCACCGGTTTGTCGCGGGTGGCGTGACCAACATCACAACGGCACTCCGCCGGTGAACGCCAGGTTTGGCAGCGACCCAGCCTCCAGTTTGTAACGTATTACGTTACAAACCGATTTCTGCTCCGGCGGGAGACATTCCCCAATGGTCACGTATTACGTGACAAATTCCCCGGCGCGCAGCAGGTCAGGGTTGGTACCGCCAGACCCGTCCGTTGCTGCGGAAAGGATACGCCGGCAGGCCCGCGTGATTCATCAGGTTGGGCCGGGCGGTCTCGCTCCAGCCGAAACGCACCGCGGCCGGCGCTGTCACCTGCGGACTCGAGACCACAACCGTGTCGCCGCGGATGACCGCCCCGGCCGGCATGAAAACGCCGTCGGCGCCGGCGATCTCGAAATCCATCAGCGGCTTCCCGTCGCGCGAGGCCAGACCGCCGCCGGCGTTGTTGAAATGAACGACAACCTTCGCGTCCGAGATTTCCAGCTTCGCAAACGCCGGCCCTTCCCACCCGGGCCCCGGGCGGCCGCAGGCCTCGGAGAGCGCCAGCGCGGCGAGCCGCTCTCCCACCTCGCGCTTGTGAGCGGGATGAATGTTGCTGACGTCATCCACGAGGTCCGTCGTCGGCACCAGGCCGGTGTGCGGGATGCGCAGTGCGGCGGCCTGCGCCTCCCACAATTTCGGCAGTTCGTCCGCGGAGTGCGGCAGCGGATCCTTGCGCCCGGTATAAAGGTACGGCGCGATCTGCACGGAGTAGAACGGCAGCGCCGGCTGGCGCCACGCGGCGCGCCAGGCGTCGATCAGCGTCCGCAGCTTGTCGGCGTAACGCAGCCCGTCGTTGTAGGCGATGAGGTTGGACTCGCCCTGATACCAGATGACGCCATGCAGCGCGAAAGGCGCCAGCGGCTGCACCATGGCCGCGTAGTTGCGGCCGATCCAGGCGGGATCCTTCTCGAACGACGCCGCGGCCTCCCCGGTGAAAACCGCCGCCAGCTTCGCGTAAGCCTCCGCCGGCGTCCATTCCTCGATGCGGCTGCCGCCCCAGGCCGACTGGATCAGGCCGACGGGCACGCCGAGTTCGCGCTGCAGCCGGCGGCCAAAATAATAACCCACGGCGGAAAACTCGTTGCGCGCGCCGTCGGCCGCCTCGTGCCAGCCCGAGGACACCACCTCGGGCGGCTTCAGCTCCTTCTCGACGCGAAACAAACGCAAGGTCGGGAGCGGAGTGGTCGTGAGTTCCTGCGCCAGCTCCGGATCGGTCTCCGCCGCCGGCGGCGCCCACTTCTTGGCCACGCCCACCGCGTATTCCATGTTCGACTGGCCGGAGCACAGCCACACCTCGCCGACGAGAATGTTTTCAAGCCGGAGGACATTGCCGGCCGACACGATCATCGCCCGCGGAGTGGCGGAGGCGGGCAGCGCATCAAACATGATCTGCCAGCGGCCCGCGGCGTCGGCCGTCGCGTGTTCCTCCCGGCCGGCAAAGCGCACGGTGACCTCCTCGCCGGGCGCCGCGCGGCCCCAGACCGGCACGGGGCCGTCGCGCTGCAGCACCATGTTGTCACCGAGAATCCGGGGCAGGCTGACGTCGGCGCGCAGCACGATGGCGAGCAGCGCGGCCGCAACGACGACGGAAGGCGGAATGCGATGAAGCTTCATGAGCGTGGATGTTCCGGCGGGAGCACAACACCACGCGCGCCCCGAGGGAAGCCCCATGATCAGCCGGCCGCGGATTCCGACTCCAGCAGATAAATCCCGGCGGCCCGGGTTTCCGCGCCGCGCCGCCGACGGCTTGGGCCGACATACGTCATGGCACGGCGCGAGGAACTTTTTCCCTTTCCCCGCATCCCATTCTCCCCGAACATTCGCGGCAGACCCGCCCGTTGAAGGTGCCCTCTCCCCACCGGACTCACCCTCCCCCTTGATGCGCTTCACCCTGAAATACGCCTTGCGCCAGCTGGCGAAATCGCCGGGCTTCACGCTTATCTCCATCGTCATGCTGGCCCTCGGGATCGCCATGAGCACCTCGACGTTCAGCATCACGAACAGCGTGCTGCTGCGCGCAATGCCTTTCCCGGACAGCGATCAGCTCGTGCGCATCTTCCGCACGTCGCCGGATTCCCAGATGATGCAGCACTCCCCGGGCAACTTCCTCGATATCAAGGCAGCTGCCACCTCGTTTTCCAGTATCGCGGCGTTTTACTACCAGACCGCCAACCTCACCGAGCCGGGCCAGCCGCCGGAACAGGTCTATGGCATTAACGTCACCGCCAACTTTTTGCCGACCCTCGGCGTGCAGCCCTTCCTCGGGCGCGGCTTCATGGCGGACCAAGACCAACCCGGCAAGGGCGACGTCATTATTCTCACGAACTCGTATTGGATGAGGCGGTTCGCCGGCGACCCCAAGGTCATCGGCCGCACGCTGCGCGTGGGCGTTGACAACCTGACCGTGATCGGCGTCCTGCCGCCCAGTTTCGACACCACGCTGATCTGGTTCGGCTCGGCTTTCGTGCGCCCGCTGACGATCTGGCCCACCTTCCCGACGCTGCGAAACCAGAAGTGGTACGACATGATCGGGCGGCTGAAGCCCGGCGTCAGCCTGCGGGCCGCGCAGCCGGAACTCACCACGCTCGCCGCCCGCCTCGCCAAGGATCATCCCGCCGAAAACGCGGTTGATAATCTCCGGGCCACCGACCTCGGTTCCTCCTTCCTCGACGGCAACAGCCGGAAACTCTACTGGCTGATCACCGGGCTGGCCGTGTCAGTGCTGCTCATCGCCTGCGCCAATCTGGCCAGCGTCCAGCTCGCGCGGGCCTTCAGTCGCAGCCACGAGTTCGCGGTGCGTTCAGCGCTCGGCGCGAGCCGGCTCGCCCTGATGGGGCCGCTGCTGGTCGAGAGCCTGCTGCTGTCGCTCGGGGGCGGGATCCTGGGCGTCCTGCTGGCGTATTGGGCCAACCATCTGATCAGCCATTATTTCACCGGCAGTTTCAAGATACCGATCGACGGCCGTGTCATCCTGTTTGCCTGCCTCGCCGCCCTGCTGACCGGGCTGACCTTTGGCCTCACCCCGGCGTGGCTGGCCTCGCGGGTCGCGACCAGCGACGCGCTGAAGGAAAGCTCGCGTGGCAGCACGTCAGGCCGCCTGCAGCAGCGGCTCAAATACGTCCTGATCATGGGCCAGCTGGCTTTCGCGCTGGTGCTGGTCAGCGCGGCGCTGTCTTTTGGCGTCGCCGTAAAGAAGTCCTTGAAGCGCGACCTCGGGTGGCAGACGGCCGACCTGGTGGCCGGGGTCGCCGTCCTGCCTTACGCCCCTTACAAGGAGGACCCAAGGAAACTGGATTTTGTCCGCAACCTGCACGAGAAACTCAGCCAGATCCCCGGGGTCACGCAGGTGGCGATCACCTCCGAAGTGCCCCTCTATGGCTACCCTGGCCGGAACAATATCATCGTGGAGGGAGCCGCCCCGGTCCCCCCCGGCCAGGAGCCCCTGGTCCTGACCAGCGCGGTCGAAGCGGGGTATTTTCCCATCCTGAAGATACCGCTCAAGGCCGGGCGAAATTTCCCCGCCAGCGTCAGGGCGGGCGATCCGGCGGTCATCGTCATCAATGAAACAATGGCACGGCAGTATTGGCCCGGCCAGAGCTCGCTCGGCAAACGCGTGCGTTTTGTGGACAAGGATGTGTGGAACGAGGTCATCGGCGTCGTTGGAGATGTCCACATGACCGCGGGTTTCAGCAATCCGCCTTCCCGTCTGCAAATATACCGGGCGCTCGAACATGCGCCGAGTAGCTATTATTGTTTTATCCTGAAAAGCACGCTGCCGCCCGATACCCTGCTCAAGCCTATCCGCAAGGCCGTCGGCGAGATCGATCCCGATGTCATGGTGCAGCAGGCCGGGGGCGTCGATCAGACGTTCAAGGCGATACTGGCAGGCAACGACCTGATGATTATCTCGCTCGGCTCGTTCGCCTTTATCGGGCTGCTGATCGCACTGATCGGGCTTTACGGTGTCATCACGCAGCTGACGGTGCAGCGTCACCGGGAAATCGGCATCCGGATCGCGCTGGGCGCGGATTACGGCGCCGTCGTCCGGATGATCCTCGCGCAGAGCGGCCGGCTGCTGCTGGGCGGGGTGATCGTCGGGCTCGCGGGCGCGTATGGCGTCAGCAAGATTTACCAGCAAACGATGCCCGGGCTGCAGTTGCCGGGCGTCGCGTTGGAGGCGGGCATCACCGTGTTGCTGTGCGTGGTCGGTCTCGCCGCCTGCTATCTGCCGGCACGCCGTGCCGGCCGCATCGATCCAGTGGTCGCCCTGCGGGCGGAATAGCCGCCAAGGCAGACGCCGGCCTCCTGCAAGGCCGGCGTTGCACTCACACACATCAGCAATTATATTACTGTGGTCCTTCAGTTGAGTTTAACGTTTTCCCTCTTATGCCCAAGTCCCTCCTCCGCCTTGCCCTTCTCCTCGCCGCCGCCGCTTTCGCGGTACCGCTGCCCGCCGCCGACGTGTACGTGTATTTCGGAACCCACTCCCGCGGTCCCGGCATCGGTTTCTCCGTCGCCCACTTTGACACCGACACCGGCGCGCTCACCCAACCGCGGTTTCTTACCGAAGCGGTGGAGCCGGCGTACTTCGTGATTCATCCCGATGGCCGCCATCTCTACACTTGCAACTCCGGCTCCCCGGGAGGAGTCAGCGCTTACGAGATCGACCGCGCGACCGGGCAGCTCACCCTGCTCAACAAGGAACCGTCCGGCGGCGGCGATGCGAGCTACGTCTGCCTTGATCAGACCGGCCGCTTCGTGCTCGTCGCCAATTACGAAGGCGGCAACATCGCCGTTTTTGCCCTCCAGTCCGACGGTCGCATCGGCGGGCGCACGGCCTTTGCGCAGCACACCGGCAGCAGTGTGGACCCGAAGCGACAGACGCATGCCTATGCCCACTCCATCATTGTCGACCCGACCAACCGCTTCGCCCTCGTCGCCGACCTCGGCCTCGACCGGCTGTTTATCTACCGCTTCGATGAAAAGAACGGCTCGCTCCGGCCCAACGATCCGCCTTTCGCCACCGTCAGGCCCGGCTCGGGCCCGCGGCACGTCAAGTTTCACCCCAACGGCCGCTGGGTTTACTTGATCAACGAAATGGGCTGCACCGTCACCGCCTTCAACTGGGATTCCGACCACGGAGCGCTGACGGAGTTTCAAACCATCTCCACGCTGCCGGCGGACTTCAAGGGCGCCAGCACTTGCGCGGAGATCAAGGTGCATCCCAACGGACGGTTCCTCTACGGCTCCAATCGCGGACACGACAGCCTCGCCGTCTTCGCCATCGATTCAACCACCGGGCGCCTCGCTCCCCTCGAGTACGTATCCACGCGGGGTAAAATCCCGCGCAATTTCACCTTCGATCCAACGGGGCGATGGATCCTCTGCACCAACCACGGCAGTGACAACGCGGTGGTCTTCCGGGTCGACGCAACCACCGGCCGGCTGACCCCGACCGGCCAGCCCGTGAGCGTACCCTCCCCCTTCTGCGAGCGGTTCCTGCCCGTGCGCTGACGGAAAGGTGGGAGTTCGAGAACGCCGCCAGCCCGCCTTGCAAGGATTTGGCCGGCGGTCGACTCCGGGGTATCGCCGGCCGCGGGCACCGGAAGCAGAGGCCGTGCCGGAGCAGCACCACACCGGTCAGTACAGCCGTCCGGTCGGTTTGACTCTCGCCTTCGCGAGAATAGAAACGCACCCTTTTCTTCCGATGGCCGAGCTCTTCGACAAGAACAAACGCATCCTCAACGCCTATCTCATCGGGGTGCAGACTTCGCGCATGCCGTCCGGCGAGGGCGCCGAACTCCTCGCGGAGCTGCGGGAGCTGGTCGATACCCTCGGTCTGGCCATCGCCGGCAGCGTCCTCGTCAACCTGCGTTCACCCACGTCCACCTTCCTGCTGGGCCGCGGCAAGGTCGGCGAGGTGATCGCGCAGGCGAAGTCCGCCGGCGCCGACGTCATCGTCATTGACGAGGCGCTCTCGCCCGCCCAGCAGCGCAATTGGGAGGAGGAATCCAAGCTGGCCGTCATCGACCGCCAGGAGGTCATCCTCGAGGTGTTCGCCGACCACGCGCACACCCGCGAGGCCATGCTGCAGGTGGAACTGGCCCGCCAGGAATACTTCCTCCCGCGCCTGAAACGCGCGTGGACGCACCTCTCGCGCCAGCGCGGCCGCGGCTCCCTCGGCGGCGAGGGCGAGACGCAGCTCGAACAGGACCGGCGCACCGTGCGCGATCGCATCGCCCACCTGCGCAGCGACCTCGCCGGGGTGCGCCAGCAGCGCGGCGTGCAGCGCCAGCGCCGCCTGCGCGTGCCCGTATCCACCTGCGCCATCGTCGGCTACACCAACGCCGGCAAGTCCTGCCTGCTCAACCGCCTCACCGGCGCCCGGGTGCTCGTCGAGGACCGGCTCTTCGCCACGCTCGACCCGACCACGCGCCAGCTCGCGCTGGGCAACAACCAGAAGGTGCTCGTCACCGACACCGTCGGTTTCATCCGCCGCCTGCCGCACGGCCTCGTCGAGGCGTTCAAGGCCACGCTCGAAGAGGTGGTCTTCGCCGATTTCCTGATCCACGTGCTCGACGTGACCAATCCCAACGTCGCCCGGCACCATGTCACCACCCTCGGCGTGCTGGCCGAACTCGGCGCCGACCGGAAGACCATCCTCACCGTTTTCAACAAGATCGACATCGCCGATCCCGCCACGCTCGAGTCGGTGCGCCTGCT
Source organism: uncultured Opitutia bacterium (assembly GCA_903940425.1). GTDB lineage: Bacteria > Verrucomicrobiota > Verrucomicrobiia > Opitutales > Opitutaceae > Fen-1467. The sequence continues at coordinate 8,104 of CAJAKX010000331.1, read as the reverse complement.
GGCCCCCGGCGCGCTCTATGTCAGTGCCAAAACCGGCGCGGGGATCGACAAGCTGCTCGAGCATTGCACCAACCTCATCGCCCGCGAGTTCGGCGCCACCGAGCTGCTCGTGCCGCCCGACCGCTACGACGTCATCGCCCGCCTGTACGAGGTCGGCCACATCCATGCGCAGGAACTGCGCGACGATGGCATCCACATCCAGGGCCGTTTTCCCGTCGCGCAGTCGGCGGTCTTCGCCCCGTTTGTGGTCCGCGCCCCGCTGGCGCCGGCGGCCGGGTAGGACAACGCGCATCTTCTGCCTGGTGCGCCTCCCGGGCAAATGAGCGATCGCGAAGGCAACCGGGGTTCACGCCACCCTGGCGGCGGCCGGCGGGACCATGCGTCCGCCGAGTTCGGGGCGATTGGCGAGGGAGAGCCAGGGAATGGGCGTCGCGCCGTTGAGGCCGAGCGACATGACCAGCGTGCGCCACGTCTCGCCAGGCAGCGCCGGATACTCCTCCGCCGTGAATCCGCGTTTTTCGTAAAGTCTGATGGCGGCCACATACTCGTCCTCAATCGTGGTCCACAACCGCAGCACCGCGCGGCCCTCCTCGCGGGTTATCTTGATGATCGCGTCGAGCAGACGGGCCCCGTGGCCATGGCCGCGCGCCACCGGCAGAAGTCCATACCACGAAAGCCACGTCTCCGACGCCATGCCCCGGTAATCATAGAGTCCGGCCATGCCGGCCACCCGGCCATCGAGACTCGCAGTCCAGAACCGCGCGCACTCCAGCCGCCGCGCGGACAAAAACCCGGCGTGCGCCTCCGGGAAAAGCGCGGCCTCCAGCGCGGTGTGATGCTCATTCTCCCAGGGGAACAACTCGGCCGCGACGCGGCGTGTCTCTTCAAGCACCGCAGGCTGGAGCGGCTCGATTTTCATGATGGCCGCGGAAAGTAGCCATCCACCGCCCCGCGTTGAATTCTCCATTGTCCGGCAGCTGCGGCTAATTTCCCCGCTCATGCGGTGTATTTTGCCGTCGAATTTCAGGTGCGCCGCCGGGAATTATTGCCGGCTGGGTCAAACTCCCTCAGACGGGAGGAGTTAGGAAAATCGCCAGCGACTGGCAGGATTCAAGACACGATTCCGGATCGCGCCGGATGAGAACATCCTTATTTTCCTCCCGGCCGCCGCAAAACTCCCCCGGGCCCGATTTTTATCGTGTCAGTTTGCACGACGGGATGTCCTCGTGACCGCACTGCGATGTCCACTGAACGCCTCTTCATCGCCACGGCCCTGCCGGCGTCCGTGCGCGAGCAGCTCGCCGCGCTTTATGAGCCCGTGCGCGGCATTATCTGGACGCGGCTGGAGCAGCTGCATCTGACGCTGCGCTTTCTCGGTGATGTGGATATATCGCTGGGCGAAACGCTGGAGACGGCGCTCGCTCGCGTTCGCGTGGAGTCGTTCGTGCTGCCGGTGGCCGGCATCGGTTCCTTTCCCCCGCGCGGAACGGCGCGGGTGCTGTGGATCGGCGTCGGGCACGGCCATCCGCGGCTCCACCAGCTCCGCCAGCAGATCGACGACGCGCTGCTGGCGACCGGCCTGGCGCTTGACGTGCGCTTCTTCCAACCACACGTCACGCTCGGCCGGGTGAAGGAGGAGGTTCCGCCTGGCGCGGTGATGCAGTTTCTCAAACGCCACCGGGAGTTCGAGGCCGCACCATTCCGGGTGGAGGCTTTTCAGCTTTATGCGAGCACGCTGCATCCCGGTGGCGCCGTGCATACGCTGAAGCGGGAATTCGCGCTGCATCCCTCCCTGTGACCGCCGGGATGCCCTGCGGACCGGAAGACGCACCCTCGTCTGATGGGCGCGGCGATTCGGACCGCCGCGCTTTTCAGCTTCCCTGCCGGCGGCGCCCGACCTATCGGTTGCGCCATGTCCATCCGCGCGTGGTTCTCCACTTTCATCTATTGCGAACCGCTGCAGAAAACCGGTCTTGCCCGTCTCAACGACGAACTGGCCGGGGAATGTCACCTTATCCGCGACCACGATGCCGCCGGCCGCCGCTGGTCGGCGAAAAACTATCCCGGCGGTTTCACGAGCTACGCATCACTGGCCCGGCTGCACAAGGTGTCATCGACCTTTGCCGCCCTGGAGAAAAAGATCACCGCCCATGTGCGGCGGTTCACACGGCGGCTCGACATGAACCTGCGCGGACGCGACATCTTCATGACCGACTGCTGGGTGAATATCATGCCGGAGCGCACGGCACACGGTCTGCATCTGCACCCGCTGTCATTCATCAGCGGCACCTACTATGTGCGCACGCCGCGCGGCTGTGCGGGACTGAAGTTCGAGGATCCGCGCCTCGACCGTTTCATGGCGGCGCCGCCCCGCCGGACTGAGGCGCACCCCGCCAACCGGCCGCACGTCACCTACCCGGCTGAGGCCGGCACGGTGATCCTTTTCGAGAGCTGGCTGCGGCACGAGGTCGCCGCCAACCCGACGACCGGAGAACGAATCAGCATCAGCTTCAACTACAACTGGTCCTGATCATCCGGCGACCCTGGAGATGCCGGTCGCGCCCGCCCGCGATCTACTCCATCCAGTCGAGCAGATTGAAATTGCCGACATACATGGCGATGAGGCCGGCGGCCGTGGCCGCCATCAGCAGCCCGACCATGATGCCGGCCCAGATCAGCGGCCAGTTTCGTTTGGGAGTGTCTGGAAATTCACGGCTCATCGCGCGAGATGGATTGTGATGCGCAAAGAGCATGGCTCTGCCGGAGGCGCAAGCAACCGGGATTGGCAGGAACCGCATTGAGGGCCAATCTGGTTTCATGCTTGTCATCCGTCGCATGGTCGCCCGTCGCGGCAGCTACACCGCCATTTTTCTGCCCGGTGAGCCACCGAGGATATTCCCAACCTCGGACCATGAGCACACGCGCATCCTGCAAATCTACAAGCAGGACAGCCGCCATCAGGATGTGCTAAATGACTTCACCGAATATGATCTGGGTGGAGCCACGGCGCTGCCCACTCGGCGCGATCGCGGCAATTGACTGTGCGTTGTAATCCGTATGCAACCGCATGAATATAAAATAGAAGTAAAATAGACTTGGCAAACAGATTAAACCGGTTCAACCTGTCTTCATGAAAAACATCGAGGTTAGTGATGAGGTTTATGACACGCTGAAAAAACTGACCACCGACTTTCATCAAAGCCCCAACGACGTCCTCGCGGCCATGTTTAATCTTCCCGCCGCTGACCTGGGAGCAAGCGAACCACTGATCGCCTACATGCTCGGGACTGAATTCCGGGCGAAGTTCACTGATGCCGATAAATACCTGGCGATTCTCGGCTGGACCGCCACAAGACATGCGTCGGATTTCAACGAGTTCATTATCTCCCTGACCAACGGCCCCAGCGGCCGCCGCTACCTCGGTCTGTCCCGCGAGGCGATTGTCGAGCAGTGCCAGCACAATCAGGCCCGCCAGATTCCCGGCACACATTACTGGGCAATCATGAACATCGACACCCCCACGAAACGCCGTTTTCTTTCGCGCGTTCTCGAGTTCATCGGCTATCGCGAGGAGATCATCGATTTCGTCTGTGGCGCCATCGGCGTGCGTCGTTCGATCCCTCGCAGCGGACGCCTGGCGATTTCAGGCGGGTAGATCCGCCTGCCCTGGCCGTCCCGCCAAAACGGACGCAACCCTTCCCCGGGACAGGACATGGCGGCCCACCGATCGACGGCGACCCTGGCCGCGGAAAAATCCGCCGCATGCCGCGGGGATGACCCGCCTTACTTCAGGCTTCCTCCAGCCCGGCCGGGCGCCTAGTTTGCCGGCAGTATGGACGCTCCTGCCGAACCCTCGTCCCTCAAGCGCCGCAGCTTCCGCAATTTCTTCAGCTCGCTGCGCTACTCGGTCGAGGGCTTTACCGCCGCTCTCCGGTTCGAGCCATCCTTCCGCGAGGACCTGATCTTCGCCATCATTCTGGTGCCGTTCGCGATCATCCTGCCGGTCAACGCCGTTTCGACCGCGCTGATGATCGCCGCGCTGTTTCTCATCATCATTGTCGAACTGCTCAACTCCGCCATCGAGTGGACCATCGACTATATTTCGACCGAGAAGCATCCGCTGGCCAAACGCGCCAAGGACATGGCGAGTGCGGCGGTGTTTCTGAGCTACCTGAATTGCATTGTGGTGTGGCTGATCATCATTTTCGCCAACTGGCGCCGCATCGAGCAGCTCGAGTTCATCCGATGGCCGCCGCATTTCATCCCGTAGCCCTGGTCACCGGCGCCTCCCGCGGCATCGGCCGGACGATTGCCCGCCAACTCGCGGCGCGCGAGGCGCGCGTGGCGGTGCATTTCCATCAAAACCGCGCCGCGGCGGAGGCGACCCTGGCGGCGCTGCCCGGCACCGGGCACGCGCTTTTCGCCGCGGACCTGACCGTTCCCACCGCCCCCGAAGGGCTGGTGGCCGGCGTGCTGCGCGCCTTTGGCCGCATCGACGTATTGGTGAACAATGCCGGCATTTACGAGCTGCACGCCCCGGGAGAGGTGACCTTCGCCGAGTGGCAGAAAAGATGGGATCGCACCGTGGCCGCGAATCTCACCGCGCCGGCCCACCTGTCATTCCTTGCCGCCCAGGGCATGCGGCGCATGAACGGCGGCCGCATCGTGAACATCTCGTCGCGGGGGGCGTTTCGCGGCGAAGCCCGCGCCCCCGCCTACGGCGCCGCCAAGGCGGGCCTCAACGCCTTCGGCCAGTCGCTCGCCAAGGCGTTGGCGCCCGAACGTATTTTCGTGTTCACGCTCGCTCCCGGCTGGGTCGACACCGACATGGCGGCCGGCCATCTGCAGGGCCCCCGGGGCGCCGAAATCGTGCGGGATATTCCACTGGGCCGCGTGGCCACCACCGAGGAGGTCGCCCGCGCCGTCGTCTGGCTGGCCCTCGACGCGCCCGAGTCGATGACCGGCTGCATCATCGACCTCAACGGCGCCTCCTATCTGCGGACATGAACGACGGCGCGGCGGCAGGCGCGCGCCCGGCGTACCGCCATCATCGCATGCGGGCGAAAAACCATCCCGCCACGCCCACCATGACAAGGTTGGGCAGCCAGACGGCAATCTGCGGCGTGAGCAGCTCGCGCCCGCCGATCATGTTCGCCAGGCTGACGAGCAGGTAATAGATGAAGAAAAGTCCGATCGACTTCGACACGCCCACGACCGGGCTCACCCGGACGCCTGACACGGCAAACGGTATGGCGATGCCGATGACAATCAGGCAGCCGAGGGTGTCGGCAATGAGGCTGTAGTAGCGCATGGCGTACTTGGTGACCTTCGGATTTCCCTCGATGGTCAGGTAGTCGATGAGGCGCTTCAATTCGCGGAACGAGAGATCGATCGGATTGCGGTCGATCAGCAGCATGAGCTGGGGATCCTCGTGGAAATCCGCGAAGGTCCGTTCGACAAAGGTGATGGGACGCACGGTTTCGCCCGTTTCGACATCGAACCTGACTTCGCACCCGTCGCGAAACGTCCATGTGCGGGTGGCGGGGCGGTACTCCGCCTCCCGCGCCAGATAGCGCGTGGTCTCGCGGCGTTGCGCGTCGAGCACCGACACGGTCACGCCGTAGGCGCGGCCGGCAAAACGGTTGTAGCGGTTGATGTACCAGAGACGTCCTTCCGCCCGGTTGTCGAAGGACACGCTCGTGACGAGGCCGGCGTGCTCAATGCCGTCGGTGCGCGCCTGATGGCGGAACTCCAGACTGTCCTTGATGCGGCGCGATTCCTCGACCGACCAGGGCACGACGCGCGAGTTGAACAACCACATGAGCCCGCAGCACAGCACGCCGATCACCCAGATGCCCCGTGTCAGGCGGAAGAGGCTGAGCCCCGCGGCGCGCATGGCGGTGAACTCGTTGTTCCGATGAAGCTGTCCGAGGCTGTAAAGCAGCGAGATCAGCAGTGCGAGTGGAAGCACCACCGTGAGGAAACTCGGCATGCGCACGGCGTAGTAGACAAGGATGTCGACCGTCTTGGCGCCGGCGTCGAGGAGGTCGCGGAAATCGTCGTACATCTCCTGCATGAGCAGCAGGCCGATCGTGGCCGTGAGCACGAGGCCGAGAATTTTCAGCCATTCGCCGAGGATGTGGCGGTCGAGGATCTTCAACGGTACGGAGTTAAAACGGGAGAACGGCGCCGAGGCAAAGCGCAAAGTCCGGCGCCGATCCGCCGACCGCCAACGTCAGGCCCGCGCTGAATCTGCCTTCTTGCTGGATTTGAGAGACCGATACTCGACGGGCTTGCCCGCGGCGCGGGCGACGGCGATGCCGGCTTCCATCCCGGGCGAGATGCCGCGGTCGGTGTAAACCACGCAGGCGTCGGCCGCTTGGTACCAAGCCCATCCGGCGTCCATGCCCTGTTGGCGCTCCGCCGGCACTTCGTCGCGCAGCACGCCGGGCTGCGTGTAAAGCAGGTGACAGGCGAACGGGGCCTCGCCCCGGGCAAGCGCGTCGCGGAGGCAGGCACGCGCGTAGGCGACGTTGGCCTCGATGTCTCCGGCGTAGGGGCTTTCAACGATCACGAGTCGCATGACATCGGCTTACGGTATGATTCTACGACACAGCGTGCACGCTTATCTTTCGGATGGAGATACTGGCCACACGAGGCATATAAAGGTTAGTAACTCAGCTGCCTCTTGATTTTATCCACGGCGTTTTGCTAGTTTGTCCCCTTTCTCACCCTCACCTTCACTTTTACCCTCACTCCCCGCATGTCCACTCCGCAACAGTTCGAGTTCCAGGCCGAGGTCCGGCAGCTGCTCGATATCGTCATCCACTCGCTCTACACGGAGAAGGAGATCTTCGTGCGCGAGCTGGTCTCCAACGCCTCCGACGCGCTCGAGAAGCTGCGCCACCTCCAGTTCACCGAGAAGGAGATCTTCGACGACCGCCTGCCGCCGGAGATCAACCTCACCACGGACGACGCCGCGAAAACGTTCACGATCCAGGATTTTGGCGTGGGCATGACGCGGGCCGAGCTGATCGAGAACCTCGGCACCATCGCCCACTCCGGCTCGAAGGCGTTCCTCAAGGCGCTGAGCGAATCCGAGGCGAAAGGCACCAGCCTCATCGGCCAGTTCGGCGTCGGTTTCTACAGCGTCTTCATGGTGGCCAAGCGCGTGCGCGTTTTTGCCCACTCCTGGCGGCCCGCCGAGCCCGGGCAGGTGTGGGAGTCGGACGGCTCCGGCAGCTACACGATCGAGGAGGCCGGGGGCCAGCGCCGCGGCTGCAAGATCGTGGTCGAATTAAAGGACGAGTGCCGCGAGTTCAGTCTCGCCTCGAAGATTGAGGGCATCCTCAAGCGCTACTCCTCGTTCGTCCAGTTCCCGATCAACCTGAATGGCAAGCGCGTCAACACCATCCAGGCCCTCTGGCTGCGCAACAAGAACGAGATCAAGGACGAGGAGTACACCGAATTCTACAAGTTCCAGGCCAACGCCTTCGACGCCCCGCGCCTGCGCCTGCATTTCAGCGCCGACGCCCCGCTGGCCATCAACGCCCTGCTCTTCGTGCCCGAGGAGAACCCCGAGCGCTTCGGCCTGGTCCGCGCGGAGCCGGCGGTGGCGCTGTACTGCCGCAAGATCCTCATCGACCCTCACCCAAAGGACCTGCTGCCCGAGTGGCTGCGCTTCCTCAAGGGCGTGGTCGACAGCGAGGACCTGCCCCTGAACATTTCGCGTGAAATGCCGCAGGACCGCGCCCTCATTGCCAAACTCGGCCGGGTGCTCACGCGCCGTTTCCTCAAATCCCTCGAGGAGGAGGCGAAGGACCGGCCCGACGGTTACAAGGAGTTCTACCGGCGCTTCGGCGTGTACCTCAAGGAGGGCGCCGCGCTCGACGAGACCTACCAGAAGGACCTGATGAAGTTGCTGCGCTACGAGTCGTCGCTCACGGCCAGGGGCGAACTCACCAGCTTCGCCGACTACGTCGCGCGCCTGAAGGACGGGCAGAAGGAGATTTATTTCCTCGTCGGCCCGAACCGCGACGCGATCGAGGCCGGCCCGTATCTCGAGGGATTCCGCGCCCGCAACCTCGAGGTGCTCTTCTGTTAT
>CAJAKX010000330.1 GCA_903940425.1 uncultured Opitutia bacterium | reverse complement strand
CCTGATTTCGAGTCAGGTACGATAGACCACTCTGTCACCTCTCCGAGGCAGGGGGCCGAGACTGCGAAAACGACCGGGCAAATGAAAGCAGAAAAAGGGCGGCGGTGTCATGGTTTCGCCGGACCGCCGCCAGCCTGATCGCGGCGGCGGCGGCCCGCCGGGGTTTTGCCTTGTTGTGCATAAAACACAATATTTGCATGAGCTTGGTCAAAATATGCGGAGTCGTGTTTTCCCAAATCCCCTAGTCTCTCCGGGCCCGATAAGGGTTTCTCTCCCATTAGAATGAACCATCTTCCACCCCAGTGTCCTCGCCCCTGACCTTTCCCGCCATGCATCCTCAACGCAGAAAACCCAGCCGGTCCTGGCTCATTTTTGTGAGCCTGGCGGCTTGGGGACTCTTCCTGGTCTCCTGCGTCACCGTCGAGCGCGCCGTCGTCGCGCCGACGCAGATCGCCGGCGCCACGTACGTCGGCACGAAACAATGCGCGCAATGCCACGAAGAAAAGTCCGCGCATTTCGCCTCCTCCTCCCACGCCCGCCTGGCGCTGAAGGATGACAAGGGTCGCGACATCGGTTGCGAGGCCTGTCACGGACCCGGCAGCCTGCACGTGAAGGCTGGCGGCGGCAAGGGCACGATCGTCAACCCGCAGAAGTCTCCCGAGACCTGCTTCCAATGTCACCTCGACAAGCGCGGCCAGTTCAGCCTGCCCAACAGCCATCAGGTGCTGAACGGCAAGATGAGCTGCGGAGACTGCCATAATGTGCATGAGGGCAATGCGATCAAGGGCTCCGGGGCCGACCTTGAGTCCCAGAACGACACCTGCACGAAGTGTCACACGGAGCAGAAGGGACCGTTCGTCTACGAACATGGCGCCATGCGCGAGGGCTGCACCTCCTGCCACAACCCGCACGGCACGGTGAACCAAAAGATGCTGGTCGCCCGCGATGCCAACCTCTGCCTGCGCTGCCACCTTGAGGCCCCCGATCCGGGCGTCACCGGCCAGATCAACGCCAACGCCATCCATCATACCGCGGAGAACCACAACTCGCGGCTGATGCAGGGCACGTGCTGGAGCGCCGGCTGCCACGAAGCGCCCCACGGATCCAATGCAAGCTTCCACTTCCGCTATTAACTCCAACCTTTGCACGCGATGAACGCGAAAACCCTTCATTTCATCCGAAGCGCCGGCCTTGTCGCCGGTGCCATGGTGGCCCTGTCCTGCCCGCGGTTGGCCGGTGCGGAAAAGACCACCATCCCGAGTGATGCCTTCCCGGACTTTGACAGCTACATCAAGCTAAGTGGGCAGGCCGCCTCCATCACCGGCGACGGTGCAGCCTTCCAGAGCCGCGCCAAGCTGCCGCAGGACGGTGGCGCCGGCATCGAGGACCTCCACTACTCCAAGGACACCTCGAAGGATGTCACCCTGACGATTGACGGCCACGCCCTCACCGGCACCGAGGATTACCTCGGCCAGGTAAACTGGACCAAGAACGAGGTCGGCAAGTTGGAAATCGGTTATAAGCGCTTCCGCACATTCTATGACGGCGTGGGCGGCTTCTTCCCGCTGAACAGCAACTGGCAGAAGCTCAACAACGAGGTGCTCAACCTTGATCGCTCCAAGTTCTGGATTGATGCCACGGTGGCGCTCCCGAACCTGCCGGTCTTCTCGGTCAAGTACACCAACGAACTGCGCAACGGCAAGAAGGACTCCACCATTTGGGGGACCACGGACTTCACCGGCCTGCCCTATAATGCGGCGCCCATTGCCGTCACCCCGTCCCGCAAATCGGTCGCGAGCTGGATTAATGTAGGCGAGCGGCACCAGAACGTTGAGGCCTCGGTCAAGCACACGATCAAAAACGTCACGATGGCGCTGACCGTCTTCCACGACGAGACCACCAATCTCGACACGCGCTATGTCATGCTTTACCCGGGTGAGACCCTTCCCTTCCCGACTCCGACGGCGGCTGCAATCGCTGCGCTTCCCGCTACCCAGTGGCACAACCAGGTGCAGCAGCAACAGACGGACGGCATGGCCACCAAGACCAGTGGTGCGACTGGCACGGGGGAAGTCGCCCTCAGCAAGACGCTGAAACTCAGCATCGGTGGTGCCTACCAGATGGTGCGCAATGCTATCACTGGCGACCGTCCGCTCACGACCTGGACACCGACGGCCAGCGGGGTGCAGCTGATTAACACTGACAACAATTACAATCTGGCCGGCGGATCCGCGGTGAAGGTTCTCACCGGCAATGTCGCCTTGGACTGGAACGTCACCAAGGACCTGTTTGCCAAGCTGGCCTTCAAGGGCGAGGATGAGTACATCCGCGGCAGCAGCACCTACACGGTCGTGGCCGCCTCGGGCACCCCGGCCGTCACTTTGGCTAGCACGCCGCGCCTCGGCTGGGCCAAGCTCAACCAGAACTCGAGCACCCCGGTGCTGGACGTCCGTTATAACGGCATCAAGGACGTCTCGCTGTACTTCAACGGCAGCCAGCGCAGTCTCAGCGGCACCGAGAAGGACACTTCGCACTACAACCCCCTCACGGCTCAGAGCGGCACGCTCGCCAACAATAACGTCTCCGAGGATCACGGCGACTATGCCTTCGGGGGCAACTGGCGCCAGTCCAGGTTCCTGACCGTGCGGGGCGAACTCTTCCAGAAGAACCACCAGACCGAGTCGGCCGGCTTCGGCCCGAATCTCGGCGATTACTACCTTCTCGACAACCACTTCAAGGGGGTGAAGTTGACCGGCATCGTCAATCCCGTGGCGACGCTTGCATTTACGGCCCGCTATGTCCACCAGACCGGCAAGATGCAGGTTACCGGTTACCTACCCACCTATCCAGCCTTTGATTCGTGCAATGCGAAGAACGACATCATCGCCGGGACCATCGACTGGAACCCCAGCAAGCTGGTCTATGCGCAGGCGAACGTGAACGTCGTGTACAACAACCTCAACACGATCTATCCGCGCGCGGGCATCACGGTCGCCACCAGCACGGTCTCCGCGTACGATACGAACCGCGTCCTCCAAGACTCGAAGAATAACTACGTGACCACCTCATTCCTGCTGGGCTTCGTCCTCGACAAGCACACCGATATGCAGGCGCAGTATACTGACTACCGGGCCAACAACGGCGACCCCGCACTGGCCGCGCTGACCATGCCCTACGGCGTTTCCGCCCATGACTACATGGCCACCATCGGCATCAAGCATCAGATCAACGACAAACTGGTGATCAATGCCAAGATCGGCTACGCGAACAGCAACAACGACACCACCGGTGGCCTGACCAACTACAAGGGCCCGCTGGCCTACGTTTCGATCGAGCACGCGCTGTAAACAACTCACCGCCCAACTTCATTATGAAAACCACGACCAAGCTAGCCATCGCCGGCCTGTCGCTGGCGTTTGCCACCGGTGCCTATGCTGCCTCGGCCTCGGATAATTGGGATAACAACTGCGCCAAATGCCACGGTGCCGATGGCACCGGCAGCACCAAGATCGGCAAGAAACTCAAACTGAAGGATTATACCGATGCTGCGGTGCAGACCAATCTCAAGGACGACGAGATGGTCAAGGCCATCAAGGAAGGCGTCTCCGAAGGCGGCAAGGAGAAGATGAAGGCTTTCAAGGACGATCTCCCCGATGCCGAGATCACCGATCTCGTCGCCTACATCCGGAAGATGAAGAAGTGATTCCCGGTTGACGCGCTGCCACGCGACCGGCTTGCCGCAACACCAAAACCCGCCCGGCCGGTTCTCCGGCCGGGCTGTTTTTTGACGGATTTCCACTCGCATTGCGTCGAAACCTAAATTGACTTTCGCCATGTCCCCCGCGCCCGCCACCCCGCCCCGGGAGCCACCCTCGCACTTCAAGAACTGGCTGAGCCTGGCCGGGGCGATCATCGCCCTGGGGAGTCTGTTCGCGTTCGTCTTTCTGGTCGCGATCGACACCTTCGCGCGCGATCGCAACCCCTACCTCGGCATCCTGACCTACATCGTCGCCCCCGCCTTCCTGGTTCTGGGACTGGCGCTGATTATTTCCGGGTGGTGGATGCAACACCGCCAGGCCGCGCAGCCGCCCGAGGGCGGCGAACCCCATGCGCTGGCCATCGATCTCTCGCGGCCGCGCGACCGCCATTACCTCCTGCTCTTCGGATCGGGCGCGGTGGTGTTCCTGCTGATGACGGCCTTCGGCAGCTACCAGACCTACCATTTCACGGAGTCCGTGGAGTTTTGCGGCGAGACCTGTCACGGCGTCATGAAGCCGGAGTTCACCACCTACCACCATTCGGCCCACGCCCGCGTCTCCTGCGCCGAATGCCACATTGGTTCCGGCGCCTCGTGGTATGTGAAATCGAAGATCAGCGGGGCCTATCAGGTTTACGCCACCACCTTCAACAAGTACGAGCGTCCCATCAAGACCCCCATCAAAAACCTGCGCCCGGCGCAGGAGACGTGCGAGCGCTGCCATTGGCCGGAAAAATTCACCGGCAACCTTGACCGGACGTACATGCACTATCTTTCCGACAAAAAGAACACGCCCTACACCGTGCGCCTGTCGCTGCGCGTCGGCGGCGGGCAGCCGGGGGAGGGGTTTTTCGGCGGCATCCACTGGCACATGAATGTGGCCAACCGGGTGGAATACTACGCCACCGACCCGCAGCGGCAGACGATCCCGTGGATTCGCATCACCTCGGCCGCCAGCGGGGAGGTGCGCATCTACCGCACCAAGGACTTTGCGGGTGAACCGCCGGCCGGCGCCATCCGCGTGATGGATTGCATCGACTGTCACAACCGTCCGGCCCACGCCTACCAGACCGCCAACCAGGCGGTCGAAGTCGACATGGCCCTCGGCAAGATCAGCACCCAGCTTCCCTACATCAAGCAGACGGCCGTCCAGGCGCTCACCAAGGATTATGCGAACATGGATCAGGCGTTCGAAGGAATCGCCGCGGTCCTGCGGCAGAAATACCAGACGGCCGATGAGGTGGCGCCGGCCATCGCCGCCGTGCAGCGCATCTACCAGGAGAACTTTTTCCCGGCGATGAAAGCCGACTGGCGGACCTACCCCAACAACCTCGGTCACAAGGACTGGCCCGGGTGCTTCCGCTGTCACGACGACAAACACCGCACCGTTGATGGCAACGTGGCGGTGCGTTCAAGCGATTGCACCGCCTGCCACACCATTCTCGCCCAAGGCCGCGGCGAAGAGCTTGCCAGGCTCGCGCCGCAGGGCATGGAGTTCCAGCATCCCGGCGGCGATCTCGATCCCGACCTGCTCTGCAGCGACTGCCATAACGGCGGCCTTCAGGGCAAGTGAGCCGGGCGCCGTGTCCGGCGGAATCCGCCGCAGCGCCCTTCCATCTTCGGCTGCGTCCTGCCGGCCTCATGACCTTGGTCCGGCCATCTTCCGCTTGCTCAAAATACGCGCAGCTCACCGGCCAAATTATGCGGAGCTTAAGCCAAAATAACGGTAGCCGTTCACCGGGCGGCGGCCGATAATCTCCGCCACACAACCGGCTGGATCCCAGCCAGAGTCACTGGTTCCAATCACCAACCCCTGAAGGAAATCTCGACGATGAAAAAACTCCTGTCAGTTGCAGTCATGTGCGTCCTTGGTTCGGCGATCACCGCCTGGGCGGCCGACGCGAAGTCAAACTGGGAAGACAATTGCGCCAAATGCCACGGAACGGAGGGCAAGGGCGACACCAAGATGGGAAAGAAATTAGGCCTCAAAGACTTTGCTGATCCGGCCGTGCAGGCCCAGTTTACGGATACCGACGCTTTCAAGGCCGTGAAGGAGGGTCTGAAGGACAAGGACGGCAAGATGCGGATGAAGGCGATCGAGGGCTTGTCCGACGACGACATCACGGCGTTGGTGCAATATCTGCGCGGCTTGAAGAAATAGGATCTCCCCGTACTCCGGTTGTTGGAGGGACGCGAATGGACCAACCTTCCGCAGAGGATGACCAACGAGGTCTGTCCACGGGTTACAAGCAACGCCAGACAGGATGAATGGTCGCCTCAAAGCCACCCTGGTCCTGCGGGGGTTGATCGTGCTTTTCGTCGGGCTGGCGGCGGTCTTTCTTCTGGATCTTTGGGGCCGCCCGGCTCCCCTCCGTTTGATTCCCTTGGTTGATCCCGCGTTCCTCGATACGGCAACCGCCCGCCGATCCTATGCCGATCTGGTCCGGGCGAAGGAGGACCTGTCGGATTTCGACTGCTATGCGTGTCACGAGAAGAACAAACCTCCGGTGCTGCGCTACGACGAGCATCAGAATCTGCTCATCCCGAGGGAACATTCCGACATCGTGATGGGCCATGGCCAGCACGGCCGGAACAACAACTGTTTCAACTGTCACAACGAAACGAACCTGGAGTTGCTGCAAACGCGCGATGGGCGCCAGGTGAAGTTCGCGGACAGTTCGCAGCTGTGCGGCAGCTGCCACGGACCGACCTTCGAGGATTGGGAAGTTGGGGCGCACGGGAGGATCAGCGGTTACTGGAACCGGAGCCGCGGCCCGATCAAACGGCAGGATTGTGTCAACTGCCACAACCCCCATGCGCCGCCGTTTCCATCAAGGCACCCGGCGCCGGGGCCGCATCTGTTACACGAGCTGGCCGAGTCATCAGCCCGCGCCGAAACCGTCCCCTGACATGGCTTTCCCCGAGTCCACTTTGAAGCCAGACGCACCCGGCGGGGATATGGACCGCCGCAGCTTCCTGCGCACGTCGGCGGTGCTGGCCTCGGGCCTGGCCGCGCTGGCGGCCAGCCTGTCGCCGCTGCGCAAGCTCGATGATTATGTGTCACTCGAGCGGTTCGTGCAGAAATATTACAAGGAACTGACGCCGGAGGAGATGAAGCAGGTGCTCAAGCGCATCGAGAACGAGGTGGAACGGCAGTATGGCATCCGGCCCCACGTACGCGATTTGAAGCCCATGGACGGGGTCGAGTTTGTCTATGCGCTCAACCTGACGCGCTGCATCGGCTGCCGCAAATGCGTCCACGCGTGCGTGCAGGAAAACAACCTGTCGCGCACCCCGGAAATCCAGTACATCCGCGTCCTGAAGATGCCGCATGGCTCGTTGGACGTTGAAAGGGGCGAGCACAACTACGCCCCGGAATCGGTCCCGGAAAAAGGTTTCTTCTACATGCCGGTGCAGTGCCAGCAGTGCAAGAACCCGCCCTGCGTCAAAGTCTGCCCGGTCCACGCCACCTGGCAGGAGACCGACGGCATCACGGTCGTGGACTACGACTGGTGCATCGGCTGCCGCTATTGCGAAGCGGCCTGCCCGTACTGGGCGCGGCGGTTCAATTTCGCCCAGCCCTCGATTCCCAAGGAACGGATCAATCCGGACATGGCCTACCTCGGCAACCGCCCGCGGCGCCAGGGGGTGATGGAGAAATGCCATTTCTGCATCCAGCGCACCCGGGTGGGCCGCTATCCGGCCTGCTTGGAGGTCTGTCCCGCCGGCGCCCGGAAATTCGGCAACATCCTCGATCCCAATAGCGAGGTCTCCTACATCCTCCGGACGAAGCGGGTCTTCATCCAACTGAAGGAGGAACTGGGCACCTCGCCGCGGTTCTTCTACTACTTCGACACATGACGCGCGCGCTTCGAGATTATCTGGTCTTTCTGCGGCGCTGCGGGCGCATCGCGTTCGTGGGCGACTGGCGCTATTACCTTTGGATGGGCGTGCTGACGGTCTTCTGCCTGCTCGGGCTCAATGCCTATGCCAAACAGCTGGTGAACGGCCTGGTCACCACCGGCATGAGCGATCAGGTTTCCTGGGGCGTTTACATCGCCAATTTCACCTTCCTCGTGGGCGTGGCCGCCGCAGCCGTGATGATGGTCATCCCGGTTTACATCTACGACAACGAGGAGCTGCATGACCTGGTCATCTTCGGGGAATTGCTCGCGGTCGCGGCCATCCTCATGTGCCTCGCCTTTGTGACGGTTGACCTGGGCCGGCCCGACCGGTTCTGGCATCTCATTCCCGGCCTGGGGCAGTTGAATTTCCCGGCGTCGATGCTGAGCTGGGACGTGATTGTCCTGAACGGTTATCTGCTCCTGAACGTGCATATCTGCGGCTACCTGCTCTATTGCCGGTACCGGGACATGAAACCCTCCAAGTGGTTCTACATTCCGTTCGTGTTTGTCGCGATCGGATGGGCCGTGTCCATCCACACCGTCACCGCGTTCCTGTACGTGGGCCTTGGCGGACGCCCGTTCTGGAATTCATCGATCGTCGGGCCCCGCTTCATCGCGTCGGCTTTCACCGCCGGTCCGGCGTTGATCATCCTCGCGCTGCAAATCATCCGCCGCGTCACCGCGTACCACATCACGGACCGCGCGCTGCTCACGTTGCGCGGCATCGTCCAGGTGTCGATGCTCATCAACGTGTTCCTGCTCGTGAACGAGGTGTTCAAGGAGTTTTACACGGGCAACTCGGTGGCCTCGTCCCAATATCTCTACGTCGGGCTGCACGGATACCACGCGCTGGTGCCGTGGATCTGGACGGCGATCACGTTCAACCTCGTCGCCATGTTTTTGCTCGTGCTGCCGCTCAGCCGCAGCCTGAAGTGGCTGAACCTCACCTGCGTGCTCTGCATCGTAGGCATCTGGATCGAAAAAGGCATGGGCCTGGTCATCCCCGGTTTCATCCCCACGCCGCTGGGCCAGATCGTGGAATACCGCCCGTCGCTCAATGAGACCTTGATCTGCGTCGGCATCTGGGCCTTCGGCCTGCTCAGCTACACGGTGTTCCTGCGCATGTCGGTGCCGATCCTCCAGGGCCGGCTGGCCAAGGCGAACGAAAGTCTGCCCGAACCCGGCATGGACGGCGCGCCGGCCGGCCTGGCGGCCAAGCCCTGAGGGGCTCTCCGACCATGGCGACCAAACTCACGGTCGACGATGCCCGGCAGTCGCTGAACGCGCACGTGGCGGCGAAAGGGGCGGAGATTCGGAAAAAGTACGGCCCCATCATCGGCTGGCAGGAACTGCTGCGCCTCCTGGAAGACCGGACGTGTGTGCGTTATCCGTGCGAAATCGTCTTCGATGCCGCGCCGCTGGAGGCGGGCGAGTTCGCGCACCCCGTGGCCAGGGGCGATCGTCCCGAGGACGGTTTCACCATGTACGTGCATCCCTGCTTCATGGCGCAACTGCCGCAGGTGCCCTGTCTGGTCCTCTATCAGCTGGTCCTCGTGAACTACGGCGAATTTGCCTCACCGGGCGACGCCGAGGTTTTTGGCGCCAGTGCCCTGGGTCTGACCAGGGACGAGTATTACGACACGCTGTGCGCGCTGGCGGACCAGATTTGCGGGTGTGAATCAGCTTAGCCGCGGCAAAGCCGTCGTTCGCGCCGTCAAGATTACGCGCCGAGCTGGTAGCGGATGAAGCGCCGGACCTGGATGTTCTCGCCGATCTTCGCCACCTTCTCGGTGAGAATGTCCTTCACCGTCTTCTCCGGTTGCTTCACGAACGGCTGATCAAGCAGGCAGACGGTGGAGTAATACTTCTCCAGCTTGCCCTCGATGATCCGCTGCAGGGCCGCGGGCGGCTTGCCCTGCACCTGCGCCGTCGCGATCTCGCGCTCCTTGGCGACATCAGCTTCGGGCACGTCTTCCCGGCGTACAAAGGTGGGATTGGCGGCGGCGATTTGCAGGCAGAGGTCCCGGCAGAAAGCCTTGAACTCGTCGTTGCGGGCCACGAAGTCCGTCTCGCAGTTCACTTCCACCATCACGCCGACTTTGCCGCCGACGTGGATGTAGCTTTCGATGAGGCCCTCCCGGGTGGCGCGCTCGGCCTTCTTGGCCGCGGAGGCGACGCCTTTTTTGCGCAGGATCACGATGGCCGCCTCAACGTTGCCGTTGGCCTCGGTGAGGGCTTTCTTGCAGTCGAGCAGGCCCGCGCCGGTCTTTTCACGCAGGTCGCCGACCATTTGGGTGGTGATGATAGTGCTCATTTCGTTCGTAAGGGAAAAGGAAAGATAACGGAGAATCCGGGTCCTGAATGGTGAAACTTGCTACTTGAATCGCCCGGTCGGGCTCCGGTTGCGCGCGGGACGGTGACGGATTATTCCTCCCCGTCGGCTTTCTTGACAGCGCGGATGGGTTTCTTCTTGGCGACAATCTTGCCGGCGCCTTCCTCCACCACGACCACCTCTTCGCCGACCACGGTGATATCCTTGAGGTGGGCCGGCAGCTCGATTTTCTCGAGATCGACTTCGCCGGCCGGCGCAACGGCGGCGACTGGGGCGGGCACCATGGCGGCCGCGGCCGCCTTCACGTCGGCCGCGCCGTGCGCGGCGCGACGGGTATCGCGCTGGGCCAGGCCCTTCTGCACGGCCTCCACCAGCGTATCGACGATGATGCGGATCGATTTCACCGCGTCGTCATTGCCGGGAATGGGGTGCGTCACGGTCGTCGGGTCGGAGTTGCTATCAACCAGGGCGACGCAGGGGATGCCGCAGCGGGTGGCCTCGGCCACGGCGATGTCCTCATGGTTCACATCGATCACGAAGAGCGCGCCGGGCAGCTCGCCCATGTCGAGGATGCCGTCGAAATTGCGCTGCATGCGCGCCATTTCGCGCTTGATGGCCGATTCCTCCTTCTTGGGGAGCTTGGCCATCTCGCCGCTGGTCTCCATCTGCTGGAAGTGCTTGAACTTGGCGATCGAGCGCTTGATGGTCCCGAAATTGGTCAGCGTGCCGCCGAGCCAGCGATGGACGCAGTAGGGCATGCTGGTGCCCGTGGCGGCTTCGCGCACAATGTCCTGCGCCTGGCGCTTGGTGCCGACAAACAGCACGATGCCGCCCTCGGCGACGAGGTTCTCGACGAAGTCGCACGCCTGTTGCAGCGCGACGTGGGTCTTGCCGAGATCGATGATGGAGATGCCCTGCCGATGGTCGAAGATGTAGGGCTTGGAGCGCGGATTCCAGCGCTTGGTCTGGTGCCCGAAATGCACGCCGGCATCGAGCAGGTCTTTGACGGTGAGGTTCATGATGATCTATGTATCTTCCGATACACAGGTCGGCCAGAAGGGCCGCCTTGCGATCGAGTGGGATGACTGCGGTTGAGGTTGACGAACGGGAAAGAGGGCGAACAGACCTGAGCGCGCCCCGCATGGCAAGCCGTAATTTAACGGCGGGAAAAAGCCCTTTGACACCCCTAGCGACGCTTCGCAGGTTGCCCCTCTTCCCCACTGCAGGGTGGAGCAGCCTGGTAGCTCGTCAGGCTCATAATCCCGCAGGGGCGGGATCGTTGGTCCGATTCCGAAGATGACTGCATATCGCGTTTGCGTGCTGCGCAATGCACAAGACCGGCATTACATCGGCATGAGCAACGATCCCGAGAAACGCCTAGCACAGCACAACACCGGCGTCAGTCGGTGGGCAGGATCGAACGGGCCGTGGAACCTGATTTGGATGAGCGCCCCGCAGAGCCTGGGCGCGGCACGCAAACTCGAGAGTCTGCTGAAACGGCAGAAAGGCGGAACTGGTTTTTATCGCCTCACCGGGCTGCAGCGAGATAGCCGTTGACAGAAAGCGGGCCGGCGCCAATTTTCGCGCCCTCTCTGCTGCAGGGTGGAGCAGCCTGGTAGCTCGTCAGGCTCATAACCTGAAGGTCGTTGGTTCAAATCCAACCCCTGCACCCAATTT
>CAJAKX010000329.1 GCA_903940425.1 uncultured Opitutia bacterium | reverse complement strand
TCGTGTACAGGAACGGCGCGCCCGGGGTCACCCCGAAAACGGACGGACTGTTGATGCGCGGTGCGGGTGGGGGAGGCGGCGTGAGGATTTCTCCCGGTCCCTCCATGGCCGCCACCGCGTCGCTGTTCAACGCGAGGCAGCCCACGAAAAATATCCCGTGCCACCAGCCGTGAAATGCTTTCATGGGGTCACCATCATGGTTGGCTGTGCCAGTGCTCCTCAAGCACTATTCGCCGGGCGGCATTTGCCACCGGGATTTTACGGCGTCACGGACCGAGCTCCGGCACTGCCTGGCACGAATTTCGTCCGGGCGTGTGAAACATTTCCGGCTGTTTAAGCGTCTAATCCGGTAACAGCCCACATTACAACCAAGGCTTATCCATGAAGACTCCTCCTGCTTCCCTCCGGATTATTTTGCTGGCCGCGGCCGGCGCCGCCGCGTTCACCGCGCCGGCGGTGCGCGCGGACCCCCATGTCGACGTCGGGGTCGCGCTTGGCATCCCGCTGCCGCACGGCTACCTCGATGTGGTCGTCGGCAATGAGCACTACTACTCGCATCGCGGCATCTTCTACCGCCGGGGTCCGCACGGCTTGATGGTCGTCCGCGCCCCGCGGGGCGCCATCGTCCGCGAACTGCCTCCGCACTGTGCCCGCATCTATGTGGGCGACGTCATCTATTACCGTTACGGGGATGTCTACTACCGGACGGTGCCGCAGGGTTATGTGGTGGTTGATGCACCGACGGTCGTCAACGTGCCGCCGCCACCCCCGCCCGCGGTCGAATATCAATCGGTGTGGGTCGGCCCGACGGAGTACCTGTTCAAGGACGGACAGTTCTTCCAGAAGACGCCGGAAGGCCTGGTGTGGATGGAGGCGCCGCACGGCGCGATCACCAAGACGCTCCCGTCCGACGCCACCTCCGTCTGGTATCAGGATAACGAGTATTTCGAGTGCGACAATGTGTACTTCCGCAAGACCCCGGAGGGCTACAAGGTCGTGCCCACACCTTTTCCCAAGTGAGATGCTCCCGCGACCCGGCGGCAGTGACGCCGCCGGGTTTTTGATGGCGGGGTTTGCGGTCAGGGGTCCAACGAGAAACCCGCCATCTGTCCGCTCGCTGCGTCGGGCGCGATGACCAGCTCGAAGCGACCAGCCTCGACCACCCATTTCCCGTCGACGCTCCAACATCCCAGATCCTGCGCAGCCAGGGTGAAGGAAACATCCTTCGTCTCGCCGGGCTTGAGCATCACGCGCTGAAACCCCTTGAGTTCGCGGATCGGCCGGGCGCCCACCGAGCAGGCGGGGTCGCGCAGGTAAAGCTGCACCACCTCCGTGCCGGCACGCGGGCCGGCGTTCGTGACGGCGGCGGTTGCGGTGATCGCGCCATTGAGGACGCGATCGCCGGAAAGACGCGTCAGGCCGTAGTCGAACCGGGTGTAGGTCAGGCCATAGCCGAACGGCAGGAGCGGCTCGCGCGAGCCTTCCTTGTAGTTGTTGCGCGGCCGGCCGGTGGCGAGGTGGTTGTAATACACCGGCACCTGCCCGACGCTGCGCGGGAAGCTGGCTGTGATCCGGCCCGAGGGACTGACCACGCCGGTGAGCACGTCGGCAATACCCGGGCCGCCCTGCACGCCGGGATGCCAGGCCATGAGCACGGCCGCGGATTTTTCCAGAACGGCCGGAACTGCCAGCGGCCGGCCGGCGAACAGGACCGTCACCACGGGCCTGCCGCAGGCGGCGACCCGATCGAAGAGCTGCTGCTGCGATCCCGGCAGCCCAAGTTCGGAGCGGAAACTGTTTTCGCCGGAGAACGAGGCGGGTTCACCCAGGGCGAGGATGACCACGTCGGCCTGCCGGGCTGCGGCCACCGCCTCGTCGAGGCCGCTGGCGTCGTCGCTCGTCAAATCACAACCCCCGACCACCTGCAGCTTCGCGCCGGGGAGGGCGGCGGCCAATCCCTCCTTGAGCGTCACGACATCCTCATCGCGGCCCAAACCTGACCAGCAGCCGAGCAGGTCATGGCGGTTGTCGGCCATGGGACCGATCAACGCCACCGTGCCGCCGCCGACATGCAGGGGAAGGGTGTCGCGGTCGTTCTTCAACAGCACGCAGCAGCGCGCCACGGCTTCGCGGGCCAGCGCCACGGCCGCGGCGGCGTCGAGTTCCCCCGGCGTGGAATAGGGCCGGTCCAACAGTCCCTTCACGATCTTGATGCGCAAAATGTGACGCACCGCCTCGTCGAACGTCGCCGCGGAAACTTTTCCTGCTTCGAGCAGCGTCGGCAGGCTCGTGCGGTAGCAATCGCTGACCATTTCCATGTCGACGCCGGCGTTCAGGGCCAGGGTGGCGGCTTGGGCCTTGTCGACGGCGTAACCGTGATGGATCAACTCATTGACCGCGTCCCAGTCGCTCACCACGAAGCCCTTGAAACCCCACTGGTCGCGCAGCACCTCGGTGAGCGTAAACCGGTTGCCGGAGGCGGGCACACCGTTGAGGCAGTTGAAAGCGCTCATCAGCGACGCGGCGCCGGCGTCGACGCC
>CAJAKX010000328.1 GCA_903940425.1 uncultured Opitutia bacterium | reverse complement strand
ATAGCGACTGGCTTTAACCAAGCCGCAGACCGCGGCTGGTGCAATTCGCAAATCTCCACGCCTTTTCCCTCATGGACACTTTGCCGGACATCGCCTCCTTCCAGCGGCGCCTTGACGAGCTCAACGCGCAAATGGCGGAGCCGTCGTTCTATGCCAATCCGCGGCGGGCCGCCGAGGTGACGCGCGAGCAGCAGAAACTCGCCCAGCTGGCCGCCAACCATCATGCCTTTGAGAAACTCGGACGCGAAATCGCCGAGGCCCAGACGCTGGCCCGGGATCCCGCCGGCGATCCCGCCTTCAAGGAGCTTGCCGCGCAGGAACTGCCCGGGTTGGCGCGCCGGCGCGCCGTCCTCCAGCAGGCGGTGCTGCTCGCCATGATCCCGCCCGACCCGACCGACTCGCGCAACACCGTCATGGAAATCCGCGCCGGCACGGGCGGCGAGGAGGCGGCGCTGTTCGCCGCCGAGCTGGCCCGCCTTTATCAGAAATATGCCGACGCGCACGGCTGGAAGGTCGAGCCGATGGGCAGTAGCGTGAGCGAGCGCGGCGGTTTCAAGGAGGTGAGCTTCCTCATCAGCGGGCAGGACGTTTACCGGCAGCTCAGGTTCGAGAGTGGCGTCCATCGCGTGCAGCGCGTGCCCGTTACCGAGGCCAGCGGCCGTATTCACACCTCCACCGTCACCGTCGCCGTGCTGCCCGAGGCGGCGGAAGTCGACCTTCACCTCGACCCGCAGGATCTGGAAATCACCGTGCAGCGCGCGAGCGGTCCGGGCGGGCAGGGGGTCAACACCACCGATTCCGCCGTGCGCGTCATCCACAAGCCGACCGGCATGATTGTCTTTTGCGCCGACGGCCGCTCGCAGCAGAAAAACAAGGCCAGCGCCCTGGCCGTGCTCCGCTCGCGGCTGCTCAAGCTCCGGGAGGACGAGGAGCGCGCCAAATACGCCGCCCAACGCCGCAGCCAGATCGGCACCGGCGACCGTTCCGAGCGCATCCGCACCTACAACTTTCCGCAGAACCGGGTGACCGATCACCGCATCGGCCTCACGCTCCACAACCTGCCGCATGTGCTGGAGGGGGGAATCGACGAGATCATCGTCGCGCTGCAAAAGGCCGACTACGAGGAGAAGCTCGCCGCGCTCACCGGCCAGATGTACTCGCCACCCCGGGGCGCCGGCGATGATTGACCCGGGGAACCAACCTCCGGGTAAGCCGCGTCTTCCACCGGTCTGAGGCGGTACCGGCGCCGCCGCGCGGATGGCCGGCGGGGCAGGTGCGGCAAACACCCTTTACGATCAGGGCTTCCTCGTTAATTTGGACAGCCGCCGGAATCCACGCCAATGATCACCCTCCTCGAGGTCATCAAGAAGACCACAGATTTTTTTTCGGCGAAGGGCGTGGAGAACCCGCGGCTCAACGCCGAGCTGCTCATCGGCCACGTGCTCGGCCTGCAGCGGATGCAGCTTTATCTGCAATTCGAACGGCCGGTGACGGAACCGGAGCTGGAGAAGATCCGCCCGCTGGTGAAGCGCCGGAGCCAGCGGGAGCCGTTGCAGTACATTCTGGGCGAAACGGAGTTCTTTCACCTCAAGCTGAAGATCGACCGCCGGGCGCTCATCCCGCGGCCCGAAACAGAGCACCTCTGCGAGCTCATCACCCAGCGGCTGCCGGCGCCGCCCGCGACGATTCTGGATCTTGGCACCGGCAGCGGGGCGATCGCCCTCGGGCTGGCGGCGTTCTATCCCAACGCGGCGGTCACGGCGCTCGATGTGAGCGGGGCGGCGCTGGACCTCGCGCGGGAAAATGCGGAGGCCCTCGGTCTGGCCGGACGTACGCGGCTGCTGTGCTCGGACTGGTTTGCGGCGCTGGAACCCGGTGCCCGGTTCGATCTGATCGTCGCCAATCCGCCCTATCTCTCGGAGCAGGAAACCGCCGCCGCCATGCCCGAGGTGCGCGGGCACGAACCGCTCGTGGCATTGGCGTCGGGCGCGGACGGCATGACGGCGCTCACCCGCATCATCACCGAGGCGCCGCTTTTCCTCGCGGAAACGGGCCTCCTCGCGCTGGAGACCGGCCTTGACCAGCAGACGGTGCTGCGGGAGCGGGCCGCGGCGGCGGGGTTCACGCGTGTCGAATCCCTGCGGGATCTCAGTGATCGCGATCGCTATTTGCTGGCTTGGCGGCACTGAGGCCGGAGGGCGCAGCGAGGCAACCGGACAAGTTCAAGCCTCGCTGCCGATTTTCCCGGCCTCGGTTTCGGCCATCGGGTCACGCGTCACCCGTTCTTCGACACTTGCACGGTGAGCGGCGCGCTGCCGTTGGCCCAATACCGGGGATTTTTCGAAAGCGACAAGGCGTCAGACAGGACGCGCAGGCTCTCGCGCAGATGGATGTCGAGCTTCGTGATGCCTGCGTCCTCCTCGGTGCTCAGGGTGCTCTCGTCCTCGCTGTCGGCCGCCTCGGTCTTCTTCTCGGCGGTCGCGGGTTTGGGGACGGGCGGCACGAGGGTGAATTCCTTGT
>CAJAKX010000327.1 GCA_903940425.1 uncultured Opitutia bacterium | reverse complement strand
TCAGTTTCAAATACAATCCGTTTGATCTGTGGCCGTTCTACCTTGGCTACACGCAGACCTCGCTCTGGGATCTCCATTCCAACTCGAAACCGTTTCGCGATACGGTCTATCGCCCGGCGTTGTTTTACCTCAACGACCATGTTTGGAGTTCCGCTGATGGCCACCTGCGCTTCGGCTTGCAGGGGGGCTTCGAGCACGAGTCCAACGGCCGCGACGGCTCCGCTTCGCGCAGCATCGGCACGCAGTTCGTGCGTCCGCGAATGGAGTGGCGGTTCAGCGACGACGTACGCCTGACCCTCTCGACCAAGTTTTACGACTACCTGGAAAAGTCGGATAATCCCGACATCGCCGACTACCGCGGCTATGCCGACCTGCAGATCGGCCTGCTGAGTTATGACTGGCGCCTCAGCACCACGCTCCGCAAAGGCACGGTCGGCTCCAAGGGCAGCATCCAGGTGGACGCGGTGCTGCCGCTGCGCGTGACCGATGAAATCCTCGCCCGGGTGGGCGTGCACGGCGTCAATGGCTATTTCTTCCTGCAGGGTTTCAACGGCTGGGGCGAGACGCTCCTCGACTACAACCGCCGGCTGCATTGGCAATTGCGGGCGGGTTTGATGCTGGTTCCGTAAACGGATGCCCGCCGCTTAGACTGCGATTTCGCCGCGCAGGTAGGTGACGGCGCGACCGGCGATCCCGACGCGATCGCCCCGCAGTTCGCACCAGAGTTCACCACCCCGGGCGGAGACCTGCCGCGCGTGCAGACGCGGCTTGCCGAGACGCTCCGCCCAATAGGGTGTGAGCGTGCAATGGGCCGAGCCGGTGACGGGATCCTCGGGGACGCCGGCATCGGGGGCGAAAAAGCGCGAGACAAAATCGCAGTCATCACCGGGGGCGGTGACGATCACCCGGCCCGGCGTCACCTGGGCGAGGCACGCCTGGTCGGGCCGCAGGGCGCGGACCTCGGCGGCCTGCGCGAAGACGCAGAGCCAGCGGGTGCCGGCCCGGCCGATTAATTCCGGCTGGCGGCCCAGACCTTGGATGAGGAGGTCCGGCGCCGCGGCGGGCACGGCGGGCTGGGACGGAAAATCCAGTTCCAGTCTGTTTTCGGCGCGGGTCACGTGGAGCGGACCGCTGCGCGACGCAAACGTGATCAACTCGGCGCGTTCGCCAAGTTCCGTCCACAACACGTGTGCGCTGGCCAGGGTGGCGTGGCCGCAAAGTTCGACTTCGATGGCTGGCGTGAACCAGCGCAGATGGTACTGGCCGGGGCCGGTGCGGACAAAAAAAGCGGTCTCGGACAGACCGTTTTCAAAGGCGATGCGCTGCATCACGTCATCCGGCAGCCAGCGTTCCAGCGGCACCACGCCGGCGGGGTTGCCTGAGAAAATCCGGTCGGTGAAGGCGTCGATCCAGAAGAAGGGAAGGCTCATGGACGGAACAGCAAGTACGGGCGCCAGGGCAGGGCAAGCCCGACCACGCTGTGCCACCTGTATTTCACCGGTGCTGCACCCGCCTCCCTCCCGCGGCCGGCCACCGCGCGGGGCATGAAAATCAGCGGTGCTGGGCGAGGGCCGGTCCGGTGAGGCGGCAGAGGCGCCAGGCGTCCATCTCCACGGCGCCGAGTTTCCGGTAGAAGCCCTTCGCGGATTCATTCCAGTCGAGCACGGTCCATTCCATCCGGCCGCAGCCGCGGGCGTTGGCCAGCTTCGCGCAGTGCAACAGCAGCGCCTTGCCAATACCGTGGCCGCGCAGAACGGGTTCCACGAACAGATCTTCGAGGTAGAGGCCGGGTCGCGCGAGAAACGTGGAATAATTATGAAAGAAGACCGCGAAACCGGCGGGCTGGTCGTGCCAGAGCGCGAGGAGGCACTCGGCTGCCGGCCGGCCTTCGGCGGGAAACAGAGTGGCGCGCAGCCGCTCCTCGGTGGCCTCGACCTCGTGCGACAGTTTCTCGTAGGCCGCTAGGTCGCGGATGAATTGCAGAATGAGGGGAAGATCGGCGGCGATGGCGAAGCGGATTGCGATCATGGGCTGTCCTGTTTCAAACGCCAAATCGCCGCCAAGTCCACCGTCCAGTACCGGTGATGGCGCGGCGCCCGATCCATGGCCGTCTGCCGGCATCGCGGCTAAGGTGTTTTCCCGTGTCTTCCGGGCAGATAGCACTGTTGCACTGGCCGGATTGACGGGTTATTTCCCTCTTCATGTTCCCTTGGAAAGGTGCGTGCTTGGTCTGGACGACGGTCTGGCTCGGCGCGCTCACCGTCGCCGTCGCCCTGGTCGTCCTGGGGTTTCTGTGGTGGCGGAATCGCAGCTTGCGGCGGAAGCTGAAGCAACCGGCGCTCGAGTTGCCGCTCGGGGAGACGCGCTACCGCACCCTGTTCGATAATACACCCGTGCAGATTCTGGAGGAGGACTTCACTGCCGTTGCCGACATTTTCTCCCGGCTACGGACCGAGGGGGTGACCGATCTGTTCACGTTTCTGGCCGGGCATCCGCACCTGCCGCGCGAGTGGCTGGGCCTGGTGCGGCTGGCGAACGCCAACCAGCCGGCGGTCGCGGCCGCCGGGTTCGCGACAAAGGCGGAGATGGCAGCACGGTTTCCGCAGCATGTCGCGGCTCCGTACTTGGAGATCTTCAGTAACCAAGTGACCGCGCTGTGGGCCGGGCGCCGGAGGTTCGAGGAGGAATTCCGCTACTTGGATGCGCAGGGGCAGGAGCGCGCCTGCCTGATGCAATGCCAGGTGGGCGAGCGGGCGGGGCAGCCGGATCTTTCGCGGGTGGTGCTGGTGCTGTTCGATGTCACGACCACCAAGCGGACGATGACGGCGCAGATGGAGAATCAGGACCTGCTGCGGCAGATTCTGGCTGGCGCCAACATCCTGCTGTGGTGGGCCCAAGTGCGCCGCGAAGGCGGCCACCTGCGATGGAAGATCAATGTTCCCTCACAGTCGTTCGACAGCCCGCTGTTCCGGTTGGCCACCGCGCTGGACCGGGGTGGACTGTGGGACAGTAAGCACGTGCCCGAACTGGCGCAGTTGTCGGTGCGCTCGGAGCAGGCTCTGCTCACCGGCAGCCCCGGCTACCAGCAGCAGTTCCGTGTGTTGTCCCCCGAGGGCATGCACTGGCTGAGCGAAGACGTCGCGATCCGCCGGCTGGGAGAGGACGAGTGGAGTCTTGTCGGCGTGATCACAGACGTGACC
>CAJAKX010000326.1 GCA_903940425.1 uncultured Opitutia bacterium | reverse complement strand
GCCCGCCATCACCCGGCTGCAGGCCATCGTCACGAGCCCGGATGGCACACAGACCGCGCCCGTCACCGAGGTCAAACAGGCTTCGACTATCGTGCGGCTGCGCGACGGCGAAACCGCGGTCATCGGCGGACTCATCGCGGAGGACCAGGGCGAGACCGACCGCGCCATACCGGTGCTTTCGTCGGTGCCGGTGCTCGGCCGCGCGTTCCGCACCAGGGCCACCCTCAAGACGCGCAGCGAACTCGTGATCTTCCTCACTCCGCACCTGCTGTGATGCGCACCTTTCTTTCCAGATTCACGGACCGCCTGCCGGCTCGCGCCGCGCCCGCATCTCGATCCGAGCCCACCGCGGCGGATGCCACCCGCACGCTTGACGGCATTCTCCGCGCCGCCATCGCCGACCCAGCGAGCGACGTGCATTTCGAGCCCAAGGAGGACGGACTCCTTGTCCGCTTCCGCCTCGACGGGGAAATGCACGACTACGTGCGGCTCCCCCTCGCTCAGCGCGAGCCCTTGCTCGCCCGGGTCAAGATTTTCGGCGGCATGGACATCACCGAAAAGCGCCTGCCGCAGGATGGGCGCGCGAAACTGACCGAGGCCGGGACGAGAATCCATCTGCGGCTGAGCAGCCTGCCCACGGTGCATGGCGAGAGCCTCGTCCTGCGGCTCCTCGACCAGACGATGCCCGTCAAGACGTTTGCCGAACTGGGCTTCGCGCCCGAACAGGCCGGCGCCTTGCACGCCGCCATCACCGGGCCGGCCGGGCTGATTTTTCTCACGGGGCCGAACGGCTCGGGCAAGACCACCACGCTCCACTCCGCCCTCCACGCGCTCGACACCCAGGCCCGCGCCATCTCCACCCTCGAAGATCCCGTCGAGTATGAGTTCGAAAAAATCCGCCAGACGGAGATCCGCGAAAAAATCGGGCTCACGTTCGCCGCGGGCCTGCGGGCGCTCCTGCGCCAAAACCCCGACGTCATGCTCGTCGGCGAGACCCGCGACGGCGAAACCGCCCAGCTCGCCATTCGCGCCGCGCTGACCGGGCACCTGGTCTTTTCGACCCTCCATACCAACGACGCCCTCGCGGCCGTTCCCCGGTTGCGCGATCTCGGCGTGGAGCCGTTTCTGCTCGCGGCGGCGCTCCGGCTGGTGGCCGCGCAACGGCTCGTGCGGCGGCTCTGTCCCGAGTGCAAGGCGCCGCATCCCGAAAAAACCCGGCTCGCCGATCAATATGCCTGCCCAGGTGGGGAGTTCATGCGGCCGGTCGGCTGTCCGGTGTGCCGCGGCCGCGGCTACCGCGGGCGGCTCGGGCTCCACGAAGTGATTCCCGCCGAGAGATTCCTGCCCCTGATCGCCGCGAATGCCCCGATGGCTGAACTTCACGCCCTGCGCGCGCGGGAGGGCTTCCCGACCTTGCTGCGCCGGGGCGTGGAGCTGGCCGCGGCGGGCGCCACGTCCCTCGAAGAGGTGCTCCGTGTCCTCTGATTTTTCCCGTCAACCCTCAACCCAATCCATCGCATGAAAATGATTCGTCCCGGAAACTTCACGAAGGGTTTCACCCTTCTCGAACTCGCCTTCTCCCTCGCTATCATCGCCACCCTGGTCGCCATCCTGCTGCCGAAAGGCGTCGATGCGTTGCGCAACTCCCGCGTGCAGCAGGTCGCCAAGACGGTCGACACGCTCAAGACCGCGCTCACCAACTACGTCGGTCTGCCGGGCGGCAATGGCTCGATTCCGCGCACCGAGGGCACCGGGATCCCGTGTTCCGGCGCCGCGCTGTCCGGCGCCACCGACGTGGCCAAGGGCAACGGCGCCCGGCTCGACACCGTGCTCCTCGCCACTGGCATGATCGACAGGCCGGTCGGCCTCCGCATGGGCACGCAAGCGGCCACGTCGACCGGCTCCGGCAACGAAATGACCTGGAACCAGTCGCTGCTGGCCTTCGTCGTCACCCCGGATGCGGCGCCGCAGCGCAACTGGACCGGCGTCACCCGCGTCGAGGCCCGCTCTTCGCAGCAGGGCGTCCTCCCGTCGGTCGCCTTGGGCGCGAACTTCCGCCTTGATGGCGTCACCGACCGGCCGGCGAACCTCGTCATCGCGTATCTGGTCATCCCGGCCTGCCCCTATGCCGATGCCCTCGCGCTGGCCACGCAGTTGAACGGCGCGCAGCTGGCGCCCGCCGTCGGCGCCGCCAGCGATGCCGGCGTCGTCGCCTACGCTGCGCCCTCCAACGGCGTCACCGACATTTACATCTACCTGATGGAGGTCTGATGAGAACGGTCCTCCTGTGGGGCGACACGTGGTGGCTCGGCGATGCGCCCGAGCCGCTGCCGTTCGCCGGCCTCGTCGAAGCGGCCGACGTGCTCGCGGCGCATTTCGGGAACCGCAAGCCGCGACTTCGCCTGATCTACCAGCCGGATTCCCTGGCCACGGTCGCGACGCCCTGTCCCAAGGGCGGTCGCACGACGCTGGCCGCCGCGCTGGCCGGCGGCTTCCCCGCCCTGGGCACGGCCAACCATGCCTGGAGTCATGAGCCCATTCTCGCCCGGGGCGATGGTTTCACCACGCTCCTGCACTTCGAGCGCGAACCGGGGCTCGGCGCGCTGGTCGCGCGGCTGACGGCGCGACGGTTCGCCGTCGAGTCCATCTGGCCGCTGCCGACCTTCCTGCACGCGCTGCCCAAGGAATGGTCGGATTCCGGCGCCGTGACGGTCGTCGCCGTGCAACCAGATCGCGTCTGCGCCTACCGCCATGCCGCGGACGGCGAACGCAGCGCGCCCGCCTGGAGCGGCGAAACCGCACTGGCCGGGTTCGGCGCCTGGCTCGCCGCCATCCTCGCGCAAAACCCGGAGGAACCGGTGCTGCTTGTCGGCGACCCCGAAACCGCGGCGGCGCTCGACGCGCCCGTGAGACTGGACGAACGGCCGCACGTCACGTGGTTGTCACTGCCCGGGGCGCTCGCCCGCCGCGTGGTGTTGCCACGCCGCCATCCGGCCCAGCTCCTCGCCCCGATGCCGGTCATCACCGCGCAGCGCGCCGTGCTCGCCGCGAGCTTCGTGTTCCTGGCGCTGGCGGCCTGGTCCGGCACGGCGTATGCGCGCGACGTCCTCGCGTGGCGCACCGCGGGCGCGGCCCGCGAGGCGCAGAAGCAGGCGCTGCGGACGGAGGTCGCCCACCTGCGCGGCAACGCCATCGAAATCGCCCGCCTGCGCGAATCACTGGCCCGCGTCGCCGTCCGTCCGCCGGCGGGAGCGTTGCTGCAAAAAATCTCCGCCACGGTTCCCCCGGAGGTCGCGTGCGACTCCGTGGCAGTCACGACGGAGGGTTTTACGCTCATCGGTCATATTGCTCCCACCGCGCCGGCCAACGCTGGCGAGGCGTGGCGCGCACGCCTCACCGACCCGGCGTGGACCCTCGACCTCAAACCGGCACCCGCCCGCGGCGGTGCGTTCACGGTGTCCGGCGTATTCCCACGGTGAAGCGTCCCACCAACATCTCCCGCGGAACGTGGTGTGCGCTGGGCATCAGTGTCTTCGTTTACGGAGGCGTGTGGACGGTGGTCCACCGCCTGCGGCCGATCCAATGGGCGGGCGACCCCGAACTCACCGCGCTGGTCGGAGAACGGGAGCGACTCCACGACTCCGGCGACACCACCCGCGATGCCCTGCGCCGCCAAAGCGAGGAACTGCTGCGCCAGGCCTGGACCAACGAAGACCTCCGCGCCCTGAAGGGAAAACTCGGCTCCGGCTGGGGCTGGGAGTCCCGCGACGCCGGCGACTGGGAGCGGCATATTGTCATTACCCGATCACCCCCGCGCTTTGACGAATGGCCCGCCTGCGTCGCTCTGGTGAGGGAATTGGAGAACCAGCCCGGACTCACCGTAGAATCTCTCGACATTGCTGCCGAAGGCGCTGGGCATCGCCGCCGGTTCAGCCGGTTCTCGATCAGCCTGCGCTTCATTATGGCGGACGCAACCACCGGCAAGGCAGAGCGGCCCGCCCCGAGCCGCGGTCCGCTCCCCCTTGCCTCGGGCGAGCCGCCGGCCGCGACCCCGAAGGTCGGGCCCGTCCCTTCGCTCCGCCCCCCGTCCGCCGGGCCCAAGCCTCCGGCTTCCGGGTCGGCCTCCGCTGCGGTGCGGGCCGACCCTCCGGGACCCCGGGCCGGAGTCGGTCAACCCGTTCCTATCCCCAAACCTCCGAACCAACAGAACCCATGATCACCCTGAATCTGCAACTACCCGAACCGGTGGCCGCCGAATTCTACGCCGCCGCCGACCAGCTCAACGCCCGCTTCAGCGGCGCCAACCCCAAGATCGAGGCCAAGAGCCTCATGGCGTTCGCCCTGGCCCGCCACGAATGCGCCGACATCTGCGCCCAGTTCGATCTCGCTCTTCGCCTGGTCCAGGGCGCGCCGGAGCAGCCGTTCAATCCCGTTCTCAAATAACCCCTTGGGCGGAATCCTCCGCCTGGTGCCGCCGCGGCCCGCACCGATCAAAGTGGCCGCAAAACCCATACGTATATGGCTATCGACCCTAAACCCGACAAGAAGACCGAAACCGAGAAAAACAAACCGCTGCAGTTCCGTGACAACCCCGAGGTGAAGAAGCGCATCGAGGCGTACAAGGCAGCCAACCCCACCGACGTCGCCTATTACACCCGGCTCGTGCGGGAGTATCCCGAGCGCGCCATCGAGACGCTGCTCTACAAGGATGTGCAGAAGCACGAAAGCGAGATGCGCCTGATCCAGAAGCAGCTCCCGCAGGCCAAGGCGTTCTACGACGCCCAGACGACCGAGGCGCGGACGCGCATCGACCGCGACCTCGAGGGCGTCCAGCCCTATTACAAGGACAAGGCGTTCGTCACCGCCGTGCTCCGGGAGAAGGACCGCCAGGCGCGCCGCGAACTCACGACCCCGAAGGCCGCGCCCACTCCGAGAGCCGCGGCTGCCGCGGTCTGACCCGTGCCGGTTCATCCGTCCACCCGGCAGCACCTCGACGACCACTTGGGCCAGGCGGAATTCGCGCTGAAAGTAGCGACGAACTTCGAGTGCCTCAAGGGCACGCCCGCGCACGAAAGCGTGCGCGCGGCGCTGGCCCAGGTGGCGCAGGCGCGAATCTGGGTGAAAGAAGAACTCGCCGTGGAACAGCCGAAGATCGAGGCCCGCCTCCCGCCCATCGGTCACGGACTGCCAATCTCGCGACGCGAGAGGCTCGGCTACCGCTGGCCGTGAGCGCTCACCAATGCCAGCCACCAATCCTCGTGCCCATCTCATGCGGCCCATGACTTCGATCCCCGCAGGCACGAAACCCTCGGCCCTTCTCTCCGACTCCCGTTACACCGGCTTGGTCGCCGAGGTAACCCGCCTGCTGGAGGCTGCGCGCCGTTTGTCGGCGCGGGCCGTCAACGCTGTCATGACCGCGACCTATTGGGAGTTGGGGCGGCAGATCGTCGAATTCGAACAAGGGGGTGAAAAGCGTGCCGGCTACGGCGAGGAACTCGTGGCCCGGCTTGCCGCCGATTTGACCGCCAAGTTTGGTCGCGGGTTCAGCCCGGTGAATCTGAGCCAGATGAAACGATTCTACCAGATC
>CAJAKX010000325.1 GCA_903940425.1 uncultured Opitutia bacterium | reverse complement strand
CGCTTCTGGCGCATCACCCTGCCGCTGATGAAACCGGGCCTGTTCGCCGGCGGCACCATCGTTTTCATCTGGACGTTCACCGAACTCGGCGTGCCGCTCATCTTCGACTACTCGCGCGTGACGCCGGTGCAGATTTTTCATGGATTGAAGGACATCGGCGACAACCCCTTCCCGTATGCGCTGGTCGTCATCATGCTGGCCAGCACCGTGCTCATTTACGCCCTCGGCAAGGGCCTGTTCGGCCGGGACAGTTACGCCATGATGGCCAAGGCCACGAGCAGCGGCGGCGCGAAAATTCTGCCCCCCGTGCGCGCGTGGCTCTGCACGGCGCTCTTTGCCGGGGTGACGCTCGTCGCCATCCTGCCCCACCTTGGCGTGGTCCTCGTCGCATTCTCGAGCAGCTGGCACGCCACGGTGCTGCCGCACCACTTCACCCTCGACAACTTCCGGCTGGCGCTGGGCCACGATCTCACCGTCCCGGCCATCGCCAACAGCCTCAAATACGCCAGCTGCTCCACCATCATCGACCTCGTGCTCGGCATCGCCATCGCCTACGTGGTCGTGCGCACGCGCCTCGCCGGCCGGCAGGTCCTCGATTTCCTCGCCATGCTGCCGCTGGCCGTGCCCGGTCTCGTGATTGCGTTTGGCTTTCTCGCCATGAGCCAGGATGGCCGGCTGTTTGCCTTTCTCAACCCGGTCGACAATCCCACCGCGCTGCTGATCATCGCCTATTCCGTGCGACGCCTGCCCTACGTGGTGCGCTCGGCCGCCGCGGGTTTCCAGCAGACGAGTGAAACGCTTGAGGAGGCCGCGCAAAATCTCGGCTGCCCGCCGCTGAGGGCGACCTTCAGGGTCACGCTCCCGCTGATCACGGCCAATCTCATCGCCGGCGGCCTGCTCGCTTTCGCCTTTGCCATGCTCGAGGTGTCCGACTCGCTCATTCTCGCGCAGAAGCAGGCCTCTTATCCGATCACCAAGGCCATCTTTGGGCTGTTCCAGCTGCTGGGCGACGGCCGCTTCCTCGCCTCGGCCCTCGGCGTGTGGGCGATGGTCTTCCTCGGCGTGACCATCGCCGGCATGAGCCTGCTGCTCGGCAAGAAGCTCGGGGCGATTTTCCGGGTGTGAGCGGAACGGCCCGGGAGAAGGCGGCGGCCGGCCGCCTCAGACCTGGCAGCGGGGACAGATGAACGAGGCGGTGGCGCCGGCGCGGATCTTTTGAATGACGGTGCCGCACTCCGGACAGGGCTTCCCCTCCCGGTAGCCGACCAGGAAGTCCCTGAAGCCGCCGCCCCGATTGTAGAGGTCCTTTTCGAAGGCGAGGCCGCCGAGCCGGGTGGCGCCGGCGAGGTTGGTGACAATGGTCTGATACAGGGCGATGCGCTCGTCTTCGCTGATCTTCGCAATCGGGCGGTTGGGATGCAGGCGCGCCTGGAAGAGAATGTCCTGAATGTAGACGTTGCCGATGCCGGCCACCTTGCTCTGGTCCATCAGGAGCGCCTTGATCGAGCCGCGCCGGCCCTCCAGCAGGGCATGAAAACGCTCGTAGGTGAATTCGGCGCGATCGAGCGGATTCAACCCGAGAAAGCTCGTCATCTTGTGCCTGGGCAGCTCCGCGTCGGGCAGTGCATGGGCGTAGCCGAACCACCAGAAGCGGATCGTAAGGCAGGACCGGTCGGCGAAGTCGATCTTGAGCTGGTAGCGCTCGGGCCGCGCGGCGCCCGGCTTGTGCCACAGGAGGTCGCCGCCCATGCCCAGGCTGAGCAGGAAGGTCGCCCCGGGATCAAGATGCGTGAAGATCCATTTGCCGCGCGAGGTGATGCGGTCAATGGTCCGGCCGCAGAGCAGGCTCGCAAACACCCGTCGGGAGACATTGAGGCATTTGGGTTGCCTGACCTCGACCTTCACGATCCGCCGTCCGCAGAGGGCGCGGCGCATCTGGCGGGCGAGGTGGTGGATCTCGGGCAGTTCGGGCATGGGGAGGGTCCTTTCCGAATTCGGCGGCTTTCCCGGCCGGGCCGTGTCGATGGCCCGGCTGGCGACAAAGTGAAGCGCGTCATCCTTAACGCGCCGCGATTTTCCAGTCCATCCGGTTTGCCGGGGTCTGCGGGAAATATTCCGGTTTAAAACCAGCGGGTGAGTCGAGTCGCTTTGATGCTCAACGCCAGCACACCGGCGCCGAGCGCCGCGGTGAAAAGAAAGTAACTGCCGCCCTGATGAAGGCCCAGCACGGTGATGAGCGCCGGGGAGAAGCCGGCGAGAAT
>CAJAKX010000324.1 GCA_903940425.1 uncultured Opitutia bacterium | reverse complement strand
CCCAACTGGCCTTTGCCTCCTGCGGTGCCGGCACGGTCACCATCGCGAAGGAAGAAACGCCGGACAAACTCACCGTGGTGCAGACGCTCACGACTGAGCGCGGCGCGCGTACGATGACGCTCGATCCCAAGACGCACACTATTTACCTGGCCACGGCCAGGTTTGAGGAGCAGCCCGAGCCAGCGCCCGGAGCGCCCCGTCAGCGTCCCAAGGTGATCCCGGGCAGCTTCAAAATTCTGGTCTACGGGATGAACCCGTAGTACGTTGATCCGGCCTCGGTGACTGCCGCCCCGGCTATTACCCGGACGCACGACTGCGGCTGAACGATCATCTGATGATTTTCCGGCATTTTCTCTCCACGCTCTGCAGGGCGGCGCTGCTGGCGCTCGTCATAAACGGACTGGCCGGTTGCGTTCATTACCAGGCGCGCCCGCTCGCCCCGGAAAAAACCGCGGCGGCGCTGGCGGCCCGGTCGCTCAATGACAACGGTCTGCACCGTTTCCTGGCCCAGAACCTGGGGCGCGACTTTGAGGTATGGCCGCCGGCGGCGTGGGACTTCGACCTGCTGGCGCTGGCGGCGTACTACTACCAGCCGAGCTTGGACATCGCGCGCGCCGAGTGGAGCGTGGCCACGGCCGGCAAGGTCACGGCGGGAGAACGGCCCAACCCTTCCGTCAGTCTTTCGGGAACCTACGACACCACCACGCCGCCTCCCTGGATTCCGGGGGTCACGTTCGATATTCCGATCGAGACGGCGGGAAAACGGGGCTATCGTGTCGCCCAGGCGCAGTATCTCTCCGACGCCGCGCGCTGGAATCTCCTGGCCGCAGTCTGGCGGGTGCGCAGTGTTGTGCGGGCCGCCCTGTTGGACCTTTATTCGGCGCGTGAAACCGAGTCCCTGCTCGCCCGGCAGGAGGCAGCCCAGTCTGATGTCGTGCGGTTGTTCGAAGGCCAGCTCGCCGCCGGCAACGTGGCGGGCTTTGAAGTCACACAGGCCCGGATCGCGCTCGATGCCACTCGCCTCGCCCGCCTACAGGCCCAGCGCCAGGACGCCGAAGCCTTGGCGAGTCTCGCGGACGCCATCGGCCTGCCGGTGGCGGCGCTCCAGGATGTACCGCTTTCGTTTGCGGGATTAAACGAGTTCCCCACGACGTTGACCGCGCCGGAAGTCCGGCGCCAAGCCATCGTGAATCGGGCGGATATTCGCGGCACGCTGGCCGAATACGCCGCCAGCCAGTCGGCGCTCCAAATCGAAATCGCGAACCAGTACCCCGACATCCATCTCGGCCCCGGCTATGAGTTCGACCAGACCGACAACAAGTGGACCTTGGGGGTGTCGCTCACCCTGCCCGTCCTGAACCAGAATCAGGGTCCCATTGCCGAAGCGCGGGCGAAACGGGAACTGGCCGCAGCGCATTTTCTCGCCGCGCAAGCAAGGGCCGTGGGAGAAATTGACCTGGCGCTGGCTGGCTACCAGGCGGCGCGGCAGCAATCCGCCACGGTCGGGGCGCTGCTGGGCAATTTGCGGAAACGGCTGGACTCCGTCCGCGCCATGCAGCAGGCGGGAGAATTGGACGGCCTGGCGGTGGCCAACGCCCAAGTCGAATTCAACACCGGCGCGCTCTCCCGGCTGGACGCGCTGGTCAAGGCGCAGCAAGCACGCGGGCAACTCGAAGACGCCCTGCAAAGCCCGCTTGTGTTGCCCGCCGCTGTACTCCAAAACGCGCAGACCAATCCCAAACAAACGCAACCGACGATCGATCATGAACCGTAAACAAGTTTTTGTTGGTCTGGCCGTGGTGGTGATAGGAGTGGCGATCTACGCGGTCCTGAGGATGGCGCACCGCTCCGCCGCGGACGCGCCGGAAGAAGGTTACCCTACGCTCGTCGCCGTCCAGGTGGGCAAGCTCACCCGCGCGACGTTGCATGGCTATGTCGACGGTTTCGGCGCGGTGCTGCCGGCTCCTGCCGAGGGAGGACAACCCCCGGCGACCGCGCATGTGGCCCCGTCCGTCGCCGGGATCGTCGCCCGGGCTTGCGTGGCCGAGGGCCAGAGCGTGGAGCGAGGTGCCCTGCTGTTCGAACTGGATCCGCGGGCGGCAAAGGTGGCGGTCGACTATGCCCGGGAAACCGTGGCGCGTCAGAAACGACTGTTCGAGGAGCACAACACCTCCCTGCACAATTTGCAGGATGCGGAGGCGCAACTGGCCGCGGCCGAGACCCAACTCGCCCTGCTGCAGGTCACGGCCCCGTTGTCCGGCACGGTCACGCACGTCAGCGTCCGGCCCGGCGAGGCCGTCGACCTCAATACCGTGTTGGCCGACATCACTGACCTGCACCGGCTGGTCGTGGCGGCGAACATTCCCTCCGCGGAGGCGGGCAAACTCAACCCGGGCCAGCAGGTGCAGGTTTTGACCGATCCTCCCGTGTTGACTGCGCTGGCGTACGTCAGCGCGGCAGTGGACGCGACCAATGACACCGTGTCCGTGCGTGCCCCGCTGCCGCCAGGAAGTGCGCTGCGGCCGGGTCAGCTGGTGCCCCTGCGCATCGTGACGGCAGAGCAGGCGAATTGCCTGGCGGCCCCGGCGGCCAGCGTCGTCACCGACGTCGGTGGCCGGAGCGTCGTGGCGATCGTGGCTGGCGACGAGGCCACGCAGGTCGTGGTCAAGACCGGCCTGCGCGAGGACGGGCTGGTCGCAATCGATGGCCCGGGACTAAAGGAAGGCGACACGGTGGTAACCGTCGGCGCCTATGGGCTTCCGGCGAAAACCAAAATTCAGGCGCTGAGTCCCTGAGGCGCGGACGCACCCTACCCGGCTCTTATGAAAGCAGGCGACGTTTCCGCGCTCGGCCGCTTCGCCACCCGCCACGCGTTGTCCATCACGTTTGTCGCGGCGGCGCTGTGTCTGGCGGGCGTTTTTTCCGCCTGGCGCACCCCCTCGGCGGTTTTCCCGCAGACCAATTTCCCGCGCGTGGTCATCCTGGTGGACAACGGCATCATGCCCGCCAATGAAATGATGGCCACGGTCACGCGGCCCATCGAGGAGGCGATGAAGGAGATTCCGGGGGCGGTCTCGGTGCGTTCCGCGACCAAACGCGGCTCGGCGCAGATCAACGTCTTCTTCAACTGGCGCGTCGACATGGTCCAGGCGGAATTGTATGTGCTGGGGCGGCTGTCGGAAATCCGCGGCGATCTGCCCGCGACCGCCACCACCGAGGTTTCCCGGCTGACGTTTTCCGCATTTCCCATCATCGGCATCAGCCTCACCAGTCCCCGCCGCGATCTGATGGAGCTCTGGGAGCGGGCCAATTACGAGCTGAAGCCGCTCTTTCTGCAAGTTCCCGGCGTGGCGCGGGTGGAGCTGACCGGCGGACACGCACCCGAATACCACGTTATCGTGGACCCGCTGAAGCTGCAGGCCGCGCATCTCAGTTTGCAGGACGTGAGTGACGCGCTGACGAAAAACAATCTCATCTCGTCCGCGGGCCTGATTGAAGAGAACTATC
The DNA here is from genome assembly GCA_903940425.1 of uncultured Opitutia bacterium. Taxonomy (GTDB): domain Bacteria; phylum Verrucomicrobiota; class Verrucomicrobiia; order Opitutales; family Opitutaceae; genus Fen-1467. The sequence continues at coordinate 4,211 of CAJAKX010000324.1, read as the reverse complement.
ACCTTTATCTGACGACGGTGGACGGGCGCGTTCATTCGCCGGCAGAGATCGAGCAGGCCATCATCCGGTTCAACGACGGCCATCCGGTGCAAATCAGGGACGTGGCGCGGGTCGAGCGCGGACCGGAGCCGGCCTTCATCATCGTCACGGCGCAGGGCCGCAACGCCGTGCTGCTCAACATTCACAGCCAGCCCGACGGCAGCACGCTGGACATTGCCGCGGCGCTGAAGGCGCAGATGCAGCTACTCCGGAAGGAATTGCCGCCGGACATGCACCTCGCGTTTTTCTACGACCAGTCGTCGTTTGTGAGCGACTCGGTGCGCAGCGTGTGGGACGCCGTCATCTTCGGACTCATCCTGTCAGTGGGCATTCTTTATTTCTTCCTGAAGAACTGGGGCAGCGTGCTGACGGCCATCGTCACCATCCCGATCACGGTGTTGCTCACGTTTGTCGCCATGAAACTGGTCAACATGAGCTTCAACATGATGACGCTGGGGGGCATCGCGGCGGCCATCGGGTTGATCATCGACAATGCCATCGTCGTCGTGGAAGCGATGTGGGTGCGCATCGCCGCCGGGCGACCGCGGCTGGAGGGAATTCAGGAAGCCATGGGCGAGATTCTCTATGCGCTGATTGGCTCCACGTTGACGCCGGTGGTGGTGTTCATCCCGCTGGCTTTTCTGAGCGGGGTCGCGGGTGTGTTTTTCCGCGCGCTGGCCTTGACGATGGTCGTGTCGCTGCTGGTGTCCCTGGTCCTGGCGGTGACGCTGACTCCGTCGCTCGCCGCCTGGTTCATGGGCGGTCGCGCCAGTGTGGAAGCGGGCGGCACGCCTGCCGGCGCGGGAGGCGGGTTTCTGCTGACGCGGATTCTCCGGATTTACGAGCAGGCCGTCCGTTGGGCGTTGCGGCATGGTGGGCTGACGCTGCTGGCCTGTGGCCTGGTGCTGGTCGCCGCGTTTTTCATCTACCGGCAGTTGGAATCCGATTTTTTGCCCGATTTTGACGAGGGCGGCTTCGTGATTGATTTCTGGGCGACGCCCGGCACCAGCCTGACCGAAACGTCGCGGATGCTTGACGAGGCGGAAGCCAACCTCCGCGCAAATCCGGATGTGGAGAGTTATTCCCGCCGGCTCGGCACGGAACTGGGCATGTTCATTACCGAGCCGTATCGAGGCGACTTTGCGGTCAAGCTCAAACCCAACCGCGAACATACCACGGAGGAAGTCATCGCCCGGTTCCGCCACGAATTCAACGAACGGTTTCCTGCGATCCGCTGGGATTTTCCCGGCATCCTGACCGATATCATCGGTGACCTGCAGCTGACGCCCAACCCGATAGAAATCAAATTGTTCTCGCCCGACTTGAAATGGCTGGAGAAAACGGCGCCACGCGTGGCGGAGCAAATCAAGTCGGTGCCCGGCGTGGTGGACACCTTTGACGGCCTGACGAAGACCGGACCTTCGATCAACCTCCGGGTGCGTCCCGCCGACGCCGGACGATTCGGTCTCACGGTCAGCGACATCGCCGAGGCGGTGAACACCGCCCTGCTCGGTCAGGTTGCGTCGCATGTCCTCGAAGGCGACCGGGTGGTGAACATTCGCGTGCTGGCTGATCCGGCGGGCGTCAATCGCATCGCCGCGTTGCGCGAGCTTCCCTTGCGCACGGCCGCGGGCGCGGTCGTGCGGCTGGATCAGGTGGCCAATGTGGTGGAGGAACCCAGCGAGGTCGAACTTGACCGCGACGATTTGCGGCAGGACGTGATCGTTTCCGCGCGGCTCGAGGGCCGCGATTTGGGCAGCGCCATGAAAGAGATTCAGGCCCGGCTGAGCCAGGACAAATGGCTGCCGCCCGGCACCGTCGGATTCGGCGGCCTTTACCAGCAGCAGCAGGAATCCTTCCGTAATCTCATCATGGTGCTGCTCGCCGCCATTCTGCTGGTATTCACCGTGCTGGTGGTGGAATTTCGCTCCTTCTACGAGCCGATTGCGATTGTGTTTGGCGCCGTGCTGGCGTTGTTCGGCGCGGTGGTCGCGTTGTGGATCACCGGCACCACGCTGAACATTGTTTCATTTCTCGGCGCGATTATCGGAGTCGGCATCGTGGCCAAGAACGGCATTCTCGTGCTCGATTTCTTCCAGCAACTGCAGGCCCAGGGCGTGGAACTCGTCGAGGCGCTGGTGCGCGCCGGCCACCGCCGCTTGCGCCCGGTGTTGATGACCTCGCTGGCGGCCGCCCTCGGCATGTTGCCGCTGGCGTGGGGCATTGGCGCGGGCGCCGACATGCTTCGCCCGCTGGCGATCGCGGTCATCGGGGCGTTGTTCTTTTCCGTGCTGCTGTCGCTCATCGCCACGCCGGTGGTTTATTACCTCATGATCCGGCTTTTCCGGGGAAGCCCCGCACACCCGCCAACCGCCGCCGGCTGAACCGGCCGCCGGAGACTTTTCGGCATGAGCGGAGCGGTTGCCGGTTGTTTCATTGTGCAGCGGTTCGCGCGCAACGGCGGCCAATACGCTCCGGCCGCGAGATCGAAGGACCCATGGCGCAGGTCATCCTCGGCGGGCTGATCACTTCGATGGCGCTTAACCTCGTCGTGCTCCCCACTCTGCACTTCGTTTCGGATGCTTTACCGCCGACAGCGACGAGGAACTGGCGCAGATTGGCTGGCGCTGAACGCAAAATCATGAATCCCCTCCGCGCCAGAGGGAATGTCAACTATTAGTTGACATGGACGGGGCGCCTCGGCCCTTGCTCATGCCGCGGGTCGAAGTCCTGCTCGCGCCCGCTGTTTCCCCGCGCAATATCCGGGTCACGGGTCGCGGCCGTCAGCGCGCCCGCCGGCGCAGCGGCTTTGCTACCGCGCCGGACCCCAGCGCCGCGTGAACGGATAATAAATGAACAGTGGCCGACCGACGACGTCCTTCTCCGGCACGAAGCCCCAGTAGCGGCCGTCCTGGCTGTCCTTGGAATTGTCGCCCAGGGCAAAAAACACATGCGCCGGCACTGTCAGCTTGTCGTCTTTGAAAAGATAGCTGCCCCCCAATCGCGGATCGCGCGACGTGTTGAAATAGCCGCGATACAGCCCCTCGCGATTCGCATTTTTTGCGAAGGCCGCCGCGCCGGCGATCGGCCGGCCGTTGCGATAAAGCACCGGCTGGCGGATTTCCAGGGTGTCGCCCGGCAGGCCGACGAGCCGCTTGACGTAATATTGATCCAGCCCGATGCCGGCGATGTTCTTGGTGCGAAAGACAAAACCGTCGCCGACATGCGGCCGGACGAAATGATAGCTCAGGCGGTCGGCGAAAAGCAGGTCACCGGTCAGGATGTCGAAGCGCACGATCGGCTCGCCCGCGTGCATGTTTTTGCCGGTTTTGACGAGGAAACCGGGCGCGGTATCGCCCGAGCCTTCCCGGAGCTGGATGGGCACGCGTTCAACCTCGCCTTGACGGCCGGCGGTCTCCAGATAGCGCGCGAAGTGATCGGCGTCCCCGAAGATCGTTTCCTGGACCAGCCGGTCGAAGTCATGGAAATCCAGCGGCACGCGTATCATGGCCTCGGCGCCGTCCACGTAAAAGGTGTATTCCCGCACCTGGGTCGGCATCACCAGCCATTTGCGGTCGTTCCGGACCGTGTAGGCCAGCGTGCCGTTGGAGAAAAGTTGCACGGCGAGCTCACCCCCGCGCGGGGCCACGGCCTCGCGCCGTTGCGCGCCGAACGCGACAAAGCGGAAAATCCGCTCCGCGATGCCCGGCACCGCCGTTCCGGGCGGAAAGTTTTCCCCCTTCATGCCGTAATACGTCGGCCACATCGAGTTGGTCGGGATCTTGAACGGCTGCAGGAAATAGGTGCGGATGCCCAGGACGATGATGATCGCCATGAGTAAAAACTCGACGTTCTCCACCATGGCGGACTTGGGATAAAACGTCCCGCCGACCGGGCGCAGCACCCCCTCCAGCACCTCGATGCCGAGCTTGAGCTTGCCGGGGTCGGCCCGCTGTTTGAGCCGGAGCCGCAAATCGGCGCTTTTCTGCAGCAGCTCCTGCGTTTGCGCCGCCGTCAGCCTGTCGCGCTGGTAATGGTGGATCTTGTCCGCGAGCTGCAGCCAGTTTTCGGCGTTCTCGCGCATCTTGCGCTCGTTGGAGTCAAAAAATCCGAACACGGTGGGTGCGGGGCTAGTTGTTCTTGAGGACCTGAATGAAGGCGTCGGGCGGGAT
>CAJAKX010000323.1 GCA_903940425.1 uncultured Opitutia bacterium | reverse complement strand
TCCACCCGCTGACCGGAGCGGTGCTCACAACATGGGCGACAGGGGCCGGAGCGCGGCTTCGGCGAATTTCTGCCGGAACGGCCGGTCAACCGTGGTCGGAACGGTCGCGCGCCCCGGTCAGACTCCACACCGCGCCGAGCACGGGCGGTCCCCAGCGGAGCAGTGTGCCCAGGATGCGGGTGCGAGGCGCGAGCGAGCGTTTCAGCAGGAAGCCGAGCGGCAGTGCGGCGAATTTGACGAGCGGCGAGAGCCGCCGCCAGAATGCCAGCATCCGGTCCAGCCACTCCAAGGGCTGCGCCACCCGGGCCGCGGCCACTGCGCATTGGGCGCGGCGGAGGGCAATGCCCCGCCGCAGCGCGGCCTTGTAGGCGGCGAGCCGGGTCAGCTCTCGGTCCGGATACATGCGCGGTCTTCCCCGATTTCGTGCAACGTGGCCGCGAACGGGCTTGGCTGGCGCGCGAGGTAGCGGCGAAACGCGATAATGATCACCACCAGCGCCCCGGCATAGAGTACCGTCAGCCCGCCGAGCACGGCGAGGCGGGCGCTTTCCCAGAAGAGATACACCAGCGTGAGGCTGGCGAACGTGATCGCCATCATGCCCGTAAAAACGGCCGCGCTGATCCAGATGAAAGTCTGGATCAGGCGGAATTTCTCCTCCTGCAGCTCGACTGTGAACAGCTCGAGCCGGTCCTGCACACTCGCCAGTAAACCGTCACCGAGCGATCGGAGCGAACTGAGGTAACCCGTGGGAGCGGGTGTGCCCGTTTCCATGGCGGGACCGGTTATTTGCTGCGGCGGCCCAGGAGCACCCCGACGAGGAGGCCGACACCAAGCGCGATCGCTAGCGACTGGTAGGGGTTCGCGCGGATGGTCGCGTCGGTGTATTTGGCCCCGGCGATGACCTTCTTCCGCGCCCCGGCGTAGGCATCGGTGAAGCGCTCCTGCGCGGCGGCGAAGCGCGAGTACAATGAGTCGATGGCCTCGGCCGAATGTTCGGTCACGGAGTCGGCAATCATGGCCTCGGCCTCGGCGACGAGTGCTTGCAGATCGTGAAGGAGTTCTTTGGGCGTGTGGACAGTGTCTTTGTTATTTTTCATGGGTGAGGGAGGTGGATGGGTTGTGGCGGATGGAAAGTCGGTCGGGTCGGGCGGGGGTTTCGGTTCAAACAGTCGGTTTCCTGCCGAAGAGCAGCGAGAGCCCAAACAGCACGAGGAAGACCAGGAAGAGCACCTTGGCGATCATGGCGGCGGTGCCGGCGATGACACCGAAGCCGAGGACGCCCGCGATCAGGGCGATGATGAGGAAGGTGAAGGCGTAGCTTAACATGGGAGTGGGTGATTAAGGGTTGGAGCGAGAATTGGGCTGGAGTGATTTCGATCCGCGAAGGCAACTCTTCGTTACGATTGCGCATGCCTGGACACATGATGTCGGGCGTGGTTCGCGGTGCCCGACGCGGGTTGCGTGGCGATCATGTGACGGCGCGAGGCTGCCTTGGCCGAAGCCGTCAGGTTGGTCACGTCGTGCAACATCGGAGGTTTTACGGTGCTGACCGGGGTTTGCCCACCGGCGGGACGACTTTTGATTTTGGGATGCATGAGACAGATGCAAGGAATTTTCCGGCGTGGATTGTTGCTGACCGACTCACACCGCGAAGGCCTTGGGCGAACCTCCTGACTGGAGATTTTGCCGCATCGGAACTGGTTTCGCGGGTGACGACGGATCATGCTGATCGATCATGCCCGTGGGAAAATCGACGCTGCCGACGACCTCCAGGCGTTCGAAGTGAAGCTGCATGATCATCTCATCATGCAAGACCAGCAATTCGGAGAGCATCTGATCCACGTAAAAGCCGGGACCCGGATCGGAGAAAGTGCGGGCGGCCTGCACCAGGCAGAGAACGTTGTTCATCGGATCGAGGGTTGGATGATTTACAGATTGGGTTCGTTTTCCACTCTGGCCTGAAAAACATGCGGCCAACAAGAGTTGGCCGCATGGGTTCGATAATTTCGATAAATCCGGCCGCCACGGCGCGGCAAGCGGGGCGGGACTCAGTTTTTCACCGTCATGTTATTGGTCACGGATTTGACGCCGCGAATACTCTCGGCAAGTTTGCCGGCGAGGGACTTTTCCGCATCGTTGGCGGCTTCGCCCGTGATCACGACAACGCCGTCAGTGGTTGTGATCTTCGTCTTGAGCGCGCTGGTGGATCGGTGGGTAAACAGCGCATATTTCACCTGGCTGGTGATTGAGGCGTCGTCGATCTTCTCGCC
>CAJAKX010000322.1 GCA_903940425.1 uncultured Opitutia bacterium | reverse complement strand
TACGACGACTTGGAACCATTTTACGAGAAGGCGGAATGGGAAATCGGCGTTTCCGGTGACCAGAGCGGCGATCCCTTCAAGGCCCCGCGCCGCCGGCCGCTGCCTATGCCGCCTCTGCCCGATTGCCAGGAGACGCAGCTGTTGAAGCCTGCGGCGCAGCGGCTGGGCTGGCATCCGTTCTACATCCCGATGCTCCGCAATACGGTTCCGTACAAGGGCCGGGCGGGGTGCATGCGCTGCCGCTGGTGCTGCGGCTTTGCCTGCGAGTGCGACGCCAAATGCGGCACGCAAAACACGGTGATCCCCACGGCGCTCGCGACCGGGCATTGCGAACTGCGCACGCGGAGCATCGTCGCCGGCATCCTGCTGGACTCCAAGGGCCGGGCCCGGGCGGTCGAGTATTTTGACGAGCGCGACCGGCGGCAGACACAGACCACCGACCTGGTGGTTGTCTCCGGCGGGGCCATCGAGTCCGCCCGCCTGCTGTTGAATTCAAAAAGCGACCGGTTTCCCCAAGGCCTGGGGAACCGGTTCGATTGGGTGGGCCGCAACCTCCAAGGCCACGCCTACAGCGGCGCGCTCGGCCTGTTCGACCACGATGTCTATGACGATCTGGGCCCGGGTGCGCAGATTGCCATCTGCGATTTCAACCACGGCAACCCGGGCCTGGTCGGAGGCATGATGCTGGCGAACGAATTCCAACGTCTGCCCTACCAGTTCACCAGTTCCGGTCCGCCGGGCCTGCCGCGCTGGGGCAAGGCCCACAAGGATTTCATGCGAACCTGGTTCCGCCGGACCATCATCATCATGGGCCCCTCGCAGGAAATGCCGGTGTTCGCTTCGCGCGTGCAGGTCGACCCGCGGGTCCGCGATTACTGGGGCATCCCCGTGGCGCGACTCTCCGGCCTCGATCATCCGTACAACATCGAGCTCTGCCGGTTCGCCTCGGACAAGGCCGAACTCTGGCTCAAGGAAGCGGGCGCGATGCGGACGGTGCGGCGCCAGAAGACGCAGCAGTGGCTGAGCGCCGGGCAGCATCAGGCCGGCACCTGTCGCATGGGCAACGATCCCCAGACCTCGGTGGTCGACAAACACTGCAAGCTCCACGACGTGGACAACGTGTTCGTGATCGACGCGAGCGTCCACGTGACCAACGGCGGCTTCAATCCGGTGCTCACCATCATGGCGATCGCCTACTACGCCGCGGATTACATCAAGCGCACCTGGCGGGGCGGAGGGCTGCGCTGATCCCTCATCATGCCCGCCGGGCGAAAATATCGAATGACCTGGCTGGCGCTCGCGGCGCCGGTCGCCCTGCTGCTTCTGGCGGTGCCGGCGGGGAGCGTTTACTACGCCGCGGCCGGCGGCAAAGCCTGCATCCGTTGCCACGAACTCGAGCCCGCCTATCATCAGTGGGCGACCTCCACGCACCGTTCCGTGCAGTGCAAGGAATGCCATGGCAGCATCTTCTCGACGGATGTCGGATTCCATCTGAACAACGTCCGTCAGCTCTGGCGGCACCTCCGCGGGCAGGTGCCCGAGCGGCTGTTGCTCCAGCAGCGCGACATCAGCCGCGGCATGAATGAGCGCTGCGGCAGATGCCACCAGCAGGAATACGCGGCCTGGGCGGCCGGGCCGCATCACGCGACCTACGAACGGATCTTTCTCAATCCCGACCACAACACCCAACGGCTCCTGGACGACCAATGCCTGCTGTGCCATGGCATGTACTTTGAACGCAGCATCCGGGAGTTGGTCCAGCCGCTCAACCGCCAGGGGCCATGGCACCTGGCGACCGCCTCCGTCCAGCCGCACGAGGCGTCCATGCCCTGCCTGGCCTGCCATGAGGTGCACCGGCCCGGAACGCCGCTGGGACTGCGTCCCAAAACCTCCGCGGCGAACCCACCCGCGCCGCCACCGTCGCCGGCAGCGTTCTATGATCGGCGCGAACAGGTGCATTTCCGCGCGGAACTGCTGCCGTTGCCCGCCATGCTCGACGGCACCCGGCCGGTCAGCGTGTCGCCCGACGCGCGCCAGGCGATCTGCTACCAGTGCCACGCTCCGGATCACACCTTCCAGACGCGCTCCGGGGACGATCGCACGTGCGTCGGAGTGCACGAGGGCCTGAGCTGCCTAGCCTGCCATGCCGGACATGACCTGGATGCCCGCGCCTCCTGTGCGCAATGCCATCCCCGGCTGTCCAACTGCGGGCTCGATGTGGCGAAGATGGACACGACCTTCAAATCCGCCACCAGCCGCCACAACATCCATTTCGTGAAATGCGCCGACTGCCATACCAGCGGTGTCCCGGCGCGAACCAAGCCCTCCACGCCAAAATTATGAACCGTCCCATGAAATCCCTGCTGAGCGCCCTGCTGGCCGTTGCCACGGCCGGCGCCACCCCGGTCGCCGATCATCTCGGCCTGCAATTCTGGAGTCTGCGCCACGATTTCGAAACCAGCGTGTCCAAGGGTCTGGACGAAACGAAGGCACTGGGCTTCACCCTCGTGGAGACCGCGGGCACGTATGGCCTGACGCCGGCGGAATTCCGGGATCAGTTGACGGCCCACGGCCTCAAGGCCGTGGCCGCGCATATTCCCTATGAGCGGCTGAAAAACGATCTGCCCGCGGTCATCGCCGAAGCCAAGACGCTCGGCGTGGAATATATCGTCACTCCCTGGCTTCCGCAGCCGGAGTTCGACGCGGCCGCCGCGCGGACGGTGGCCGCCGATTTCAACGCCTGGGGCAGCGCGATTCAGGCAGCCGGGATGAAGTTCGCCTTTCATCCCCATGGCTACGAATTTCTCCCGATCCCCGGTGGCAACGGCGACACGCCGTTCGATCTGCTGGTCAGCCTGACCAAGCCCGGGGTCGTGTCGTTCGAGATGGACGTCTTCTGGGTCGCCCATGCCGGCGTCGATCCGGCCAAGCTCCTGGCCAGGTATCCTGACCGCTGGACGCTGCTGCACGTGAAGGATCTTCGCAAAGGCGGGGAGATCGGCGTCGGCACGAGGAGCGCGCCGGCCGAAGACCATGTGGCGGTGGGCACGGGCCAGCTCGACTGGTCGTCGATCCTGAAGGCGGCGAAAGCCATTGGCGTGGAGTATTATTTCATCGAGGACGAAACGGCGGCTCCGTTGCAAAACATCCCGGTGAGTGTACGCTATCTCCAAACCTTCAAATACTGACCAGTCATGACGACGAATGCATCCCGTCTTTTTTCAGCGAGCCGGGTCGCCTTGGTGGTCACAGCCATGAGCTTTGCGCTGCGGGGCGCGGCGATGGGGCCTTGGGCCACCGCCTTCAACCTCAGCAAGGAGCAGCTCGGCTGGATTGACGGGACGGCGTTCTGGGGCTTCACGCTGGCGATGGTTTTCGGCGGTCCGCTCTGCGACGTGCTCGGCCTCGGACGGATCGTCGCGCTGGCGTTTGTCGGACACCTCGCGGCCATCATCCTCACGATCTTTGCCTGGAATTTCTGGAGCCTTTACGCCGGCACGCTGCTGTTTGGCATCGCCAATGGCTCGGTGGAGGCGGCGTGCAATCCGCTTATCGCAACACTTTATTCCACGGACAAGACGACCAAACTGAACCATTTTCATGTGTGGTTCCCGGGCGGCATTGTCATCGGCGGCGTCCTGGCGTACCTCTTGGGCCAGGCCGGTCTGGGCTACAAGGTGCAGTTTGCCGTCATGCTGGTGCCGCTCGTTGTGTACGGTGTGATGTTCCTCGGGCAGGCCTTCCCGCGCACCGAGCGCGTCGAGCAGGGGGTGTCAACCGGAGCGATGTTCGCAGCCTGCTTCCACCCGTTGTTCCTTCTCATGGTGCTGTGCATGTTGATGACGGCGGCCACCGAACTGGGTCCTGGCCAATGGATCCCGAACATTCTCTCCAACGCCGGCGTGCAGGGGATCCTCGTACTCGCGTGGATCAACGGACTGATGGCGGTCGGCCGCCAGTGTGCGGGCACGTTTGTGCACCGGCTATCGCCAATCGGCATGCTGATCGTGAGCGCAGTGCTCAGCGCGGCCGGCTTGTTTGCCATCAGCCACTCGACCGGAGGGATGTTGTTCGTCTCCGCCACGGTCTTCGCGCTGGGCGTATGTTTCTTTTGGCCGACGATGTTGGGCTACGTCAGTGAAAATTTCCCCAAGACGGGCGCCTTGGGGTTGGCGATCATGGGCGGTTCC
>CAJAKX010000321.1 GCA_903940425.1 uncultured Opitutia bacterium | reverse complement strand
GGGCGTGAACAATTTCTTCGTCACCTTCATCGAGGTCCTGCGCGACCGGCAGGGCGAAAGCCTCGAGGTCGAGGGCGGCGGCCTGACCAGCGGCGACTACCTGCAGGGCTTCCTCCTCGGCACGCGCGACGCGCTCAGCGAAAAAAACCGCCATTCCATCACCCTCACCGTTCCCGACGTGTCGCCGCGCACCCTCGGCATGCTCATCGCCCTCTACGAACGCGTGGTCGGCCTCTACGCCTCGCTCATCGGCATCAACGCCTACGACCAGCCCGGCGTGGAGGCGGGCAAGAAGGCCGCCGGCGGCGTCATCGCGCTCAAGCTGAAGATCGTCGAGGCCTTGCGCGCCGCGCCCGGCACGTCCTTCACCGCGGAAACTCTCGCCACCCGGATCGGCCTGCCGGAAAAGGCCGAACCCGCCTTCAAGGTGCTCGAGCACCTGGCGGCCAATCCCGGCACCGGCGTGAAGAAGGACGCAAAAACTCCGTGGTGGGAGTCGACTTATACGTTCTCCGGCTGAATGGAACCAGCGGCCATCCCGCGACGTCTTACCGCTGCGGGCTCGACCTCCGGGCAGAACCTGTTGCAGACTCCGCGCTCCTCGCCAAACTCACTTCCCATGAACGTCACCAAGAAGCCCCTCCTCGTCGCGCTCCTCGCCGTCGCCCTCGCCGCGCTCTTTGCCGGCTGCGTCGCTCCGAAAACCGATTCCTCCATTCCTTGGAATCGTCCGGCCGACTGGGAGGGACGCATTCCGGGCATGGGGCAGGGCATGGGGCAGTGAAGCTGGCCACGGTTTCACCCTTGGTCTTTTAAAGTCCGGCCGCCTGGCCGGATTTTTTTTGTAGCTATCCGCGCCATCCCGGGCTTGATCTCAGCCCACCATCCCTGGAGGTGGAGCCCGCCGTCCCGCCGGGCTGAACCTGCCGGGACGGCAGGTTCCACCGAGTTCAGATTGATTTGCCGAAGAATTTTCACCAGCGATGGATAATGCTTCGCTTGTCCCCCAGTCTGGCCATCTCTATGTCGTGGCCACGCCGATCGGCAACCTCGCCGACCTGACAGAGCGGGCCCGGGCCATTCTCAGCGCCGTTGACCTCATCGCCTGTGAAGACACACGCACCACCGGCGTGATGCTCACCCGGCTGGGCATCCGCCGCGAACTTTTCGCCTACCATGAGCACAACGAGATCGAGGCGGCCGACTTTCTCGCCGGCCTGCTGGCGGAGGGCAAATCCATCGCCGTGGTGACCGATGCCGGCACCCCGGGCCTGAGCGATCCGGGCTTCCGCCTGGTGCGGGCCTGCCGCAAGCGGGGCCTGCCCGTCGTGCCGGTGCCCGGCCCGAGCGCCCTCACCGCCGTCCTCAGCGCCTCCGGCCTGCCCACCAACGGATTTCTTTTCGTCGGGTTCCTGCCGTCCAAGTCGTCCGCCCGACGCGTGTTTCTCGATCAATACCGCGATTTCCCCTACACCCTCGCGCTCTACGAAAGCTGCCACCGCATCGGGAAGTTCACAGACGAAATCGGGGAGAAACTGGGCCCGGAACGCGTCGTCTGCGTGGCCAAGGAGGTCACCAAGCTGCATGAAGCCTTCCTCGTCGGGCCGGCGGAGGACGTCCGCCAGCGCCTCGCCAAGACCAGCCTCAAGGGAGAGTTTGTCGTCCTCATCGCCCCGGCCGATTTTGTACTCTAATATTTTTGACCACGGATTACACCGATGACACTGATCAGGTGCAGCTCATCCGTGCCTATCCGTGTCATCCGTGGTGAATAAAAACCCTGTCGTCGCCGTCATCGACATCGGCAGCAACTCGATCAAATCCCTCGTCGCGGCCCGCGGCCCCCAGGGTGGGATTGTCACGGTGCAGACCCGGGCGCTCGATGCGCGCATCAGCACGGGCATCGGCCAGGCCCGGCCGCGCCTGACGGAAGCGGACATGCAGCGCGGCCTCGCGGCCGTCCGGCAGCTGCTCGCGGAAATCGCCCCCCTCGCCCCCCGGCGCACCGTTCTGGTCGCCACCAGCGCGGTGCGCGACGCCGCCAATGGGGGAAAATTCCGCGACCGCATCCGCACCGCGACCGGTCACGAGCTCCGCATTCTCACCGGCAAAGAGGAAGCGGATCTCATCGGCCGGGGCCTTACCTCCGACCCGGCCCTGGCCGATCTGCAGGACTTCTATGTTTTCGATCTCGGCGGCGGCAGCCTGGAATGCCTCACCTTCCGCGCCCGGCGCGTGCAGCAGGCGGTCAGTCTGCCGCTCGGCTGCGTCCGACTGACGGAACGCTGCGTCAAGGATCCGCAGGCGCCGTTCAGCGACGACTGCCGGTCGCGCATCACGGAAATCTGCAAAGAGGTTCTCGCCAAAAGCGGCTTTCGTTTTTCGCTTCCGGCGGGAGCCGGCGCGGTCTTTGCGGGCGGCACGGTCACCACGACGCGGGCCATTTTCGCGGAACGTCTCGGACGGCAGATCACGGAGACAAGTCCGCTCATCGCGGTCGCGGCGCTGCGCGCCCTGCTCGACGACACCGCCCGCCTGCCGCTTGAGACGCGGAAAAAAATCCCCGGCCTGCCCGCGGCGCGGGCGGATGTGTTTCCCACCGCGCTGGCCACCGTGCTGGCCGTGGCCGATTTCGGCGAAATCTCCGCCTTCCGCCACTCGTTCCACAACCTGCGCTACGGCCTGGCGGCCGAGTTGTTGTCGAGAAAACCGCCCCGGAAACATGTCAACTAATAGTTGACATGTTCCGCAGCGCGGCGAGCAGTTGCGCGAAGTCTTCGGGCAGCGGGGCGCGCACGTCCAGCGGCCGGGCGGTGATCGGATGCAGGAAGGCGATGCGTTCCGCATGCAGCATGACGCGCGGCGGCGCAGGCAACGCGGGGTCCGGCTTCCAGCCGTAGACCTTGTCGCCGAGCAGCGGATGGCCGATCGATTTCAGGTGCACGCGGATCTGGTGGGTGCGGCCGCTGTGGATTCGGCAGCGCAGCAGCGCCGCCTGGCCGCCGAACGCCTCGACGATCGCCCAGTCGGTGCGCGCCGGCCGGCCGCCCTCGCCCACCGTCATGCGCTCGCGGTGCACCGGATGGCGGCTGATGGCGCGCTCAATCACGCCGCTCTGCAACCGCGGCACGCCGGACACCAGCGCGAGGTATTCCTTGCGGAGGTGGCGGCCGGCAAACTGCTCCGAAAGTCCGCGATGCGCCGCGTCGTTCTTGGCCACCAGCAGCACGCCGGAGGTCTCCTTGTCGAGCCGGTGGACGATGCCGGGCCGCTCGACCCCGCCGACCCCGCTGAGGCCGCCGGCGCAGTGCGCCAGCAAGGCATGCACCAGCGTGTCCTCCCCCGTGCCCACCCCGGGATGCACGACCATGCCGGCGGCCTTGTTGATCGCCAGCAGGTGTTCGTCCTCGTACAGCACGCCGAGCGGGATCGCGACGGGTTTCAATTCCGTGGGCATGATCTTGGGCAGGGCAAACTCCAGCACATCGCCCGCCTTCACGTCATCGCTCTTGGCCAGCGCCACGCCGTTGCGCCGCACCAGCCCCGCCTCGAAGGCCCGCTGCAGCGCCGCCCGGCTGTGCTCGGGAAACGCCGCGGCCAGCACCTTGTCGGCGCGTGTGCGGCGGATGTGGGGGGGAACAAGGTAAGTTTGCAAGGACACGTTGGCCGGTCGGGGTTTATTCCCGACCTACAGGGAGGCAAGCCGGTCAATCTCCGCAAGCCACTTCCGCTTCGCCTCCGGCGGCAGCAGCGCCACCTCGAAGCCGTGGCGGGCGAGCCGCGCGAGTTCCGCGCGGGTGAAGCCCCGGTGCGCCGCCAGCGCGAGATATTCGTCGGTGACGGTGTTGCCGAAGGAGATGGGATCGTCGCTGCTGACTGTGACGGTCACCCCGGCATCGAACAAACCGCGGATCGGGTGGTTCGCCAGCGTCACACCCGGCATGAGCTTGTGATTGCTAATCGGGCAGACATCGAGGCCGACGCCGCGGCGCTTGATCTCGGCGACGACCGACGGATCCTCGACGGCTCTTACGCCGTGCTCGATCCGCTGCGGTTGCAGTTCATCGAGCACGCGGCGCACGAAGTCCGCACCCATGAATTCGCCGGCGTGGGCCTTGGTGTACTTGCCGGCCCGGCGGGCAGCGGTCCAATAGTCCGCGGTCCACGGTTCCAGCGGCAGGTCTTCGCGGCCGTGCAGATCGATGCCGGCGAGATCCTTCCAGCCGAGCGCGTCCTCCAGCACCGGCCGCATCCCCGGCCCCGCGCCGTTGTGGTGGATGCCGAGAAAGATGCGCACCTCGAGTTCCGGCGGAACCGCCGCGCGGATCGCCGCCAGTACTTCGCGTCCATCGACACCGCCAAACTCGATGCACCCGGAGGCGAAGCTGGTTTCGACGTATTTGACGTTCTGCGCCAGATGCCGGGCGAAAATCATCCTGGCTGCTTCATGGTAGCGCTCCGGCGAGGTGAACCACGCGAACACCATGGCGAGCAGCTCGTCCTCGAAGTGGGCAAAGTCGCGGAACTTGAAGTCCCGCGCCCACGACGCCGGCGGGCGGGCGAACTCCGGACGGACGCGCCGGAGCAGCTCCAGCGGCAGCGCGCCCTCGAAGTGCAGGTGCGTCTCGGTCTTCGGCAGCGCCTGGATGAAACTGCGGAGCGCAGTCGCGGCAGTCATGTTTTAACCACGGATGACACGGATGGGCGCGGAAACAAGAAACCCATCGGTGCTAATCCGTGAAATCCGTGGTCACCCTTTTCCGAGCAGATAAGCCGGATTCAGCTTCTGCAGCGCCGGCAGGACGAAGAGGCCGTCCTTGCGGATGAGCCTGCCGTCGAACCGGATTTCGCCGCCCCCGTACTCCGGCCGCTGGATGCAGACCATGTCCCAGTGCACCTGCGACTTGTTGCCGTTGCCGCAGTCCTCGTAGGCCTGGCCGGGCGTGAAGTGGAATGAGCCGGCGATTTTCTCGTCGAAGAGGATGTCGCGCATCGGCTGGAGAATGTGGGGGTTGAAGCCAATGGCGAATTCGCCGATGTAGCGCGCCCCCGCGTCACTATCGAGAATCTCGTTCAGTCGCTTCGTATTGTTGGCCGTGGCCTCCACGACGCGTCCGTTTTTGAAGACCAGACGGATGTTGTCGAACGAGGTGCCCAGATAGACCGTGGGCGCGTTGTACTGGAGGACGCCCTCGACGCTTTCCTTGACCGGGCAGGAGTACACCTCGCCGTCGGGGATGTTCTTCGTGCCGCCGCATTCCTCGGCGCCGATGCCCTTGATGGAGAAGCGCAGGTCGGTGCCGGGGCCCTTGATCTGCACCCGGTCGGTGCGGCGCATGAGGTCGCCGAGCGCTTTCATGCCGGGCACCATGCGGCGGTAGTTCAGCGTGCAGACGCGGAAATAGAAATCCTCGAATGCCTCCGTGCTCATGCCGGCCTGCTGGGCCATGGCGGAGGTCGGCCAGCGCAGCACGACCCACTTGGTCTTGTTCACACGGCGGTCCTGCACCGGTTTCATCAGGCGCGTGACCAGCTTCACGCTGGCGGACGGCACGTCGGAATTCTCGAAGATGTTGCCCGAGCCGCGCAGCGCGATGTAGGCGTCCATCTTCTTCATGCGGGCCAGCTCCACCGCCGTGTGTGGCGCATACTGGGCCCGAACGGCGCCCTTCATCAGTTCACGGGTGATGCGGGCGTGATGAATGTGGGCGAACGGCAGGGCGCCACGCCGGCGGGCGGCGCGGATCAGGGCGACGATCATCGCGTCGGGCACGTCGAAGGCGTCGATCAGCACGCGCTCGTTCTTCTGCAAGGTGGTCGAAAAGCCCGTCAGCAGTTCGGCCAGTTGAGTGATACGGGGATCAATTATCATGCCGCCCAACAGAGCGCGGCGGCGCCCCGGTCGCAAGTGGAAAGGACCGGCGTGTCCACCGGCTCACTCCGCATTTCCTCCCTTTCATCCGCGACCGTCACGCGCGGCTGTCATGGCCACTTTGTCATCTAATAGATGACAACCCGCCGCGGTCCGCGGGCGATGAACCCGGGCTACTTCGCCGGATCCATCGGCGGGTGATTGCCGCTCTCGGGGAAGCAGATGCGGGACACGGCCTCCTGGAAGTCCGCCGCGCCGCGGATGATCTCGACCTCCAGGCGCAGGTAGTAAAGCGGCAGCGGGAAATGCAGCTTTTCGTCGAGGCGCACGGCGTCCTTTTCGGTGGTCACGAGAAATTCCAGGTTGGCCGCGCGCGCCTGGCCGAAGACCAGGTCCAGGTCCTCCTGCGTGAACCGGTAGTGGTCGAGAAAGCGTTTCGTGTAGAGCAGATTGGCGCCGAGCTCGCGCAGGAAATGCTCAAAGCTTTCCGGCGTGGCGATGCCGCTGAACGCGCCGACGCGCTTGCCCTTGAGAAAGCTGAGCGGCTGGCGTTCGTCCGCGCCCACGCGCTGCAGATGCTGCGGGCGGTGGGCGCACTCGATGACGTCCACGCCGGGATTGTGCTTCCGGATGAGCTCCTCGATCTCGGGGTCGCGCTGGCCGTTGGACTTGGTGAGGAAGACGTAGGAGGCGCGGCGCAGATGCTTGATGGGCTCGCGCAGGATGCCGCGGGGCAGCAGGTGGCCGTTGCCGAAGGGATTGGTTTTGTCGACGAGCAGCAGGTTCAGCCGGCCCTTGAGCGGCAGGTATTGGAAACCGTCGTCGAGCACGAGCGTGTCGCAGCCGAAGCGGCGGATCGCATAGGTGCCGGCCTTCACGCGGTTTTTGTCGACCAGCACGACCACGCCCGGGAGGTTGCGCGCCAGCATGTAGGGCTCGTCGCCGGCCTGTTCGGAATCGAGCAGCACGCGCTTGCCATCGCTCACTACGCGCGGTGGCGGCTCCTCCGCGTGCGTGAGGCTGTTCCACGCCCGGCGCCAGAAGGGCGGGGTTTTGCTCTTGTAGCCGCGACTGAGGATGGCGACGTGGCGCCCGCGCTCGGCCAGCGCGCGGGCGAATTTTTCCACCACCGGCGTCTTGCCGGTGCCGCCCACCGTCAGGTTGCCGACCACGACCACCAGGCAGCCCAGCGGCTGGTCGTGCAGGAGCCGCTGCCGGTAGAGCCAGAGCCGCAGCTGCACCACCCCGCTGAACAGGAAGGACACCCCCTGCAAAAACGCCCCGTAGACGGTCGCGCCCGTGTCCTCCCGCCGCCCGAGAATCACATCGATGGTGTATTGCTCGAAGGCGTAGAACTTTTTTCTCAGCCAAGACGGTGACATGCGAGGACGGGCGGGATTGAGGGTTGACGTAGCGGACGGCGTTTCGCTTGGTAATGGTTTCCTACCGTCCGGGCCGCGTCATGCAACTCAATCTGCTCAAGTCCAAGATCCACCGCGCCGCGGTGACCGACACCAGCCTCAACTATAAGGGCAGTCTGGCCATCGATGTGGAATTCATGAGTCTCGTCGGACTCCGGCCCTACGAGCGGATTCTTGTCGGCAACCTGAACAACGGCGAGCGGTTCGAAACCTATGCCATCGCCGCGCCCGCCGGCTCGAAGACGATCAGCCTGAACGGCGCCACCGCCTACCTCGGCAAACGCGGGGATCTGCTCACCATCATGAGCTTCGCCGTGGTCGATGAGCGCGCGGCCGCCGGCTGGCAGCCAAAGGTGCTGGTGCTCGGCGATGCCAACCGGCGGATCGTCAAGCAGAGCGGCGGCTGATTTCTCATTCAGAAGCCATGAAACCAGGAGAATACACGTGCATTTCCTCTTGGCTTCCCGGCTTCTGAATCAAATCCTCCTTCCCTGCCATGAGCTACAAACTCTTCATCCCCGGCCCGGTGGCCGTTTCTGAAAAGACGCTGCGCGCGATGGCCCAGCCCATGATCGGGCACCGCAGCTCCGACTTCGTGGCGCTGTACCAGTCCCTGCAGCCGGACCTGCAGGCGCTCTTCTACACCAAGGACCCGGTGTATCTCAGCACGACCAGCGCCTGGGGCATGATGGAGGCGGCGGTCCGCAACGTCGTCAAAAAGAAGATGCTCAATTGCATGAACGGCGCCTTCGCGGACAAGTGGAACGATGTCGCGAACCGCTGCGGCAAACCGGCCGGGGCGCTGAAGTTTGACTGGGGCCAGCCGGTCGACCCGGAGGCGGTGCGCCGCGAACTGGCCACCGGCCAGTACGACGCCGTCACGGTCATCCACAACGAGACCTCGTGCGGCTGCATGACCGACATCGCCGCGGTCATGGCCGTGGTTCGCCAGTTTCCGGAGGTGATTTCGGTCGTCGACACCGTCAGCTCGTTCAGCGCGCTGCCGATCAAGAAGGACGAGCTGGGCATCGACGTCATGATCACCGGCACGCAGAAGGCGCTCGCCCTGCCGCCGGGCCTCTCGCTGTGCTCGGTGTCGAAGCGGGCCTTGGAGCGCGCCGCGACGGTGACGGAACGCGGCTATTACCTCGATCTGCTCGAGTTTCAGGCCAACCACGAGAAAGGCATGACGCCGAGCACGCCGAGCATCCCGCACATCTACGGACTCAAGTCGAAACTGGAGGACATCAAGACCGAGGGCGTCGAACAGCGCTACGCGCGCCACGCGCGCCTCAACCAGGCCGTCCGCACGTGGGCCTTTGCGAAGGGCTTCAAGCTCTTCCCCAAAGCCGGCTATGGCTCGGTCACGCTCAACTGCTTCGCCAACACGCTCAACCTCGACCTGCCGGCCCTGCTCAAGGTGCTCAAGTCGAAGCACGGCTTTGTGATCGACGGCGGCTACGGCAAGCTCAAGGGCAAGACTTTCCGCATCTCCAACATGGGCGACGAGACCGACGACACGATCGCCATTCTGCTCAAGTCCCTCGATAGCGCCCTGGCGGAAACGCCCAAGCTGCCGGCGGCCTGAGCTGAATTCGCACTGCGGACGCTGTGCTTGGGGCGGAGCCCGCCGTCCCGGCGGGCCGAACCTGCCGGGACGGCCGGTTCCACCCACGGTGCGTCAGTGGATATGGAAGATGCGGCTCGCCCTCCATGGGGTTCATTCCGGTTTGCTCAGGATTTGACGTCATTCCTGATTTCCAGAGTTCCGCCTTGGGCGGCCCCGAATTCCAAACGCCCTCGCGCGCGCGGGCGCACGCGCGCCCGCGCGCGTCTCGATGAAAACAGATTTCTGAAACTAGGGCTTGAAATCCCCGGAACAGTGGGTATCGCCTTCCCGCCCGCATCATGAAGTCCTTGATCATCGCCGAGAAGCCCAGCGTGGCCGCCGACCTCGCCCGCGCGCTCGGCCGCGTTCCCAAAAGAGGCGACCACTTCGAAAACGACGAGTACGTCATCTCGTCGGCCGTGGGCCATCTGGTGGAACTCGAGATGCCCGAGGACATCGACAAGAAGCTTTACGGCTTCTGGCGACTGGAGACCCTGCCGATCATCCCGAAAAAATTCGGCCTCAAACCCATCGAGGATTCCAAGGCGCGGTTCAACCAGCTCAAGAAGCTGCTCGCCCGCAAGGACGTCTCCGACGTCATCAATGCCTGCGACGCCGGCCGCGAGGGTGAGCTGATCTTCACCTACCTGTACCAGCTCACCAAGTGCAAGCTGCCGGTGAAACGCGCGTGGATGCAGACCATGACCACCGAGGGCATCCGCGAAGCGTTCAAGCACCTGCGCGACGGCGCACAAATGGCGCCGCTGGCCGACGCCGCGCGGTGCCGCAGCGAGAGCGACTGGCTCATCGGCATCAACGGCACGCGCGCGCTGACCAAGCGCATGTTCGGTTCGCGCGCCGGCAACGTCGCCGCGGTCGGCCGCGTGCAGACCCCCACCCTCGCCATCGTCTTCGCCCGCGAACTCGAAATCCGCAATTTCCGGCCGCGTCCGTACTGGCGCGTGACGGCCGTCTTCGAGGTTGCCCAAGGCACCTATGAGGGCGTCTACCAGCGGCCCGGCTTCCGGAAAGCCGAAAACGACGAGCACGACCGGATCGACCGCCTCTGGGAAAAAGCCGCCGCCGAGGCCGTGCACGCCGCCTGCCAAGGCCGGCCGCTGGCGGCCGTCACCGAGGAAAAGAAAGCCTCCACGCAGGCCGCGCCACGCCTGTACGACCTGACCACGCTCCAGCGCGAGGCCAACAACCGCTTCGGCCTGCCCGCCCGGCGCACGCTCCAGATCGCACAGGCGCTCTACGAGCGGCACAAGATGATCACCTACCCGCGCACCGATTCGCGCGCCCTGCCGGAGGATTACATCCCGACGGTGAAGCAAACCCTCGCCAACCTGCACGGCAGCCTGGCCCCGCACGCACAGAAGGTGCTCAGCGAGGACTGGGTGCGCCCCAACAAACGCCTTTTCAACAACGCCCTGGTCTCCGATCACTTCGCCATCATTCCGACCACGCACGAGGCGAAGCACCTCGATGAGATGGAGGCGAAGGTGTTCGACATGATCGCGCGCCGCTTCGTCGCGGCCTTTTATCCGGCGGCGGAGTTCGACGTCACCACGCGCCTCAGCACGGTGGCCGGCCATGATTTCAAGACCGAGGGCAAGGTGCTCACCTTCCCCGGCTGGCTCGCCGTTTACGGCAAGACGACCCTGGACAACGGCTCGCCCGACGCGAAGGTCCTGCCCGCACTCGACCCGGCCGACGGCCAGCCGCCGCAAGCCCGGACCGTTTCAACCGAACTGCACGACGAGACGACCAAGCCGCCGCCGCGCTACACCGAGGCCACCCTGTTGTCCGCCATGGAAGGCGCCGGCAAACTCGTGGACGACGAGGATTCCGCCGAGGCCATGAAGGAGCGCGGACTGGGCACGCCGGCCACCCGCGCCGACACGATCGACGGGCTCATCAACCAGCGGTATATCGAGCGCCAGCAGCGCGAACTCGTGCCGACGGCCAAGGCCGAGTCGCTGCTGCAGTTCCTCACCGCCGTGAAGGCCGAGGGGCTCACCAAGCCCGACATGACCGGCGAGTGGGAATACAAGCTGCGCCAGATCGAACACGGCAAATTCTCCCGCGACGAGTTCATGCAGGAGATCATCAAGGAAACCCGGAGGATCATCGAGCGCGTCAAGAATTTCGAGGAGGACGACTCGCTGGCACGGGTCACCGACATTCCCTCGCCCACCGACGGCAAACCGCTGCGCGAGACGCTGCGCGGCTACAAGTCGCAGGATGGCGAGTTCATGGTCTACAAGATCATCTCCAACCGCAAAATGGAGGAGCCGGAGGTGCGCGAACTCGTCACCAAGGGCGTGGTCGGCCCGCTCGATGGATTTGTGTCGACGAAGACCCGCAGCCGCTTCACCGCCTCGCTGCGACTCGTCAAGGACGCGGAGACCGGCAAGTGGAAAGCCGAGCTCGATTTCGGCGACAAGGCCGACCTCGACACCCTGACCCCCTTCTGGACCGATCCCCGCACCGGCGCCGAGCTCTGTGAGGCCGGCAACAACTACGTGCTTCGCGAACGCGCGGACAGCGGCTGGAAACAGACCTTCCGCGTCGGGCGGATCATGTGCCAGAAACCCATCGCGCGCGAGCACGCCATCCAGCTCATCGAGCACGGCAGAACCGATCTCATCCAGGGATTCATTTCCCGGAAAGGCCGTCCGTTTGACGCCTTCCTCAAGCGCGCGGATGGCCGCATCACCTGGGAGTTCCCGCCGCGCGCGCCGAAACTCGACAAGGACGGCAAACCCATCGCGCGCAAAGCCAAGGTCCCGCCCGACCTGTCAAAGGCCGTTCCGGTCGGCGAAAGCAAGCTGCTCGGCGGCGAAATTCTCCAGACCGCCGATGCGTACTACGTGCGCAAATCCGGCAAAACCGGGCGCATCGTTTTCACGCTGAAGCGTCAGCTCTGCCAGAAGGAACTGCCCGTTGAGGAAGTCCGCCGGCTGCTGGAAACCGGCCGGACCGACCTGATCGAGGGTTTCATCTCAAAGCGGGCGATGCCGTTCAGCGCGTTCCTCGTGCTTTCGCCGAACCGGGCCAAGGCGCAGTTTGAATTTCCTCCCCGCTGAATGCCGGTCGGGGCGGACCCGCTTTGCGGATCAGCGCCCCCCGGTGGCCCGACGGCCAGGCGACGGACTTATGCCGTATGCGCCGGCCCTTGCGTCCTTCACTCGATTCAGAGTAACTCGCCTCCATCCTGGCACGTCTTTCCAAGCTGATGGCAGCCCCCAAGAGCAAAAACTACCTTATCCTGCTGCTCGCGTTGACGACGGTGGCGGGAGGGGCGCTGGCCTGGCATCAATATCAGGAACTGATCATGCTGCGCGCCAACGGCCTCACGGACAGCGCCCGCACCGATTTGCAGAAGCGTTTGTGGGACCTGGAAAAGCGCAAAAACGAACTCGAGGCCGAAATCGCCGGCCTGCGCGCGCGCGGAAACGTCGCGGACGAAGGCGATGCCGTTTCAACCGTCGCCGAAAATCCCCCGGGACCGGCGCGCGGCCCGGGTCGTTTCGACCGCCGCAATGGTCCCGGCAATCTCACCACCCTGCTGGAGAATCCGGAATTCAACAAGCTATGGACCGACCAGCAGAAGGCCCGCATCAACAGCACCTATGGCGCCCTCTTCAAGAGCCTGAATCTTACGCCGGAGCAGACGGCACAGTTCCAGAATCTTCTCGCCGAGCGACAAATGTCCATGCTGGACGTTCTCTCCGCCGCTCGCGCCGAGGGAGTCACCGGTCGCGACCAAATCGGCGGCTTGGTCCAGCAGGCCGGCAGTGCGATCGACAGCCAGATCCAGTCGCTGCTGGGTCCCGATGGTTACAGCCAATATAACAACTACCTGCAGACGATGCCGCAGCGTAATCAGGTAAACCAGCTGCAGACCCTCCTGGTCACTTCGGGCGGCACCCCGTTGCAGGACTATCAAACGCAGCAACTTGCGCAGATTCTCGCCCAAAACAGCGCGGCAGGCAGCAATGGTCAGCGAACGGGCGGTGGTGGCGGCGGCGGTTTCTTTGGCGCGATGGGCGCGATGGGCGGCCTGTTTGCCACGCCCGTCACCGGCCCCACCATCACCTCCACTGCGGTGGGCCAGGCGGCCAGCGTGCTGACTCCCGCCCAATTGCAGGTCCTCCAGCAAATGCAGCAGCAGCAGGCTGCCCAGCAGCAGATTACCCAGATGCTGCGCCAGAGTTTTAACGGGGCGCAAGGCGGCGGCACGCCAGGGGCGGCGACAAGGACGACCGGCGGCTCCAGCCAGCCGCCAACTCCGCCGAAGGGCTGACCGCATCCCTGCGCGCTGCCGGGTCGGTGGCGCGGGAACGTGCCCATCAGCGTTTCTATGGCAGCGCATCAGTTCCCCGCCCTCCTGCCGGATGGAAGAAAAAACACTTGTGCGTGCTTCCGGGCAGAGGGTACCCTGCCCGCTTCCGCCAATCTGCACGCCTATGATCGTCACCACGGCCCAGCTCTTCAAACACGCCTATGGCAAATACGCCGTCGGCGCCTACAACATCAACAACGCCGAACAGGCGATGGGGCT
>CAJAKX010000320.1 GCA_903940425.1 uncultured Opitutia bacterium | reverse complement strand
CGACGGCACGTTTACCGACGTGACGGACAAGGCCGGCGTGGGCGACACGGGGACGGGCATCGGCGCTACCTGGCTGGATGTCAATAACGACGGCCGACTGGATCTGTACGTGGCCAACTACCTGAGTTTCGATCCGGATTATCATCTCTTCTACAACCCGACCAGCTATCCCGGTCCGCTGGCATATAAACCAGAGCGGGACGTGCTCTATATCAACAACGGCGACGGAACCTTCACCAACGCCAGCGAGTCGGCGGGCATCTGGGCCCTGCCTCCGCATCGGACCATGTCCGTGGTCCCGTTGGACTACAACCGGGACGGCCACGAGGACCTTTATATCAGCAACGACGCGACTCCGAATATGCTGCTCATCAACGATGGCCACGGGCATTTTCACGACGAAGCCATGAAGCTGGGCGTCGCCTTCAACGCCTTGGGCGAGGCGGCCGGCTCGATGACCGCCGCGGTCGGTGACTGTAACGGCGATCAGATCCCGGACATCCTAGTCTCGCGCTTGGGATATGGCTCACTGTACATGGGCACGGAGCAGGGCGATTTCGTTGACCGCATGATGGCCTCGGGACTCGGCGTGTTGACGGCGCAGTATGTCGGGTGGGGATGCAACTTCATCGATTTCGATAACGCCGGGAAACTGGACGTCTTCATCGCCAACGGTGATCCCTTCCGGATGGTGGGCTGGCAAAGCCTGCTGCTGGAGAACGATGGTCACGGCAATTTCCGCAATGCGGTCGACAAGGGCGGCGCCTATTTCCGAACGCCGGTCCGGGCGCGCCCGAGCGTCGTGCTGGATTATGACAACGACGGCCGGATGGACTTGCTGGTGGGCCTGATGGGGGATCGGCCGGTCCTGCTTCACAACCGCGACCACTCCGGCAACCACTGGATCACCCTGGCGCTTCGCGGCACCAAGAGCAACCCGGCGGGTTGGGGATCGTGGATCGAACTGACGGCGGACGGGAAGACCTACGTTCAGGAAAGCCGTTGCCCCTCGACCTTCCTGAGCCAGGGGGATCCGCGAGTCCACTTCGGGCTCGGCCAGGCGCCGATTGTGCAGCGGATCCAAATCAAGTGGCCCAGCGGCACGGTCCAGACGCTGACCGACGTCCGCGTCGACCAGATTCTTAAGGTGACCGAGCCCTGACCCCGATGAGTTCGCGTACGACGGTATTGTTTGGAGCGGCGGCACTCCTGCTGGCGGGCTGCCATCCGGCGGCGCCAGAAGGCTCCGTGGTCCTGACGCAAACACCAGTGGGCGTCCCGCCTCCCCCGGCCGCCACGGTGCTGGATGTCCGGTATCCGCCGGGAAGCCGGGTGGTTTTGTTGGTTTCTCCTTTTCGCAAGGACACGGTTCGTGAGCTTTCCCGCGGACTGGTCGCCGCCGGTGATCCCTGCGTTTCATGGGACGGCCGCTGGGTCTATTTCGCCGGCAAGAGCTCGGACAAAGCCGACTGGCAGATCTACAAGGTCGATGCGAGCGGCGGTCGACCCCAACTCGTGACTCAGATGCCTAGCGGGGCGATGGATCCTGCTCTCGCCGCCCATGGAGAGTTGGTTTTCAGCTCCCCCGTTCCCAAGGCAGGCCGGCTCTGGACTACCCGAGAGCTGGTCGCACTCTACGGGCAGATGCCGGGCCAGGCGCCCCGCCGGCTCACCTTCGGGCCGGACAGCGCCATCGGCTCCACCGTCCTGCGCGATGGACGGGTCCTCTTTGTGACCGCCAAGGCTCGTGACGACCGCCACGCTCCGCGGCATCTGTGCCTCTTCACGATCAACAACGACGGCACTGAGGTCACCGCTTATGCCTGCCAGGAGGACGGGGTGGATAATATCCGGCGCCCGCGCGAGCTGGGCGACGGCCGGATCGCCTTCCTCGCTGATCGCACGGAAGAACCGGGACCCATGGGCTGGGCGGAGTGCGTGAGCTCGGCCGCTCCGTTCGCCACGCGGAACAACCTGTTCGCCTTCAAGAGCGACGGTTGCCGCTCGGTGGAGCCGCTGCCGGGAAACGACGTGCTGACGTGTGTCGAAACGCGCGGCTGGGTCGGGCGTTCGATGACGGGCAACGCGGCGATTTACCGCGTCGCGGCTGATGCCACTGCAATCGGCGCTCCAATCTTTGACGACCCGCAATGGAACAGCATCGAAGCCACCCTCGTCGCAACGCGGGATGAACCTGCCGGACATACGTCCGCGGTGATGCCGGGAGCGTCCCGCGGCACGGTGCTGTGCCTCAACGTCAACGACAGCAGCGAACCCGCTGCCGACGGAAACCCGGCTCCTGCCGCTGAGCTGCGAGTTTTTGCGTTGGCGGGTTCGGGACAGCAGCGCACCCTGGGGAAGGTGCCGGTGGCTTCCGACGGTTCCGTGCTCGTGTATCTTCCCATGGGCGTGCCGCTGGGCTTCGACACCCTCGACGCCCAAGGACATCTGCTCCGGCACCAGCCGGCTTTTGTCTGGTTGCAGCCCGGAGAGAATCGCGCGTGCGTCGGCTGTCACGAGCCGCGCAACCATTCGCCCCGAAACATCCGTCCGCTGGCAGCAATGCGCGACCCGGCGAGTTTGGACTTCGCCAGTCAAACGCCCGTTTCCCACGGCACTGCTCCATGAAGCTCAATCGAATCATCCTGGTCGCGACGCCACTGGTGCTGGCGGGAGCAGGGTCCGCAGTAGTGGGCGGGTACTTCGGATTGCGCGCCCACCAGCGCCGGACATCGGGCCGACCTGATTTAGGCTTTGTCTCCTGCAACCATTGTCACGGAGTCAGCCTGAACAAGTTGCCGTGGACGCATCCCCGTCCGCACCATGACACACCGGGCGGGATCGTGGTTTCCCCGGACGGGAAGACGTTGTTCATCGCCATGGATGATGTGGACGAGGTCGCCGAGGCGGACGTGACTTCGCTCACCGTGACCCGCCGGGCCAAGGTCCCGGGCGGGCCATTCGGTTTGGCGCTG
>CAJAKX010000319.1 GCA_903940425.1 uncultured Opitutia bacterium | reverse complement strand
TCCCCCGCGAAGCAAGGGAAAACTGGGTTTTGGGCTGGCGCTGGACCTCCAGGCAATCTGCCTGGATTCAGAAACCAGGAAGCCATAATTCCCTATCCTGGTTTCTTGGCTTCTGAATGAAAGAACCATGGCGGCTTTGCGTGAGGTTGAAATGCCGCTTCATGCACGCTAGTCCCGCCGCGCCCAGAGCACCTGGAATTTTTGGCCCATGTTACCGGGATGCAGAAGCTGCATCACGCCGAGCTTGCGTCCGCTGAAGCGGCCCGCCTCGGCGGCGGTCAGCCGGCTGAGGGCCGGCGCGGCGTGATGGACGAAAAACGCCTCCTGGGACTCCAGCACCGGCGCGGCGAATCCATGGGCGGTCAGCGCCTCGCCGAGCCAGTCCCAGCAGACATGGCAGGTGAGGTCCTGCTCGCCGGGGCGCGCGAGCAGATCGTTGCTCTGCTCGTGCCGGAGATAGGCGCGGACGGTGCCGGCCGGGGTGTCTTCGGCCAGCTCGCGCCACGATTTCCCGTAATCGAAGGCGACGAACAGGCCCGCCCACGGCTGCGCGGCGATCCGCTCGGCCAGTTGCGCCGCGGCGAGCGGCAGGTCGATCCGATAACCGTCGGGTGCCGCGGCCGGCAGGCGGTCAAGCACCGCCTGCACCTCGGGCGTGAGATCCGGCAGCAGGACTTCCTCCAGCGCATCGTCGCGCAGCCCGACGCCGCCTTCCCGCCAGCGGCCGGCCTGGCGGATGAGCCGGTGGCACGGCTGCGCGTCAAACAGCTCGTTCGAAAAAACGACGGCCTGCGGAGGCAACTGCAGCGGCTGACCGAGCGAAATCGTCGCCGCCGCGGCGAAGGGATGCGCCACGCCAGCCCGCCCCGATCCGGTCGGGGCGAGAACGCCGCCGGGCGTGGCTTGATCACTAGAAGCTATCCGAGAACCGCCCGGAACTGGAGGGCGGCGCGCTCTGCGGGCCCGCAGAGCCGCCATATACCCGAGCGGCGCTGACGGCGCAGCGCCCTCCACCGGACAAAGCGACAGGGTTTCCGGATAGCCTCCGGCCGGAGACTCGGCGCCGATTTCGACAAAGGTGTGGTCGCGCGGCGGCCGTTGATCGAGCAGGGCGGCGCACGTCTCCACGACGAGTTCACCGAACACCGGTCCCAGCGAGGTGGCGGTGAAAAAATCCGCCTCCGGCGCGCGCCCGATCCGCCGCCGCCGTTGCGCATAGTAGCCGGTGTCCGGGTGGTAGAGGGCCAGCTCCATGAAGCGCGCAAAGGACATCGCGCCGCCGGCGCCGGCTGCCTGCCGGAAGGCGGCGAGGAATTCGGGTGGGACTGCGGAAGCCATTTACAAGAACGACCAGATGCACACAGTAGGGGGCATGCTCAAACGCTTTCTCATCATCGTCTGTGGCGCGGCCTGCGGCATCCTCCTGGCCACGGCGGTGACGCGCGTCCACCCGGCCTGGAGCCTGTGGCCCAACCGCGATCTCAACCGCAACACGGCGTCCTTCCGCAGCGTGCTCGATCTGGTCGGGAAAAACTACGTGGAGGAGAAGGACGCCGGTTACGACCGGCTCACCCACGCGGCGCTCGAGGGCATGCTCCACTCGCTCGATCCGCACTCGGAGTTTTTAAGGGCGGACGCCTACCGCGAACTCAGCGAGGAGATCAACGGCAAGTTCGGCGGCATCGGCATCCAGGTGGAGCGGCGC
>CAJAKX010000318.1 GCA_903940425.1 uncultured Opitutia bacterium | reverse complement strand
GGAGCGACGATGGTGGCGTCGCTTTCGATGATGAACCTGGGCGTGTCGACGGCCAGCTTGCCCCAGGTGATCTTTTCGTTCGGCACCGCCCCGGAATAGCTGCCATAACTGGTGGTGGAATCACTGATCTGGCAGAAATAACCCCACAGCGGCACGCCCCGGCGCCGCAGGTCCTGCTGCAGCATGGGCACCACGCAGATCGGAAAATCACCGGCGATGCCGCCGCCAATCTGGAAGAAACCGATCGAACCCACGCGGCGACGGCCCAGCGGACGGGCGGTCTGCGAATACCAGCCGGCCAGCGTCATCATGTATTCGATGCCGGTGCGCACGGTGTGGACGTTCCTCACGCTGCCGCGGATGCAATGGGCGGCGTACATGTTGCCGAGCGTGGCGTCCTCCCAGCCGGGCACCCACATGGGCAGGTTTTTCTCGCAGGCGGCGAGCATCCAGGAGTGTCGCGGGTCGATCTGATAATGCTTCTTCAGCTTCCCGCCCCGGAGAATCCGGTAGATGAACTCGTGCGGAAAATGGCGCTCGCCGGCCCGGTCGGCCTTGACCCACTCCGCAAGCACGGCGTCCTCGATGCGGCGCATGGCCTTGTCCTCGGGAATGCACGTGTCGGTGACGCGGTTCATGTGGCGGTTGAGCAGCGCCTGCTCGTCGCGGGCCGAGAGGGTGCGATAGTGCGGCACGCGTTCGTAGTAATCGTGGGCGACGAGGTTGAAGATATCCTCCTCGAGATTCGCGCCGGTGCAGACGACGGCATGCACCTTGTCCCGGCGGATCATCTCGGCGAGCGTGATGCCGAGCTCGGCGGTCGACATGGCGCCCGCCATGGCGACGAGCATTTTGCCGCCTTGCTGCAGATGCGCCTCGTAGGCCTTGGCGGCGTCCATGAGCGCGGCGGCGTTGAAGTGGCGGTAGTGCCGGGCGATGAACTTCGACACCGCCCCCTTGGATTTTGCCAAGGCGGCGTTGCTGTCTTCGGGCCGCGCCCGGCGGGGTCGGACTCTCATGGAGGCAAAAAATAGGGATGAAGATGCGCCGTTGCCACAAAAAACTCCTCCGTGAAGTCTCATCTATATCCCTCGTGAACAGATCCTTCCGGTCAAGCACCCCTTCCCTTTCCCCCGGCCGGCCGGCCCTGCCTGCAACCTTGCCTTCTCCGGCGCCTCGCGCACCTTGGCCGCCATGATGTCCTCGTTGCGACGCCTCTGTCTGCTGCTCCCCGTCATCTTCGTCCTGGCGCTGGTCGCCATCCGTCCGGTTCTGGCCGCTCCGCCGGTTTTCGCCCAGGAGACCAGCGACCTGCAGCCCGACCCGGCCGCCGTCTGGGGCCGCCTGCCCAACGGCCTGCGCTATGTCGTGCTGCCCAACAAGGAGCCGCGGGGCCGCGCCAGCCTGCGCCTCGTCGTCGGCTCCGGCTCGCTGTACGAGACCGAGGCGCAGCGCGGGCTGGCGCATTTTCTCGAGCACATGGCCTTCAATGGCAGCACGCATTATGCGCCCGGCACGCTCGTCGAGTATCTGCAGCGCCTCGGCATGGGCTTTGGGGCCGACACCAATGCCTACACCTCCTTTGATAGCACCATCTACATGCTCGAGCTGCCCAATACGCAGGCCGCCACCCTGGCCGAGGGCTTCCAGGTCTTCGCCGATTACGCCGGCGGCCTCCTGCTCGAAACCCGGGAGCTCAACAAGGAGCGCGGCATCATCCTCGCGGAAAAACGCACCCGCGACTCTGTCGAGTACCGCACCTTCGTCGCCGAGAACGAATTTCTCCTCGGCGACTCCCTGTTCCCGAAACGCCTGCCCATCGGCCTCGCGGGGATCATCGAGCAATCCCCGCGCGAGCCGTTCGCCGATTTCTACAATGACTGGTATCGGCCGGATAACCTGGCCGTCATCGCCATCGGCGACTTCGACCCAACCGCGGTCGAGGCGCAGATCAAGCAGGCCTTCGGGCCCCTCCAGTCCCGTGCCCCCGCGCGACCGCAGCCCGATCTCGGCCGCATCTCCACCGCCGCGGGCCTGCACGTGCAGTTCCACGCCGAGCCCGAGGCAGCCCACGTCACCGTCGCCATCGAGACGATGACGCCCTATGCGGGCGAGCCCGACACGGCCGCCAACCGCCTCAGGTACCTGCCGCGCGATCTGGCGTTCCAGATGCTCACCCGCCGCCTCTCGATCCTCGCCAAGCAGGAAAACGCGCCCTTCGCCAGCGGCACGGCCAACATGAACGAGAGTTACCATTTCTTCCGCAACGCCTCCGTCGAGCTGAACGGCAAGCCGGAAAACTGGCGCGCCTCGCTCACCGTGGCCGAACAGGAGCTCCGCCGGGCGCTCGAATACGGTTTCCAACCCGCCGAGTTGGGCGAAGCCACGGCCAACTACCTCAATTCCCTCGAGCAGGGCACCAAAAGCGCCTCGACCCGCCACTCCGACGAACTGGCCGGCGAGCTCATCACCTGCCTGCTGCGCGACGAGGTGTTCACCCAGCCCGCCGCCGACCTCGCCCTCTTCAAACCCGCCCTCGAGAAAGTGACGCCGGACGACTGCCTGCGCGCCTTTCGCGAGGCGTGGAATGTCGACCAGCGCTATCTCTTCGTGACGGGCAACATCGATCTCGCCAGCGAATCCGCCGCCGCCGGGCAGATCATCACCGGCGTCTATGAGGCAAGCCGCGCCGTCACCCTCAAACCGCCTGAGAAAACCGCCGCCGAGGCGTTTGCCTACACCCGTTTCGGCGCCGCAGGCGCGGTCACGCGGCATGAGCACGTGGACGATCTCGACGTCCATCTCGTCGAGTTCGCCAACGGCGTGCGCCTCAACCTCAAAAAAACTGACTTCGAGGCCAACACCATCCACGTCAACATCCGCGTCGGCACCGGCCGGCTCACCGAGCCCGCGACCGAGCCCGGCCTCGCCTTCCTGACCAACCTCGCGTTCATCACCGGCGGCCTCGGCAAGCACAACATCGACGACCTCCAGCGCCTCTTCGCCGGCAAGACGGTCGGACTCAACTTCAACGTGCGCGACGATGCCTGCACGCTCGGCGGCACCACCAATCGCGACGACCTACCGGCGCAGCTTCAGCTCCTCACCGCCTACCTCGTCGACCCCGGCTACCGGCCCGAGGCGTTGCGGCAGGGCCGGAAACTCATCGAGCAGATGTACACCGGCTTCGCCCACACGCCCTCCGGCCCGATGCAGACCGAGGTGCCCCGCCTGCTCGCCAGTGACGATCCGCGCTTCGGACTGCCCGCCGAGAAGGTCGTCCAGAACCGCACGCTCGAAGAGATGCGCGCGTGGCTCGCTCCGCAGCTGGCGGGCGGCGCCATTGAGATCGCCGTCGTGGGCGACATCGACGTCGACGCCACCATCACCGCCGTGGCGCAGACCCTCGGCGCGCTGCCCCCACGCGCGCCCAAACCCGGTCTGGCCGAGGCGCGGCAGGTGCTCTTCCCGGCGCCGTTCACGAAAAACTACGCCGTGCCGACCGAGATTCCCAAGGGTCTCGTCACGCTTTACTGGCCCACGACCGACGCCCGCGACGTCCGGCTCGCCCGCCGCCTCAGCCTGCTCGCCGAAATCCTCTCCGACCGCCTGCGGGTGAAGGTGCGCGAGGAGATGGGCGACGCCTACAGCCCCGAGGCCTACAGCGCGCCCAGCGACACGTACACCCATTACGGATTCATGCTGTCGCAGATCACCATCGATCCCGCGCAGGCGCAGAAGATCGTCGACACCGTCCTCGCCATCGCCGCCGATCTCCAGAAAAACGGCGCGACGCCGGACGAACTCGAGCGCGCCAAGAAGCCGATTCTCACCGCGCTGAAGGAATCCGCGCGCACCAACCCCTACTGGCTCAACAATGTCGTCGGCTCCTGCCAGGAGTTTCCGCAGCGGCTCGACTGGTGCCGCACGCGCTACAGCGATTTCGAGGGCATCACCAAGGCCGAGATCGATGCGCTCGCCGCGCAGTATCTCGACCCCGCGCGCTCCTTCCGCGTCATCGTGCTGCCGGAGGCCAAGAAGGGTGGATGAAATCCCTCCGGTAACGCTTTTCCCGGCCGGTCATTTGACACCGACCATCCCCTCGGTACCTTGCCGCTCACTCTGGCGGCATGCACTGCCACCCGCCCCATCCTCAACCATTGTAAGGAGTCATCCCATGAAGAAAAGCATACTTGCCGCAGTTGCGGCGTTTGCGGTCGTGTCCGCCCTGTCCCTATTCGCCGTTGCCGAGGACGCCAAAAAGCCCGCCGACAAGCCGGCCACAGTTTACACGGTGCAATGTGATTCACCGTGCTCGTTCATGGTGAGCGGTCACGACAAGAAAGAAGTGATCGCGGTGGTCATCGAACACGCCAAGACCCACCACAACATGAACCTGACCGAGAAGGATGTGGAGGGGATGGTCAAGACGACCGAGGCCTCGAAATAGCGATTCCTGTCCAATTGCCATTCTGACCAGCCCCGCCTGACCGGCGGGGCTTTTTTTGGCAGTCGCGCCTTATGCGCGTTCGTGCGTCCGAGCCGGAGGATTGATCAACAGCCGGATTGCCTGACAGGATGGGCCCCGATGTTTCAGCCAGCGCCTCACGCCATGCGTGCCTCGGCCGTCCGCCCCCTTCTCGAAAACCGGGGTTTCGCCTTTCCCGGTGATGAAAAGCGCGGCTCATTTGAGATTACAGAGGCGCAAGCCCGGCGGTTTCTCGCCGCCCCGAACGTTCATGGCAAACCCAACCGCGACGTCGTTCGCCCGTGGACTGGCGTCGCCGACATGCTGCGCACACCGCAGCACCAGTGGGTCATCGACTTCCCGCCCGGCATGGAGGAACGCGAAGCCGCGCTTTACGCGCTGCCGTTTGCTCACCTTCGCCGACACGCGCAACCGGCGCAACGCCGGCGCCGCCGATGGTGGCTCCACGGATCGCCGCAGGTCGAAATGCGCATCGCACTGGCCAAGCGCGACCGGTTCATCGCCGTTCCGCGGGTGGCCAAACATCTCCTCTTCGTCTGGCTGCCGCCGGAAACGCTGCCGGACCATGCGCTCATCGTCTTCGCCCGCGACGACGACTGGTTCTTCGGCGTGTTGCACTCGCGTTTCCACCAAGTGTGGGCACTGCGTATGGGTACGCAGTTGGAGGACAGGCCGCGCTACACGCCGACGACCTGCTTCGAGACGTTTCCCTTTCCCTGGCCGCCGGCCACGCCCTTGGGCAAGCTCACCCGTGTCCAAGAGGATCAACGCACCGCCATCGCGCAGGCCGCCCGGGCGCTCGATGGGCAGCGCTGCGAGTGGCTCGGCGACCGGACGGACAAAAAGCGCACGCTCACCGCGCTCTACAACGCCCGGCCGGCATGGTTGATCAATGCGCATGCCGCGCTCGACGACACCGTCGCCGCCGCCTATGGCTGGCCCGTCGGCCTCTCCGACGACAAAATGATCGCCCGCCTGCTCGCGTTGAATCAGGAACGATCCTCCCGGCCGTGATGCCACGGCCGCATGGCGCGGATCGACACCTGGTTAAGCACCTATGCGCTCAGACTGCACCCCGCGCTACAGACCGAATCCGCCCCTGGAGCGCCGACGATCAGGAACATGTCAACTAATAGTTGACATGTTGAGCGTGAAGAACGGATGCGGACAAAGATCTATCAGACGGGAACGCCCCCAGGCCGGCTCCTTACCTCAAGCTTGGTTTTCCCGGCCGTTCTTGCATGCTCGGCCAGCAGGTAAAACCATGAATGTACTGGAAGCCATCAAAACGCGCCAATCCATCCGCGCCTACCAGGCGAAACCCATCGAGCCGGAGAAGCTTGAGGCGGTTTTGTCCGCCGCCAATCAGGCGGCTTCCGCCGCCAACCTGCAGGCCTACCAGATTTATGTGGTCCGCGGCGAGGCGATGAAGCAGGCCCTGGTCGCGGCCGCCGCCGGCCAGAAATTCCTGGCCACCGCGCCCGTGGTGCTCGTCTTCGCCGTGGATCCGGCGCGCTCCGCCGCCAAATACGGCCCGCGGGGCGCGCAGGTCTATTGCATGCAGGACGCCTGCGCCGCCGTCTGCAACGCGATGCTGGCCGCGGTGGAGCTGGGACTGGGCACCTGCTGGGTCGACGCGGTGGATGAAGCACTGGCGGGCCAGGCCATCGGTCTGCCGGCGGGCCAGCGTGCGGCCATCCTCCTGCCCATCGGCTACCCGGCCGAGACACCGCCCCGCACCACCCGGCGCGCGCTGTCGGATTTGGTGACCGATCTGGGCCGCTGAAATAGTGAATCCGGCGCAGTCCGGCTAGGGGCTATCCAAAAACCCTGCTGCGCTGCCCGGTGGAGGGCGCTCTGCTGGCCAGCAGAGCGCCGCTCGGACATTTGGCGGCGACAGCGCACCGCCCTCCAAGTTCTGACGGTTTTCGAATTGCTTCTAATCGCCCGCCGCTTGCTCGAGCGCCCGCGCGAGCTCCTCTTTGGCGAGCGTCGTGCTGATGAACAGCTCCTGGCGCGCGCCGGCACTCAGCGCGATGGCCTTCCAGCCGTTCTGCGTCGGCACGGTCACCCGCACCTTTACCTTGCCCCGGGCGGCGCGCACCGGGCGGATCACGCCCGGAATCACCGAGCGGATGGTTGCCGGGTTGTCCGCCAGCAGGCGCTCGAGCAGACCGCGCACGCCATCGATGATGCTGTGCTTGACCTTGAGCCGGCCCTGCGCCGTTCGCAGCCGCATCGGTCCTCCGTCAGTTCCCCGGCCGGTAGGAGGTTTCGATCCGCTGCTCGCGCCGGTGCCGCTCGATGGCAAGGTCGAGCAGCCGTTCGATGAGCCGCGGATACGGCACGCCAGACGCCTCCCAGAGTTTCGGATACATGCTGATCTTCGTGAAACCGGGGATCGTGTTGATCTCGCTCACATAGGCGCGGCCGTCGGCGCACACAAAAAAGTCCACCCGCGCCATGCCCGCGCACTCGAGCACCTGGAAGGCCGCCACCGCGAGCTGCCGCACGCGTTCGCTGATCGCGGGCGGCAGCCCGGCCGGGATGCGCAGCCGCGCGCCGTTCTCGTCGAGATACTTCGCCTCGTAGGAATAAAAGTCGTGCTGTGGCACGATCTCGCCCGGCACCGAGGCCTGCGGATCGTCGTTGCCGAGCACCGCCACCTCGATCTCGCGGCCCTGGATGAACTCCTCCACGAGGAGCTTGCGGTCGTAGCGCAGCGCCGCGGTCCGCGCCGCGGCCCAGCCGGCGGCATCCCGCACCTTGCTCACGCCCACGGAGGAGCCGGAGTTGGCCGGCTTCACGAAAAACGGCGCCCCGAACTTCGCCGCCAGCCCCTCGAACGTCGCGACCGCCGCGGTGCGCTCCGTGAGCGTGACAGAGCGCGCCACCGGGATGCCCGCGTCGCGCAGGAGGCGCTTGGCGACGTCCTTGTCCATGCCCACTGCGGAACCGAGCACGCCCGCGCCGACAAACGGCACGTTGGCCAGCTTGAGCAGGCCCTGCACCGTGCCGTCCTCGCCGTAGGTGCCGTGCAGCACGGGAAAGACCACGTCGAGCGGCGGCAGCCCGCGATGCGAGCCGGTCCCGACAAATGCGTGCTCCGTCGCGCCCGGCACGAGTGCCAGCGCGTCGCCGGCCGTGCCCGCGGCGAGCTCCGCCGAGGGCGAGGCGGCGGCGCCCAGCAGCGCGGCATCGCAGACGTGCCACTGGCCGGCCTTGTCGATGCCGATCAGGACGACGTCGAACTTGGCCCGGTCGACCGCTTCGTAGACGTTGCGCGCCGACTGCAGCGACACCTCGTGCTCCACGGACTTCCCGCCGAAAAGAATGCCCACGCGTTTCTTTGCCATGCCTCCATTTCGCGGTTCCTGGCCGCCGTCACCAGCCTGAAATGCGGCGCCTTCAGAAGAGTATCGCCACAAAGAGGCACCAAAAAGCACCCCGGTCATGGGGCCTTTTTGCGGCCAACATCACTGCCGGCCTCCTGGACCAGCATCCAGCCGAGCAGGCCCTGCGCGAGACCGTGGCAGGCGGGTTGCGCGCGCCCGGTGAACACGCCGAGCGACTTGAGCACGACGATGAGACGCGGCGGCAGATCGCCGGCGAACCAA
This sequence comes from uncultured Opitutia bacterium, assembly GCA_903940425.1. GTDB lineage: Bacteria > Verrucomicrobiota > Verrucomicrobiia > Opitutales > Opitutaceae > Fen-1467. The sequence continues at coordinate 5,996 of CAJAKX010000318.1, read as the reverse complement.
TGGAACCAGAGCGGAAAAAGATTCCGCTCCATGCGCGCCGCCAGCAGCGGCAGAAAACCGTCGCAGACGAGATTGTCGAGCCTCGTGCCGCCGACCGCCCCGGCCGCAATTTCCCGCGCGAGACGAATGCGCAGCGCGGGCAGACCCAGCCGCCTCCGCACGATCGTCGTTGGCCAGGCGCCGCCCTCCCCCGGCAGCACCGGAAATCCGCCGGCCAGTTTCGCCAGCAATTCGGGCCACGCGGGGTTCGCGCGGGCCCAGGCGGCATACTGTCCAAGACGCACCCGCGGATGATTTGCCGGCCGCACGCCTTGCAGGCTCCACGCGGAGGCTTCCGCAGCGAACAGCGCACCCGCGTCGACCGCCCCCTCCGCCCAGGCCGTCAGCGGCGCACGCACGGCGATCTTGAGCATCGGCGTACGGTTGAAACGATAGCCGAGGATTTCCAGCGCCGCATGGTGGCACGCCTCGGCCCAGCCCAGCCGCTCCACGCGCCGCTGCGCAAAACGCACCTTCTGCCGCCAGCGCTGCTCCGCCTGCGCATGGAGCACGGCGTGCACCCCGGCGGCGGGCAGTCGCGCCAGCTCCTCGGTGGCGCGCCAGTCGGTGCGGCTGGCCAGCGTCTCCACCGCATCCTCGGCGGCGTACTCCTCGAGATCGTGCAGCAGCAGCGGCAGCAGCACGAGCGTGGGAATGGCGCTGCCGTCGGCACGGCGCGCCCGTTCGCCGGGCGCGGGCGGAAACAGCACCACGTGCAGCACCACATCGTCGTAGGCGCGGTCGGCGGCGTGCGCATGCGCCGCCCAGTCGCCGGCATGCAGATGCAGCTCCACATCGCCGGTCAGCTCTTCGTCCCCGAGGCGCAACCGGGCGCCGCGAAAATCCGGGCCGCCCAGCAGATTCCACCGGCCGGGATGCAGCACGCGCAGCGGCCGGCCGTCCTCCGCGGCCGCATGCGCCGCATCATACTCGCCCCGCAGCCAGATCTTCTGGAGCAACCGTTCGCTGAAGGTGAACGGACCGTAAAGCCCCTGGATTTCCGCCACCTTCCAGTCCTGCGCCGGCTGTCCCGTTGTCGTCATGCTCGCCCTCTTCCTGCCGGACAGCAAAGCGGGCCGCTGAAAAAGATCAATCCTAGGATTCCATGTTTTAGAAAAGCCTGGCCATCGCATCCTTTCCCGCTTGTCCGTCGCCGGCTTCCCTTCACCCTTGAGCATCACCATGCCAGACACACCCCGCAGCCGGCTGCAGATCACGCTCGTGATCGTCCTGCTCATCGCGCTGGGTGTGTTCGTGCCGGGCTTGCTCTATTTCACCGAGCTGGCCCTGCGCGAGCTGCGCTTCATGTGGTGGCTCCTCCTGCTGCTCGGCGGCGCCATCTGGCTGCTGACGCGCCCCGGACGGAAAAAATAATCTCCGCCAAAATCACCGCTGGTGGAAGCCGCGGCAGTCGAAGGGCGGCACCCGAAAGTTCTCGCATTACTTCACGCGCAATTCTCCCCGCATGCCTGCCTGGAAGTGGCCGGGAAAAGTGCAGAGAAAGGAATAGCTCCCCGGGGTGTCCGGGGCGACGAACGTGACTTCCCCGGTTTGCCCGGGTCCAAGGAGCGGAATGGATGCAAGAACCTGATCAGCGAGGGATTTTGGCTGATAGGCTTCGCCCTTGGCAGAAAGCGCGGTGGTCGCGTAAGCGGTCACGTCACTGCCGGCCTTAAGGAGGATCCAGTTGTGCCCCATGACGTCCTTGGGCATGGTGCCTATGTTTTTGAGCTGGATACGAACGGTTTGTCCGCGCTGAACTTCGATCTGCGTCACGCTGAATTTCAGCATGTCGCTGGCAGTGATCACAATTGTTTTGCCGTTGTCCGGAGCGGCTGCCGCAGGCAGAGGGGCCGCCGCGGCCAGGGCGAACAGTAGAAAGGCCGAGAGATGTCTGTTTTCCATGGAAAGGTGGATTGATATTTAACGCATCAGAGCAAGGAATCCATCAGGAAATTCCGGTTCGAGGAGGGGTCAGTCCGGGGACGATGTCAGAAGGCGATCCATGCCTCGGCATAGAGCGTGTTGTTATCTCTGGCATTGCGACCGGAGCCGTCGTAATTCGTCCGGGCGCCATCGAAACGGCTGTAGATCGTGTACTGGAGGGAGAGTTTGACGTTGCTTCTCGGCCAGAAGGACGGGCCACCCGGTTTGTTGAACGGCAGATAGTTTGCCTGGAGGACAAAGCCGTCACTGCGGGGCGAACCGATCAGGCTACCGGCATACAGCAAGGGGTCGTGGTCGCCATCGATGGCGAAATATTGGACCGCCACGCCGTAGGTTTTGTCGTAGAGATAATCGATGGTGGCCTTGAAATTCCACAGCGTATCCGCCGCATTGCTGGTGGAGCCAAGCGGCTGGCTGGCGTTCCAGGATTCATGCTCGTGGATCCAGGAAAGGAGTGCGGTGACATCGTGGAGTCCGACGGATTCCTGGTATTGCGAGTCGATGCCGATATCCACGATCCGGTCCGCCCCGGCGCTCTGGTCGCGGCCCGGATAGGTGCTGGCGGCCATTCCGAAGATGCCGATTTCCCAACTGCCGGCGCCGACCGGCTTTTCCAGCGCGACCCGCCAGTAAGGTGCCAGCCCGGTGATCTGGGTCTCGCCGCCTGGGTCCACCCCGAGGGATTTTTGGAAGTGAGCGCCGAGGGTTCGATAGCCGCCCAAGTCGAGATAAAGGGTGTTCGCCAGCATGACATAGGCCCCGACACCACCGACCTGCTGGGAAACGCCGCCGTCGATCAAGGTGGCCGCTGCCGGTGTCGGAGCAAGTTTGGAGCCGGTGAAAGGATAGCCCCACGCCGGTGTGCTATTCCACGGATCCTGCAGTGTCGGATTATTGTTCAGATAGAAACCGTAGACGACGTTCTGGCCGCCCATGGTTCCCGTATCGGCGTAGCGCAATTCGGCGTTGTCCCACGACCACACCTTCCCCACGCCGTCGTAGGTGGCCTGGAGGAAAACGCCGAATTTGTTGGCGACCGCCGCGGCGTCCTTGCCGAAAATCTTCTCGGCAAACGGACCAAACAGCCGGCCAGCATAAAAGATACTCGCCTGGGTGAGAGCCCAGTTGTTGTTGTCACCAAAGCCGGCGGCCGCTCCTCCCGGCTGTCCCTGCGCAGTGCGGGTAAAGGACGGCTGAAGCATGACCGCGAATGGCGGAGATTCGCCTTGCCCGGTGCTCAGGGTATAGCCGCCCAGCTTGAACATGCGTCCAAAGGTGTTGAGCACCGGATACTCCGTATGGCAGGCGATGCATTGCAGGTCCATCTGCCGGGCAAAGCTTGGCACTGCCCGCCCAATGGATGGAGAAAGCAGGAGGATGGTGGCCGCCAGCAGACAGGCCGGACCGCCAGATCCGGGCCTGATCAGCCCGCGCAGGAAAGGTAATCTATTCAAACAGCAGATAATGCTGGATGCGTCTCCTGCGGCGGATGGCATAATCACTGGTTTGTGTGTGCGGTTGAAGTTGAAGCTTGAGGGATCCTGCGATCCTGAAGGTTGAGAATATGGCGGTTGGTGCGAATTCGCAAATTACCCGGCCTTGGGGGCGAAAGCGGGGGCATCAAAACGCCGGTCGATTTGACCGTTGAGGATTTCGTCCTTCCCGGGAAAAAGCGTCGACCTCACTGCGACCAGTGGCGTTGGCGGTCAGTCCCCGTGGAGAAAGCTCGACAACCCGGGGCACCGGGCAAAGTTAGAGCCGACTTCCGGAGGAGTGGCCGAGCGGTTTAAGGCACCTGACTTGAAATCAGACGTGGACGCAAGTCCACCGGGGGTTCGAATCCCTCCTCCTCCGCCACTTTTCTTTCGGAGTCCGAAAGAAAAGTGTCCCCCGTAGCCCTGAGCGAAGTCGAATGGGGCGAAGGCGGACATGACACTCAGCATAGAAGTCCACCCCTATGCATTACGTTTACCTGATGCCAGCAGTCTGCCGCCCGCCCACGCCCCATCACGGACAAATGTGCAGCCTGACCCCATATTCAACCGCTAACCGATGAAGAGTCTCGGTAGGGTTCTGTGGGAACGAATTAAATGGGTTTACGGCTCGATTCATTAGGTTCACAAAGCAGGAGTGCCAAAGATGAAAATGACTTCCGCTGTTCTGGCCGCGTTCGCGGCCACGTTTGTTGCCGTCACGGTCCATGCCCAGGTCGTGGAGCGTCCGCTGCCGCGCCTCGTGCAAAAGGACGGACGCTTCGCCCTGTTCGTGGACGATGCGCCCTTTCTGATTTTGTGCGTGGAGGATCAGGACATCGGCCTGGAGAGCACCTGGCCCGGGCGGGCCAAGGAGTGGAGCGCCATGGACTACCTGAACGCCAACACGGTCGAGGTGCCGATCTACTGGGATGAATTCGAACCCCAGCCCGGTCAGTTCAACTACACGTCGATCGACCGGCTCCTGGCCGAGTCGCGCCAGCACAACGTCCGCCTGATCCCGCTCTGGTTCGCCACGTGGAAGAACGGCAGCCAGCACTACATGCCTGAATGGATGCTGCAGGCCCCCGACCGCTATTTTCATGCGGTCAATCGGAACGGGGAGGCGGTGGACTCGCCCTCGCCGTTTGCCGCCGCCTCGCTCGAGGCGGACAAGCGGGCGTTCACCGCGTTCATGCGGCACCTCAAGGAGGTCGACCCGCAGCGCACCGTGATCATGGTTCAGGTGGAGAATGAACCCGGCAGCTGGGAAACCGTCCGCGATTTCTCCCCGGCCGCGCAGAAGGTCTTCGAGGCGCCCGTGCCGCCCGAGGTGCTCGGCGCCATGCACGTGAAGACCGCGGCTCCCTCCCCCAGCTGGCAGGAGGCCTTTGGTCCCGAGGCGGACGAGTACTTCCACGCCTGGGCGGTGGCGCGATACATCGGGCAGGTCGCGGCCGCGGGCAAGGCCGCCTATCCCCTGCCGATGGACGCCAACGTGGCGGTGCGCGACCCGTTCAATCCGGGCCCGGCCGGCCTGCCGGGCGGTGCCGGCAACTACGAGAGCGGCGGCGCCACCGACAATGTGATCCCCATCTGGAAAGCCGCGGCGCCCGCGATCGACATCCTGGGGCCCGACGATTACCGCGCCGACCCCGCCGCCTATTTGAAGGTGCTCGAGCTTTATCACCGCGACGACAATGCCCTGTTCCTGCCGGAGAGCGGTCTGCCCGGGGGTGACGCGGCCAGCGCCGAGGCCAACGGCCGCTTTTTCTTCACGGCTCTCGGTCTCCAGACCATCGGCGTGTCGGAGTCCGACAATGCCCCGGAGCCCTGGCTGGCGATGAATTACCGGTTGCTCGGCCCGATGCAGCGGGACGTCGCCCGCCTGAATTTCGAAGGGAAGCTCCAGGCCGTGGCCGAGCCGCAGCATTTCCAGAATGGCGATTCGGGCAAGCTCACGCATACGCTGCCCTTCGGATCCTGGAACGCGGTGGTGTCGTACGGATCGTTCCGCTGGGGTTCCGCCGCGGCGAATCCGCTGCCGAAGGGGCGCGCGCTGGTGGCCCAGCTGGCGGACAACCAGTTTCTGGTGGCTGGATACTATTGCCGCGTCGACTTCCGGCCGGCCGGCACCGAGCAGCAACGGAAGACCCAGCACATCGTGGATGGGACCGGACAAACGCCCTCGGCCCTGATCGACGGCAAATGGCAGCACCGGCAGTTCCTGCGGGTCGAACAGGGGATCTACGAGAACGGCGTCTTCAAGCTCCTCCGCACCCAGAATGGAGATGCGACGGACTTCGGCCTCGTCTTTGGCGAGGAACCCATGGTGCTGCGCGTCTCGCTTGCCACCTATTAGCGGTCGATCCCCAGGCTGGGAGACGTCATCTTGCGCTTGGTTCTCGCAACAGCCGGGGAAAACTCACGTTCACCGCCAGTTCGCCGGGATCGCCGGCAAGCGCCCTCGAAGTTCAAACCAACTTGGTCGCGTTGCGACCTTCCCTACTATGAAACATAGATACTCCCTCATTTATG
>CAJAKX010000317.1 GCA_903940425.1 uncultured Opitutia bacterium | reverse complement strand
GGGATCTGGGCCAACACCACCAACCCATGACATTCTCCGCGTCAGCGACGAACTCGACTACGCCGCGGCCGCGGTAACGCAGCGTTGCTTGTGTACCGACCACCACACACCGACAGCATCATGAATAACGAAAAACAGAGGCCTCCGGAGGCCAAACCGTATGAGATCGTCGCCGCCGCCTTGAACGAGCAGGGGTTTTTATTGCAGCACAAAGTCGCCGAAACGCTGGCCAAACCAGACGACCGCCAAACGCACGCACACCAGTGGCAGGTCGAGGCACTGGAGGTCCCGGTTTCCGTTGCCAACGAAGCTACGCGGATTGACCTCCTCCTTCGGCACTACTCCTCGAAGGAAAGCCCGTGGTACGCCGTGCTGGAGTGCAAGCGCCTGGCGAGAGAATACAAGCGTTGGGTGTTCTTCGGCGAAACATACAAATCCCGCGGCCCTACGGCAGGAAGCTACTACATCGAACAAGCTGACTTCATTGGCATGTGGGATCATTCGGGCCCTCCGCCGATGAATCATTACTTAGCTACTCGGCCGGCATCGGATCAGTGCCCCGCTTTCGACTTCTACCTTGAAGCTCGGTTGGCCCGCCCGGGGGGCGGAAGGACGGTCTCGGCTACGAGCGCCATTGAAGACGCGTTCCAGCAGGTCACGCTTGGTCAGGCCGGGCTCGCCATGCGCATGAGGGCGACCAATATTTTGAAATTCCGCCTGCTCTCCGTTGTCGTAACCACTGCCGAAGTTGCCGTGGCGCTATTCGATCCCGCACGGGTTTCATTGGAATACGGCAAGATCGAAGCGGCCGACCTCACGCTCGAGTCCCGCCGTTGGGTGGCCGTCAATTACCGGGTTAACGACATCATCAGCCATCAATCCCTGCTCACGACCAATCGTTCGCAAGAGATCGGCGTCGATATCGCCGCCCGTCAGGTGCGTACTGTGTTTGTCGTTCAGGCTGCCCACATCCACGAGTTCCTCGCTTGGCTGGCGCGACATTTCAACTGCGAAAGCTGACGCCGCCGAGGCGCAGCTTTGGGCATGAAACCCTCGGCCCGCGCCCCGCCTCCAGCCAATGCCCCTCGCCCGATCGACTGAGCTTTTTCACTTCATACAATGGTTGATCACAAAGCTTCCGACCCATAGGGAAAAACCAATGATTCCGATAATACCTGTCTCCGTATGTTTCTCGATCTGATCAAGAGCCCAAATCACTGGCGCGAGGGCCAGCACAAACGGCGTAACGATCACAACAATCACGGTGCCTGCAAAAACTTTCGACAGGAGCGAGCGCACTCTTGGTTCAGGCTTCGTCACTGGCTCCGAAGTATCCGAAAATTCCCAATACGGATTGAGCGTCCGATAGAATCCAAGTGCTCTTCGTCTTAGTGCAGCGATATTCTTTAGCTTGATGGCTTCGACCGAGAGAAAAAACACACCGATCAATTCAGCGAGAGAGGCGATCAAGGTCCACATTGCGTTCATCTTTTTTTGTTGAGCGTTTAGAGGTCTGCCACGGAGAGAATCGGCGCGACGGCTACGCGAACAGCCGGCGTGACGAATCTCGGAGTTTGCAGTGTGCAGCACAGCCAGCTACTGGCTCAGTTTGCCCGCATCCCTTTGTTGCTTCAATGAATAGTACTGTGGGAACACGTATCCCCACACAACATTGACCAGCTTGCGGACCGTCTCGACTTGCTTTGCACTGGCATTAGCTGGGTCGGCGACAAGTAACGTTTCCATCCCCTGAACAGCCTCAAGCTGTTTGAGTCGGTCATTCGTGCTAATAGTCGTGATTCTTGTGAGCAAGGAATTCCGATTCGACTGACCCAGCGACTCATTGCAGTCGACAACGGCCTCGACGGCCAATCGCACCGCACTAACCATAGTATCGATTTGCAGGCCGCTTTCAGCCAGAAATTTATAATGGTCCAACGCTTCGACGAGATCCTCAACTCGAGTCAACCGCTCGAATGCTGGAACGCGCGTGTCTTTGAGGGTCTCGCAGATTTTTTGGAACCGCTGCTGGTTGGTTACCAGTATCTCCTCTAGCCCTGCTTGGTGGGCAAGGTCAGCGCCAACCATGAGGGTCGAGAGACAGAGTCTAAAGATGCGCATCCCGTAAGAGAGAAGGGACTGATATGCGGGGCCGTCCGCTTCATTCCTAGAGTCTGTCGCGACGAAGTGCAGCCTCTCCGTTCGTCCCTCGTGCACAATCGATCCGCGAGCTCGATAGAATTGGTGCGCCCATGCGTCGAGACGCGGCACTCTCCCGAGCAGCAAGGCGATAGCATCGACTAGGCGGTCTGTCTTCTCCGTCTGGGGCAGTCCCAGGAGCGACTCGAATGCGATAGCGAGGCTTACCAACGCAGCGTCGTGGCCGTTGCCCTCCCGATTCGCGTCGCTGAACCACTTTATCGCTGTGAAAACGCGCGACGAACTCGCGGTAACTGGGCCTGCGAGCAGTTGCAGAAGCAAGCCGTGCATGGCCCGACCTCCAGAAGCGGCTCTCTCGACATCTGCATAGAGGTCCTGAGATTGGTTTAGCGTGAGGTGCGGCTGTGGACCATATACTCGAGAACCTCGTGTAACCCAGAAATGGTGTCTGAAGTTGTACAAGGCATCGTAGCCACGAACTTTCTGGAACTGGTCCGGCTCGAAGCCGGGCCTCTGTGCGACCGGCTCGACGTGGAAGTCAGGCTGCACAAGGAACCGAGAGACACTCCCCGGGCTAAAGATGACCATGCTCGCGTGCTCCGAAGTCAAGAATGGGTCTCCGAACACCTCGTGGGGAGACGCGTAGAGGTAAGCGACCACCGCTTGGATATTCGCTATATGATGCACATTCACCATCGACACGTTTGTCATATCGACGAACGGTACGAGTGCGCAGGAGGCTGAACGGATCCGAAGGTCATCTTGTAAGAACAACATACTGGCTACTTCGGTCACCGAAGCCGCCTCAGCCGACGGTAGGCCTTCAAGGTCGTCACTCGATCTGAACGTCAAATCACCAAGCAAGACGCGGCCCGTCGTCTTCAAGAAAGGGAAGACGGCGATGCTATATGTGCTGCTAATCGCGTTTCCCATGAGATTGCAGTGAGCTCGTTGCTGGCATGCGACTGACTCGCTCTTAGCTTGTTTCCCAATTCTGCCGCCAGCGGGGCAGGTTTTTGACGGCAACGGCTTCAATCCTAGCGTGCAAGGAATAGTCCCGTTCGCCCGGATAAATGACGAATACTCTTTCTAGCGTCAGGTCGCGAAGCGAATTGTGCATGGACGGCGTAGTGCCAGGGCTCGCCGACGCTTTGAACTCAAATCCGTAGCGACGGCCGCCCCGCTCGACGACAAGGTCCATTTCGTCGCCGCTGTGAACCGCATAGGTGAAGCACTCGCTTTCGCGGAGACCAAGCACGCGAATGACCTGCTCAAGAGCGAAGCCCTCCCAAGAGGCGCCGTAGAGTGGATGGGCGTTCAGTTCGCGGTGCGAGCGTATCGAAAGCAGGGCGTGCGCGAGGCCTAAGTCGCGGAAGTAGAGCTTAGGGGACTTGCGAAGCCGCTTGTTCAGGTTCCGCTCGAATGGTGGCAGCAGCCGGATAAGGAATGTGTCCTCGAAGAGCTCTAAATACCGCTGGACGGTCTTGTAGTCCACTGAGAGGAGGCGGGCGGCAGAGGAGTGATTCCACACAGTGCCATGCGACTGGGCGAGGAGAAGCAGGAGACGGCGCAACGCAGCGGGTGCCATGCGCATGACCGCGAGGTCGCGGAGGTCCCGTTCAATCAGCGCGCGTAGGTAGTCGAGCCGCCAGTTGAACGAATTGGGTTCATCGCTCAGGAATGCGGGCGGGAGCCCGCCCTGCAACCACAGGGTTTCGTGATACTGGGGTTCGATTTCCCCGACGTCGAAACCGCCGATGTCCACATAGGCAGCACGGCCGGCTAGGCTTTCCGAAACGCCGCGCACAAGGTGCGGGGCCGCGCTGCCTAGCAAAAGGAATTTGGCGGGGTTTCTGGGCCGATCCGCAAGATAGCGCAGAAGAGGGAAGAGCGCGGGTAACCGTTGCGCCTCGTCAATCACAACCATACCGTAGAGTCGACTTAGTTCACCCTGTGGGTTTTCTTCAAGCCGTCGTTGGTCGACGAGGTTCTCCAAGTCGAAATAGTTCTCCGGCTTAGGCGCTAATCCCCTCGCTAAGTGGGTCTTCCCGGCCTGACGTGGGCCAAGCAGAAGGCAGATGGGCGCCCGCTCAAGCGCATTAACAATCTCATTACGATGCTGATTACGAATGATATCCATTAACGCTTGAAAAATAGGATTATAAATCCTAGCTTGTAAAGCAAAATGACCCAGCTCCGCCAAGGATTGCTTCCATTGGAGGACCTCGATGACCAGCAGTTCGAGGCCTTTGTGCTGCTATTCCTCGGTGCGGGGATTTCACTCGAGGTGGTTGAGCCACCTCAGCCAGCGGCGCAAAAGCCATCGCGAGCGGCGCGCTACCGGCTGGTGAGCGCCTCGCTGTATGGCGGCAGCGGTCCGGGCGGGCAACGCGGCATCGATATCCGGGCCGTCACAGAAACGGGGGCCGAGTGGGTGTTTCAATGCAAACATTACCGGAGCGGGTTTACTGCGGCCAAGGCTCGGGCGGCGGTGACCAAAGCGGAAAGGGAGTATCCCTCGGCGGCACGGTATTTTCTGGTGTTGAGCGGTGAGCCCGTGCCGAAAGTCCGCGAGACAGTGGAAAAGAACCTTCGCTGGGAAATCTGGGGCGGCTCCGAATTGAGCGTGCGCTTCTTCAATGAGGTGGAACGCAGCAAACAGATTGAACTGTTGCGGCGGGTTTTTCCTCAGAGCAGCGAGGCCCTGATTACGCGGCTCTATCCGCACCATGACGACCTGCTGGTTGAGGTGGATCAGTTCTTTGCGCCCTGGCTCAAGAAGGACCGACTTTTCCATCATCGCGCCGCCTTGGTGGGTCGTGAAAAGTCGTTGCAGGCGTTGCATGACTTCGTGGAAGACAAGTTAGCTCAGGCCTTTATTCTTTCTGCTCCGGGCGGCGTGGGGAAAACTCGTCTGTTACTTGCGTTTGGCGAGACGTTTGCCCGCAAGCATCCTGGCCGGAAGCTTTTCTTTGTTGATCCCGCTGCACGCCCGGGCGTGGGCTCCGACCGGCTGCGCGCGGCACGCGAAGGCGAGCTGGTGGTCGTGCAGGACGATGCGCACCGCACCGAATCGCTCCGCGACGACGTGGCGGCCGCACTGGTGGAAAAGAACGGTAAGTTGGTGTTGGCGACCCGTCCGCATGGGGTCGATGTGTTGATCGCCTGGTTAACGCGTGCGGGCATGGACCACGCTAGGATTCAGGTGTTCCCGCCGTTGCCCGCCCTGCCGCGAACACAACTAGTGGCACTGGCCCGCGAGTGCCTGCCCGACGCGAAGCAGGCCTTTGCCGAGCCTCTGGCCGAGCTAGCCAAAGGTTGCACCCTCATTGTGCCGGTCGGCGCTCAACTTATTGCCGAGGACGGTATCACCCCCGCCCAATATCTGAATTCGCAGGACTTCCAACGCGCCGTGTTCGACCGGTTCGAGGCCGAAGGATTCGCGCAGGTAGCCACAAAAGACCGCGAGCCGCTGATGCGGGACACATTGCGGCTCCTCGCGGTGCTAGCGCCGTGGAACGACCGGCTGCTTTCACTGGACGAGGTGGCCGCACTGCTACGCTGCACCCCTCGGGAATTTCAGGAGAATTTCGACCGCCTGAGGGCGGCTGGCCTACTCGCGCAAACCCGGGAAGGCTGGCGGGTGGTCCCGGACTTGTTCGCGGATCATTTGGTGTATCGAGGATGCTACGGCGACAAGGGTCGGCTTACGCCGTTTGCCCGACGGTTGCAGACGGAGTTGATCGGTGCGGCCACTGGCACAATGCTACGCAATCTAGCCGAAGCGGAATGGCAGGCCCAGTTGGAGGACCAACATATTGAGTCACTGCTCGACCCATTCTGGAAGCAAGTGTGCGAAAAGTTTGCCGAGGCCAATTTCTGGGACCGGGCGAAGCTCATCCAGGAATGGCGGCGGTTCGCCGTCTACCAGCCGGAGCGGAGCCTGCATCTCGCCCGACTAGCCCTCGATCTAGCACAGGCTGCGCCTGCGCCCGAAGAATACCGGGGCACAGATATGGAGTCGTCATTGTTCTCCCATGCCCAGGTTCTGGGAGAATTGCCGGCATTACTCGAACCCATCGCCGTTTATCACGCCGACCACCGCAGTGCAGCGCTAAACCTGTTGTGGGAATTGTATGAAAAGCGCGGCCGGGTGGACGAGAACGCACAGAACGACCCGCTCGCCACCATCGGGAGGGTGGCCAAGTTCCAAGTGCGGCATCCGGTCGAAACTCCATTGGCCGTGGTGGAATGGCTGGCTGACAAGTTGGATGGCCCACAGGCCAGCATGCTTTGCGACCAGCCTTCACCGGTGCTTGCGGTAGTCCTCAAGCCGATTTTCGAACATGATGTAGAGGACAATTTCTCCACCGGACGCACCTTCCATTTCCGAAGTTGGCCGCTTTCGGTAAAGAACACCCGCAAGGTGCGGACGAAAGCGCTCCAAACGTTGAGCAAGTTCGTCATTCCTCGCGGGGAAATCGCGACGCTCAATGCCTTGAGTGTGATCAGCGCCGCAACCGACGTGGTGAGGCTGCGTTGGAAGAATATAGCGGAGGATGAACTGCAACGGGAATGGCTGCCGGAGCGCCGCGCGGCGCTGGCTATCGTTGAACAACTCATCACCAAGAGCCAATCGGTGCGGGTGCTCTTCCGTATTGTCCGTCTATTGCGTCCCCATGTCTGCCATGAACCCCAGCTAGAGTTTCGGGCCGATTGCGCGCGAGTCTTGGCGCTCATCCCTGAATCACCCGGCTTGCGATTGACTCGAGTACTCCTCTCCAATGCTTGGGACGAGTTCTTTTACCATACACCCGACGAGGAGAAGAAATCTGTTCAGGAATCGAAATCCAAAGTCGAGGAAGCATGGGAAAGCCTGACGATGCATGTGGCCACGGAATTTGTCCACGAACATGCCACGGCACCTGCATTGGTTAGCACAGCCGAATCGGTGGCTGTGGACTACCAGAGAGCGGGAATGCCGCCGCAGTTCTCGGATTTATTCAACGCCATCGCTCGCCTCTCTCCGGACTTGGCTGCCAGCTGCATTGATGTGCTTCTTGCAAAGGAAAGTTCCCCGGTGGACTACTGGTGGACCTCTTGGTTTGTGATGCAACGAAAGCTGCCAGACGAGCGCTTGCTGGGGTGGATTCGTCTGGTCTTGCGCCAAAACAATACCGTGCGTTGGCGACCGCTCCAGTTTGTCCTGAGGTGGGTCGGTATTGGCGAAGTGACCAACGATGTCTTGGTCGAAATAGCCGCTTGGGCTCGACGGCTGACGGACGACACCCTCGAAGAGGCCTTGGCACATCTACGGTGGCGCGGCGACCGCGACCGGCCAATTGATGAGACTATCCTGGTGAATCTCAATCTGGAGCGATTCTCCGACAAGAGCTTGGCCCGGTTGGGAGACGCGCTCGGTAACGTGAGTTCGTTGGCAGAGTCGCCATTGCCCGCTGGGTTCGCAGTGAAGTTCATCCGGGAACTCGGCCGCGTGGAGCGGCTGGATTCCCACGAAGAGCGGTCCTTTTTGTGGCATTTGTCCAGCGAAGAGCCCCGACTCTTCTATGAAATGCTCCGGCAGCGAGTCCTGGTGGTGTCTGAGCAGGGGCAAAGTGCGCGGAGGTTTGAGCCACTGCCATTCCACGCCAACTACGTGCTCGTTGAATTGCCCAAAGTCGAGCGATACGCCGAGTTGGCTCAAGACCTTTTCGGCCGGCTTCGGCAGGCCGACGAGAAGTCGCAGTATTGGTGGTCACGGCTGTTCCAACGAGCAGTCTTGCAAGTCTCTCCGTTTGGATTGGAACTTATTCGCCAGTGGCTTGCGGAAATAAACGACGCTAAGAACTTGGAACTGTTGATTGATACGCTGAAATTCGAGGGCTCTAGGATCATCTTCAACGAACCCGATTTGGTGAAGGCGATCCTCAAGAAGATTCGCACCCTCGCGCCGGCTAAGTTCGAGAAAATGAGCTGGAACTTGGGGCAGACGTCATCACCGCAGATGCGCGGCTACACCAATCACAAGCTTGACACGCAATACCGGTATTATCGCGAGGAAGCAGCCAAAGCAGCTGCGGTTCACGCGAATGATCCAGAGTTGGCAGCATTCTACCGGGAGATTGTTCGGTTGGAGGATACCGATGCCGCCCAGCAAAGTCGCTGGGCCGAATTGGAGTCTTCGGAATGGGAATGACCACGGAACCCGCGCAAGCCTTGCGGGCTCACTTTGGTCGACGCACGACCTATTGCCTGTTGCTCGAGACGGTGACTTCGGCTGTCGAGGTAGAGCTACACTCCGGTGGACAACGCGGTCCCTTTTCTCGCGATGATTTCAGCCCTCCGACGGTCCGCCCACACCCCGCTGCGCCAACCCCAGTTACCGAGCGACCACGTCGAATCCGGCCTTCACCATTCGCCCAATTCGTTTCACGATGGCAAGGTACAGATGCCAACCGAGGGAGAACAGTTTGCGTCACACTTTGCGGTTACGCTGACAGCGGAGCCAATATTCGACCGTACACTCACGCTGGCAGAATGCTCTACTGCGCTTAGCCGGATGAGCTTGGAGTCTGTCGTTGGCCGGCTTGCGCTGCTTAAGCACGTTAACGAAGGTGTGCTTTGCGACGGGGATACGCCGAAGGAAGAACGACAGGCTCACATCTTGAGAGTGCTGGCATTTCTTCTCGATCCTCCGGCTGTGAGGCGCGCCCTCGTTGACGCTGGCGATGATCCCAAATTTCGTCCACTCTCCGATCAGGCGCTGCTAGCCACCCTCGAACTGGCGGTGTGCTGCTGCCTTCGTGACAATGCGCACTGGATCGACGGTGACCCGCTGCGCCTTGAACTCACGCACGTTCTTCTTTCGTTCCAATCAGTGCTGTTTAGCGCGCGGTTTCGCCAGCGAATCGACGAAGAGCACAGCTTGGAAGGCCTAGGCCCGGAGGCTTTGGCGGAGTTCATCCGCAACACGATGGCGCATAACACGAGCCTAAACTCGCGCAATGCACTTGGCCGACTCTACGCTTTGTGCTGCGTGCCTGAGGTGACAGCCACCGTTCTTGCGCGTACTGGCAAGAGCGCCGCAGAGTGGTTCGTAGAGGTATTCGCACTCACGCCCGAGGAATACCTCTGTTGTGCGTTCCTGTCCGTAGCGCCTGCTTGGCGACTCGACTTTGACGCACCCGATGCAGGCGGACTTTTCTACCGCGAAGACACATTCTGGAATGCTGTCAGAGAGCCCGAACGCGCGAAGATTCGGCAATTCCTTAGCCTCGCGACCCAGACTGTTGGAGTTCGGTCAGAAACGCCCGCCGGCCCTATCGACGAGTTCCTGTTTGCAGCGCGAAGTCTGTACGTGCGTCCTGTGCTAGATCTTGGCAGTGTTTCGATCTGTGTCAGCCCCGATCTGATGATGCGCAAGTTCATCGTTGGGCTACCCTATCTCGCGCAGGAGGCGCGTCAGCAGGCGTTGGGACGGCCGTTAACGGATAGCGAACGAAGCGCCTGTAGGGCACCCTTCGGCATTTTGTTCGAAAGCTACGTCACTTGGCTCTTGGCGAAACTCTTCGCCTCCACCGTCGGAATCGAAATTCTTTCACAAGTACCCTATGGTCCCAAGGGCCAGAGGCGAGAATGTGACATTGCTGTGATCCGCGGCGATCTCGCCGTGGTCATCGAGGTCAAAACTACGATGGCATCGCTTGAGTTTCGGCGCACCGGTGCGTTCGAGTCGCTTGATGCAATGCTGAAGACAGGGACCGAGCAAGCGTATCGTGCAGCACATGCGTTACGCGAGGGTCTGGCATACCGTGCCGACGGCCGTCCAATCGAAAACGTCCGCTGGGTCGTTCCGTGCGTGCTGACTTATGATGACATTCCGCTGTTTGAACCGGTCTCGGAATTCTATGAGCGTCATCTAAGCGCCGCGACCAGTCTTCCTTTGTTTCGCTCCGCCGATGGCGTTGAACCAGTGCAGTTCTTTGATATCAACTTCGTGGAGTCGTGGGAATCCAACCTCGACCTAAGTCCGGGTAGCGGTGCCGTATTTGGCTATCTAGCTCAACGCGCCCGGCGGGCAGATCTACGATATCGCAAGATTCGTCCCGAAATTAGTGTCCCGCCGCCGCCGGGAGCGCCACAGCCGTTCAACGCGATTGTGGAAGAATCAAAGTCGCTGCTTAACAGAGCTCGGGCTTGGCTTCGACCAACGAATGACGGGTGAATGGCTGCCGCATTTCGGGGGTTTCGTGTGTCGGAGGTGGTGTCGCTCACGCTCGGCGTGTTCTGGCGCAATGAGGAACTCGTCACGAAGATCGGCATTACATCTCGCGCGGAGGCGGTGACACCGGTCCGCAGCTTTGGGCATGAAATCCTGCGCCCGCGCCCCGCCCCCCACTAATGTCCCTCGCCCGATCGAAAGGGTCATTCGTTAGCAACGCGCTGCCGGCGATCCCGAGGCGGAATTGGGGACCAGACGCAGACGGCCGGGGTTGCTGCGTGGCCGGACGCTGCGCTTTCCGCTGCCTCGCAACCCCGGCCGACTGCTTGGTCCCGGTGGAGAGGGGAGAGCCATCGCAAACTGCGGCTCGCTCCGGTCGCGCAGATTGCTCGGCCCCCCCGGCTATCGCCATCCCACAGAGCGTCGTGACCGCCTGCCTGCTGGTGTTCTCTCCCTGCCCGCCGCCCGATTTTGTCCGCGCCCGTCAAGCTCCTCCTCGCTGCGCTGCGGTCCAGCTTGACCGGCGCGACGGAAGGGCGGTTATCGCGGGCAGGTGGAGAGGTGGCTGGTTCCTCTGCCTTTCCTGTAGCATTGTAACGGCGGGTTGTTTCGGCCGCGCCACTCAACCACCCGGTCCATTCGGATATTGGTCAATCCAACGTTGGACTTTCCGGTGGACCCAACGCATAGCGGTTGCGTGGGGGCGCCACTTTGGAATAAGCCCCCCGATGATGAGCAAACGCGCAGCGTCGATTGAGGAACTGTTTCCTCTGATGGAAGCCTGCCGAGCCGGCGATCTGGAATTCGTCGGAGCATGGATCAAAGCGGGCCAGCCGCTCGATCCTCCGGAGGGAAAGAAGTCGCGTCGGCGCAGCCCCCTGCAGGTGGCGATTGAAAAAGGATTTCTCACGCTCGCAAAAACGCTGCTCAACGCGGGCGCCGATCCTCTGGCCAACGGCAATGCCCTGGAGTTCGCCGTCGATCGCGGCCGCGTTGACCTGGCGCGTCTGCTCCTGGAGCAAGGCGTCGGGATCGGCTCCGTGAGCTTCACCCAGGTGTGCTACGGGGCGAATCCCGCCATGATCAGGTTGTTTCTCGATCGCGGCGCGGACGCGGTGACGGACGATCCTTTATACCACGGGCTCACGTCGACCGTCCGGCCCCTCCTCGGGATCTACAAGGAGTATCACGAACGTTTCCCGGACTGGCAGCGCCAGCTCAATCGCGCGCTCGTCCATCATGTTCAGCAAGGAAGCCCGCAGAATGTCGCGCTGTTGCTTTGGGCCGGGGCGCAGCCGGACGTGGCCGCTCCACAAGGTGACCAGCCCGACGGGGAAGAGACCGCACTGGAGGTGGCGGCGACCGGCGGCAATCTGGAAATACTCAAGGCGCTCAAGCCCGCGAAGTACCCGCAGGCGCTCGGCAAGGTGCTTCGCTCGGCCTGGCTCGAAGGCTCGATCCCGATGATCGATTACCTGGTGGAGCTCGGTGCGCCCCTCAATGACAAGGCCGATGGCGGATCGGACCTCCTGGATACGCTCATTCGGATGCGGCTGGACGATTGGCCGGGCGGCGCTTCCCGGAGCGAGGACGCCTTGCAGGTGATCGAGCATGTCTGCAAGCGCGGGGCAAAATGGGTGTTCACGGGCGATCAGGCCGTTCGC
>CAJAKX010000316.1 GCA_903940425.1 uncultured Opitutia bacterium | reverse complement strand
TCCAGTCCGTGGCGGGCGGCGCGGCCGCCAAGCCGTTCACCACGCACCATAACGCGCTCGGCTGCGACTTCTTCCTGCGCATCTCGCTCGAGCTTTACCTGAAGCGCCTGCTCGTCGGCGGCATCGACCGGGTGTTCGAGATCGGCCGCAATTTCCGCAACGAGGGCCTCTCGCGGAAGCACAACCCCGAGTTCACCATGCTCGAGGTCTACCAGGCCTACTCCGACCACCGCGGCATGATGACCCTCATCAAGGATCTGCTCACGACGCTCTGCCGCGACGTGCTCGGCACCTTCGAGATCAAGCATGCGGCGAGCGGCGAGGTGATCAACTTCGCCGGCGAGTGGCGCGAGGTGAAGTACAAGGACCTGGTCATCGCCGAGACGGGCGACCCGCAGTGGTTCGAGCGGGGCCGGGCGGAGAAGACCGCCACCGTCGGAAAACTCGGCCTCAAGATCGAACCGGGCTGGGAGGACTTCGAGATCACTCAGGAAATCTTTTCCAAGCGCGTCGAGCCGAAGCTCGTCCAGCCGACCTTCGTCCTCAACCTGCCGCGGGAACTCTGCCCGCTCGCGAAGATTAACCGCGAGGATCCGTCGACGCTCGACGTGTTTGAGCTCATCATCGGCGGCATGGAGATCGCGCCCGCCTACTCGGAGCAGAACGATCCGTTCGTGCAGCGCGAGATGTTCGAGCACCAGGCGGGCGGCGAGAAGCAGAACATCGACCACGACTTCCTGCTCGCGCTCGAGCACGGCATGCCCCCGGCCGGCGGCATGGGCGTGGGCATCGACCGCCTCTGCATCCTGCTCACCGGCGCCGAGAGCATCCGCGACGTCATCCTCTTCCCGCAGCTGCGGCCCGCCGGCGCTTCAGCGCCGTAGCCATAAGTTTCCAGCGGCAAGTATTAAGCCGGCACCGTGGAGGCTCGACCTGGTCACTTACAACTTGCACTCTAAGACCTGCGCATGCCCTGGTATCTCTATCTCGCGTTGAAGCAGCTGTTCCCGAGCGGGCGGCGCGTCGCGTTCTTCACGCTCGCCTCCATCGCCGGCGTGATGCTCGGCGTGGCGGTGCTCATCATCGTGCTCAGCGTGATGAACGGCTTCGGCGACGAGATCCGGGAGAAGATCATCGAGACCAACGGCCATGTGCGCGTCGAGAACGGCGGCATCATGGTCGACCAGGACGCGGTCATGGCGCGGATCCGCGGCCTGCCCGGGGTCGCGGCCGTCGCGCCCTACGCCCAGGGCCTCGTGATGCTGCAGGCGGGCAACCGGCCCTCGTTCCCGTTCATCCGCGGCATCGACGTCGGGCGCGAGCAGGGCGTGGTGCCGCTCGCCAAATTCCTCCTGGTCGGCCGGGTGGAGGACCTCGACGACGACTCGGTTTTCCTCGGCTCCGAGCTGGCCGCCTCGCTCGGCGCGCGCGTCGGCCAGAACGTCGACGTCTATTCGCCGCTGCTGCTGGAGCGCCTGAAGAAGGACGAGGTGCTGCTGCCGCGGCAGCTGCGGGTGGCGGGCATTTTCTCGACCGGCTGGAACCAGGTCGACAGCAACACCGTCATCTGCTCGCTGCGTCTGATGCAGGATCTTTACGGGCTGGGCGCCGGCGTGCACGGCGTCAGCGTGCGCCTGCATCCCGGGTTCGATTCCGACGAGTTCGCCGCGAAGCTCAACGCGCTGTTCGACGGGTCCGACCACGCGGTCTCGTGGATCGAGAGCAACCGCGACTTCCTCTTCGTGCTCCAGCTCGAGAAGAACATGCTCTTCTTCCTGCTGCTCTTCATCGTGCTGGTGGCGGCGTTCGCGATCACCAGCTCGCTGCTCATCGCCGTCGTGCGCAAGACCCGGGAGATCGGCCTGCTCGGCGCGCTGGGCGGCAAACCCCGCCAGGTCGCGGCCTGCTTCTGCTTCCAGGGCTTCTTCATCGGCGTCGCCGGCACGGCGCTGGGCATCGGGTTCGCGGTGACGGCGCTGACCTTCCGCAACGAGGTGGTGCACACCTTTGCGCGCCTCACGCAAAGCGAGGCGGCGCTGCTGCGGTTCTACCAGTTTTCCAACCTGCCGCTCAGCTACTCGGTGCACGACTTCGTGCTCATCGTCACGAGCTCGGTCGTCATTGCGACGCTGGCCGGCCTGCTGCCGGCGTGGCGCGCCGCGCGGCTCAAACCCGTGGAGGCGCTGCGCAGTGAATAGGCCCGATGAGGAAATTTTTGCCGGAATCGTAGGGGCGCAGGCTTGCTGCGCCCGCATTAAAGGGCGCGACAAGATCGTGCCCCTGCCAAAAACGATCCTGCGAGGCGGACGGCCCAGCGGTCCGTCCCTACCATCATCCGACCATGCCTGATCCTGTTCTTAGCGCGAATGGCCTGCGCAGGAGCTATCGCAGCGGCGACCGCGTGATCGAGGTGCTGCGGGGCGCGGCGCTCACGGTGGCGCCTGGCGAAAGCGTGGGCATCCGCGGGGAATCCGGCTCCGGCAAAACCACGCTCCTCAATCTGCTCGCCGGGCTCGACGCCTCCGAGGGCGGCGAAATCGGCTGGGCGGGCGCCCGGGTCACCGGCCTGAGCCGCAATGCCCTGGCCGGGCTGCGCGCCCGTTTCCTCGGCATGGTGTTCCAGGCCTACTATCTCATTCCCGAACTCGACGCGCTGGCCAACGTGCTCATGGCGCGGCGCATGCTCGGCCTTGTCGATACGCCGGAGCGCGACCGCGCCTGGACGCTGCTGGTCCGCGTGGGGCTGGCCGAGCGCACGCACCATCTGCCGTCGCAACTCTCCGGCGGCGAGTGCCAGCGCGTCGCCATCGCGCGGGCGCTGATGAACCAGCCGCGGGTCATCCTCGCCGACGAACCGACCGGCAACCTCGACGAGCACACCGGCGACGCCGTCATCGACGTGCTCCTCGGGACCTGCGCCGAACACGGCGCCGCGCTCGTGCTCGTGACGCACAACCCGCAGCATGCCGCCAAGTGCGACCGGCAGCTGCGGTTGCATGACGGCGTGCTGAAGGAGATTTAGGCTTTTGCGTTTTGAGTTGGAACGATTCGCCGCCTATGGAACTGGAAAACATGGCCTCACCCCAAAAAACCCAAAACCCAGAACCCAAAACCGGCGCCGCCCCGGCGCGTGTGCGCTGCGGCGTGGCCGGCGTCGGCTCGCTCGGCCAGCACCATGCGCGCATCTATGCGTCGCTGCCGGCCGCCGAACTGGCCGGCATCTACGAAACGGACGACGCCCGGGCGGCGGCGATCTGCGCCCAGTATCACTGCCGCCGTTTTGCCACGCTCGAGGAGCTGGGCGCGGCCTGTGACGCCGTCTCCGTCGTGGTGCCGACGGACCGGCACGCCGCCGTCGCCCTGCCGCTGCTCGCCCGGGGCTGCCACCTGCTGATTGAGAAGCCGCTGTGCGCCTCGCTGGCCGAGGCCGCGGAGGTGCTGGCCGCGGCGCAGCAGCACGGACGCCTCGTGCAGGTCGGCCACGTGGAGCATTTCAATCCGGTGATGAGCTTCCTGGAGAAGGCGGTGACGCATCCGGGCTACATCACCACGGAGCGACTCGCGCCCTACCAGACGCGCGGCACGGAGGTCGGCGTGGTGCTGGACCTGATGATCCACGACATCGGCATCGTGCTGGCGCTGGTGAAGGCGCCGATCCGCCGCATCGACAGCGTGGGCATCAACGTGCTGTCGAAGACCGAGGACATTGCCAACGCCCGCATTGAATTCGCGGACGGCTGCGTGGCCAACTTGAGCGCGAGCCGCTTGAGCCTGAAGAAAAACCGGGAGATCCGCGTGTTCCAGGACAACGCCTACCTCTCGCTCGACTTCATGAATCAGAAGGGGCACCTGGTGAAGAAGAGCGACCTCATCGCCTACGGGGTGAAGCTGAAGATCGGCCTGGTGAAGCCTGGCGACGCCAGCTCCATCCCGGTGCACGAGATTCCGATCGAGAAGGGCGAGCCGCTGGCGATCGAGCTGCGGGACTTCGTGGACAGCGTGGCCAAGGCCCGGCAGCCGAAGGTCGGCGCGGCGCTGGGCAAAAGCGCCCTCGAGGTGGCCATTGCGATCACCGAGCAAATCCGCGCGACGAGAGGATAAGGCCAATGACTGCTGAGGAGGGTGGGGCGGGACCGCTGGGCCCGCCGCCATCAGGGGTAAAACTGCCGCGAAGAAAAATCCTGCCTCATCATACCCCGGGCTGGGTCAAGCCTGAAGCAATTTTCTTCGTGACGAGCTGCGGCCAGTCGCGAGGGTTGAATCAACTTTGCCACGAGTCTGTGGCGGCCGTGCTGTTTGATGCCGTGGCGTACCGCCAGTGTTCGGGGCGCTGGTACGTGCATTTGCTGCTGCTCATGCCTGACCATTTGCATGCCCTCATCACCTTCCCTCGGGAAGAGGACATGAAAAAGGTCATGGCCAATTTTAAAGAGATCACCGCGAAACGGGCCGGCGTTGCCTGGCAGCGCGACTTTTTTGACCACCGGCTTCGCACCAAGGACTCGTTCCAAGACAAGGCGAGGTACATCCTAATGAACCCTGTGCGCAAAGGACTCATTGAAAACCATGAACAGTGGCCTTACATCTGGCTGCCGGACCAACCGAACGGCGGGACCAGCGGTCCCGCCCTACCTTGTTGATGCCTGAAACCCCACAACTGCCATTTTCCCTGCCGCCGCCGAAGGGCGGCCGCGTGGACGTGTTGATCGTCGCCGGCGAGCATTCGGGCGACGAGCACGCGGCGCGCATGGTGCAGGGGCTGCTCGCCCAACAGCCGGCGCTGCGGGTGTGCGCGCTGGGCGGACCGAAGCTGGCGGCGGCCGGCGCCCAGCTGCTGCACGACCTCACGACGTCGTCCGTCGTCGGTTTCGTGGAGGTGCTGAGGAATCTTCGCTTCTTCCGGATGCTGTTCAACGCGACGCGGGAGTGGATCGGCCGGTACCAACCGCGCGCGGTGTGCCTGGTGGACTATCCCGGCTTCAACCTGCGCCTGGCCCGGACGCTGCACGCCGGCGGGCTCACTACGAAGGGCGGCGGCCCCATCCGGGCGCTCTACTACATCAGCCCGCAAATCTGGGCGTGGAAGGCCGGCCGGCGCTTCGAGATGGCCAAACACCTCGACGCGATGGCGGTCATCTTCCCGTTCGAGGTGAAGAGCTACGCCGACACGCCGCTGCCGGTGGAATTTGTCGGGCACCCGTTCGTGGCCGGGGATTATCAATCGCCCGTCAGCTACGATCCCGCCGGTCCCGTGCTGCTGCTCCCCGGCAGCCGCCG
>CAJAKX010000315.1 GCA_903940425.1 uncultured Opitutia bacterium | reverse complement strand
TGGAGATGAACAACGCCAACATCGCCTTCCTCGACGTCGTCCGGCACACCATTCCCTGGCTGTTCGTGCGCAGTGTGGCCGGCATCGTCATGACCATCGGCCATCTCGCCTTCGCGGTGAACATCGCCTGGATGCTTTGCGCCCGGCGTCCGGCCGGCGCCACCACGCCCACCTTGTTCCATAACCCGCCGGCCATGCGGGCCGCCTCCGCCCGATGAACCGGGGTCCGCTCATCTTCCTCGGCATCTTCCTGGCGCTCGCCTTCTCGTGGACGGGCATCGTGCTGACCAATCAGATCCAGTACGGCAGCCTGACTCCCTACTACGACCAGAACGAGGGCCGGACCTACCCCGACAAGCCCTCCGGCCTGGCGGAGCGCGGCCGGGCCGTCTACCAGGATCTCGGCTGCCTGTACTGCCACTCCCAGCAGGTGCGCCGGCCCGGCTTCGGCGCCGACACGGAGCGCGGCTGGGGCGAGCGGCAGAGCGTGGCGCGCGATTACGTGTACGAGCGGCGCGTCTTTCTCGGCACGATGCGCACGGGCCCCGACCTGCGGAACATCGGGGCGCGCCAGCCCTCGGCCGACTGGCACTATCTCCACCTTTACGATCCGCAGCTCACGTCGCCCGGCTCGATCATGGCGCCGTTCCGCTTCCTTTTTGCATACCGTCAGGTAGTCGGCGAGCGTTCGCCCAAGGCGCTGAAACTGCCGGGTGACTATGCGCGGCAGCACGGCCTCAACCGGCCCGGCTATGAGCTGGTGCCCACGCCGCGGGCCGAGGCGCTGGTCGTCTACCTGATGAGCCTGAAGGACACCTACGAGTTTCCCGAGGCGAGGCCGTACGTGCCGCCCAAGAAGGAGGGCGGATCCAAATGAACGGCGGCCCTTCCGATCCTCTCAGTCTGGATCAGGCCGGCGCATCGGATGAGCAGCTGCAGCGGGTCCATGCGATCCTGCTGCGCGAGAAACCCGAGCCCACCGAGGGCTACTCGCCGCTGCCGCTCCTGCTGCTGGGGCTGATGAGCGCCTTCATTCTTTTCTCCGCCATCTACCTCGGCCGTTACTCGGGGGGCTTCGATCCGATGGTCTACGATGAGCGCATCCCGCCGGGCATGCTGGTAGACAATGCGGCGGCTCCCGTGGCGCAGGACCCCAAGGTGCTCGGCCAGCGTATCTTTACCGCCAATTGCGCCGCCTGCCACCAGGTGACCGGACTGGGCCTGCCGGGCGCCTTTCCGCCCCTGGCCGGCTCCGAATGGGTCGCGGGCCCCGACGAGCGCATCATTCGCATCGTCTTGAGCGGCCTCAGCGGCCCCGTCACGGTCAAGGGGTCGCCGTTCAATTTAGCCATGCCCTCCCTCGGGCCGTCGCTGAAAGACGAGCAGCTCGCCGCAGTCCTGACCTATATCCGTTCCGAGTGGGGCAACAACGCGCCCGCCGTCTCGCCGGACAAGGTGAAGGAGATCCGCGCCGCCGTCGCCGGTCACCCCGGCCCCTGGGCGCCCGAGGAGCTGCTGAAGATTCCGTGAGGTGCCGTTGCCGGTCCGCCCGCGTCGGACTGTAGGGCAGGGTCTCCTCGTCTGCCGGCGGCCGAGCGGGGGATGCTGACTGAGCCACGCTGGCAGTTGAGCTTAATCGGAACTGATAGTTTGGCGCGCTGGTTGAAGCGCGAAGCAAGTTCCTCTACACTTTACCCCCATCACCACACAAAAGGAGACAAAGTATATGCCCAAATATGTAATCGAACGCGAAATCCCGAACGCCGGGAAGCTCACGCCCGAGCAACTTCACAGCATCTCCCAGAAGTCATGCGGAGTGCTAAGGAACCTGGGGCCGAAGATCCAATGGCTCGAGAGTTATGTGACCGACGACAAGATCTATTGTGTATACATCGCGCCGGACGAAAACACCGTACGTGAACACGCCAAGCAAGGTGGCTTCCCCGCCAATCGTGTATCCGAGGTGAAAGCGATTATTGATCCGACCACCGCGGAATAATGACAAAGATCTCGGAGTGCCCAGTGAACCTGGCGCTAGAGCCAACGCCCCCGATCCTCACGACGGCTGCTTCGCACCCGTTGCGCCCACCGTAGCTGGTCGCACCGGGCCTTGGGCTCCCGAGGAGCAGCTGAAGATTCCGTGAGGCGCCGCCGGTCGTTGCCTTGGAACCGCACTTATCGGTTTTTCGAGCGGAGTTTATCTTCCACTGGGAAATTCATTGTCTACTCAGGTCTTTTGGCTTTATTCGAATTTCTTCGGAATTCCCTTAATCCCTCCCCTTGTCCAATAACACTTGGGCAAAAGATGAGACCGCTCCACCGTATCGATATGCTGCGCGCGGCACTTCAGGTTCGCGGTGCCTCGCAGGTCGAGATCGAGACCGTCATGGAAGAGACCGAGCAAACGGGGTCAGGTCGAAACTCTAAACAAAGGCCTTAACAACGCACGGCCCGACGAGGCGATGCAAAGGGGCTTGAACTACCGCATGTGTCGCCGGTGGTGCGCCACTATTCGCCGAGGCGTTTGTCGGGCACGAGGTGGTTCTGGACGTAGTCCCGCACCGCCTCGCCGAGCGGCGTCACCGGCGGAGTGTAACCCGTCCGGCGCAGCTTGGCGATGTCGGCCCGGGTGAAGTACTGGTATTTGTCGCGCAGCGCCTCGGGCATCTCGATGAATTCGATGGCCGGCGGCCGGCCGAGGGCGGCGAAGATGGCGGACGTGAGCGCAAGCCAGGTGTTGGCCTGGCCTGAGCCGATATTGTAGAGGCCACCGGCGGTGATCGCTTTTTCGGCAAAGTGCAGCGTCATCTCCACGGCATCCTTCACGTAGAGAAAGTCGCGCTGCTGTTCGCCGTCCTTGAATTCCGGTTTGTAGCTCTTGAAGAGCCGCACCTTGCCGGTGGCGAGGATCTGCTGGTAGGCCTTGTTGACGAGGGAACGCATCTCGCCCTTGTGGTCCTCGTTCGGTCCGAAGACGTTGAAATATTTCAGGCCGACGAGGCGATTCAGCAGTCCTTCCCGCTGGGCGTGGAGGTCGAAGAGCTGCTTCGACCGGCCGTACGCGTTGAGCGGGCGCAGCCGGGCGAGGTTGTCGTCCTGGTCGTCCATGCCCGCGGCGCCGTCGCCGTAGGTGGCCGCCGACGAGGCGTAGATGAAGCGCGCCTCCTGCGCCAGCGCCCAGTCGGCCAGCTCCCGCGTGTACGCAAAGTTGTTGTCGAGGAGGTAGGCCTCGTTGCGCTCGGTGGTGGAGGAGCACGCGCCCAGGTGGAAGGCCGTGCCGAAGCGCCCGAACGCCCCGGGGTCGGCCTGCAGCCGCGCCCGGAAGACATCAGCCTCGACAAAATCGGCGAACTTCAGCGGCGCGAGGTTCCGGCGCTTGCCGTCCCGGCCGGCGTCCAGCGGCACCACGCCGTTCCATTTCTTGTCCGGCTCCAGAAAATCGGTGATGACGATGTCGGTCCGTCCGCGTCCGTTGAGCGCCCAGACCAGCGCGCTGCCGATGAAGCCGGCGCCGCCGGTGACGAGAATGCGCCCTTGGCCGGGAGTGCTCATGCGCGGATTTTTGACCACGGATTCCGCGGATTTGCACGGACAATTTTCCAGTTGTTCGTGCCCATCCGGGTGATCAAGGGTGGATCAGTCTTCTTTGGACAATTCCTCCGAGCGGGCTTTGGCGGCGAGGATGGTCTCCTTGATGGTGTCGCGGAAGCCGCGCGCGGCCATGCGCTGCAGGCCGGCGAAGGTGGTGCCGTGGGGGGAGGTGACCTGGTCGCGCAACGCCTCGGGTTCGGCCCGGGTTTCCGCGAGCAGGCGGGCGGAGCCCAGCACCGTCGCCTGGGCCAGCTGCGCGGCCACGTCGCGCGGCAGGCCGGCGGCCACACCGCCCTCGCGCAGGGCGGCGACGAATTCAAAAAGAAAGGCCGGCCCGCTGCCGCTGACGGCGGTGACGGCATCCAGCTGTTTTTCCTCCAGTTCGATCGCCTGCCCCAGTGCTCCCAGCACGGTGTCAACGAGGCGGCGGTCGGCGGCGCCCAGGGGGTGGAGGGCGCACCAGCCGGTGATGCCCGCCCCGATCTGGCCGGGCGTGTTGGGCATGGCGCGCACGAGATTGCGCGTCCGGGGAAAGGTCTGCGCGAGGCGGGCGAGGCGTTTGCCGGCGAGGATCGAGATGACCAGCCGTCCGGCGGTGAGGTCGGCGAGGCGCGGATCGAGGCCGGCGAGTTGCTGGGGTTTGCAGGCCAGCACCACGGTGTCGGCCGTGGCCAGCAGCGAGACGAGGTCGGAATGGGCGGTGATGCCGGTGCGCCGGGCGAGCCCCCGGGCCGTGTCATCATCGCCGCCGACGCAGGCGATTTCGGCGGGGGCGGCCGCCTTCCGGGCAAGCAGTCCGCCGACCATGGCCGAGGCCATGCGGCCGGCGCCGATGAAGGCGAATCGGGGCAGGGACGGGAGATTGCCGGTTTCCTTACCCATCCGTCGTCTTCCTCTGCTTCCGGACAAGCGGGTGCAGGAGGATCGCCACCGCACCCCCGCCGGGGCGGTCCTCCATGGTCATATCGCCGCCCATGTTGCGCAGGGCATGCCGCGCCACGGTGAGTCCCATGCCCACGCCCACGCTGTGTTTCATGCTGATGAAAGGCTCAAAGATATGGTCGCGGATTTCCGGGTTAATCCCGCGGCCCTGGTCCTCCACGCGAATCTGCACAAATTTGCCGTCCTCCCCGCGGTCGACGAGTTCCGTCGTGAGGACAATGGGCCGCTTCTCCGGCGGCGTGTCGTCAGGGTATGCCTCCCACGCATTGATGAAGACTTTCGACAGCATGTCCTCGCAGACCTCGACATGGGTTTCGATGATGAGGTCGCCGAGCGGATTGTTCAAGGTGACGGGCGGCGTGATCTTGTAGTCCGCCTGATAACGCTGCAGGCCGCTCTCCAGGATGCGCTGCAGGCTGACCTTGGTGACGGGCAGCCGGGTTTTCACCACCAGCGAGCTGAGCTGCCGGATGATCGACACAATGCGTTGCACGGCCTCATCGACATGCTCGACGTTCTTCCTGACGAGTTCCGGCTTGTCGGCGTAGGCCTTGATGAGGTCGACGTAGCCGATGACCACGCCGAGCAGATTGTTGAGATTGTGGGCGATGCCCTGGGTGACGGCGCCGATGGTCGCCGACCGGCGCGCCTCGGTGAGACGGCGCTGCAGGTCGATGATCTCGTGGTTGATGGCGGCAAAGCGGAGCTGGGTCTGGACCCGGGCCAGCGTCTCGTCGAGGTCGATGGGTTTGGTGATGTAGTCAACCGCGCCGACGCCCAGGCCCTCCAGCTTGCCCTCCTTCGAAGTGCGCGCCGTGACGAAAATGACCGGGATGGAACGGGTTTCCTCGCTGGCCTGCAGACGCTGGCAGACTTCGATGCCGTCCATGTCCGGCATCATCACATCGAGCAGGATAAGATCGGGTTTCTCCTGCTGGACCAGCTCCAGCGCCTCCGGGCCCGAATAGGCGGCCGCCACCTGCATGCCCTCGCGCTCCAGTTTGCGTTTGAGGAGCTGGACGTTGATGGGCTGATCGTCCACCACGAGGATCTTAGGCACAGCCATGTTGGATGATTGAAAGTTCGGTTGGACGCAAAGGCAAGAGTGCCGTGCGTCGCAATCAGGCGGGATGCTGCTGTCGGTACGCCTTGAGGGTGTTCTTCATCAGCATGGCGACGGTCATCGGTCCGACGCCGCCGGGCACGGGCGTGATCTTGCCGGCCAGCGGGGCGACGGAGGCGAAATGCACGTCGCCGACGAGGCGGTAGCCGTTTTTCCGCGAGGCGTCGGCCACGCGGTTGACGCCCACGTCGATCACGACCGCGCCGGGTTTCACCATGTCGGCGGTGACGAACTCCGCGCGGCCGATGGCGGCGATCAGCACGTCGGCCTGGCGGGCGAGGGCGGGCAGGCCGGTGGTCTGCGAGTGGCACACGGTCACGGTCGCGTTGGCCCAGGACTTTTTCTGCATGGCCAGCAGGGCGACCGGCTTGCCGACCAGCAGACTGCGGCCGATCACGACGACGTGCCTGCCGGCGAGTCTGACGCCGCTGCGGGCGAGCAGCTCCATGATGCCGGCCGGCGTGCAGCACACAAAGCCCGAGTCGTCGTCCTGCGCGATCTTGCCGAGATTGATGGTGCCGAGGCCGTCCACATCCTTGTGGGGGGCGATGCGGCGGAAGACGGCGGTCTCGTCGAGGGGCGCGGGCAGCGGTGACTGCACGAGGATGCCGTCGATGGTGGAATCGGCGTTGAGCTGGTCGATCAGCGCGAACAGCTCAGCCTGTGAAATTGTCACGGGCGGCAGAATGACGCGGCTCGTGATGCCGATCTCCGCGGCCGTCTGCTCCTTCTTTTTGACGTACGAGACCGAGGCTGGATCCTCGCCGACCCGCACGAGCGCGATGCACGGTTTGCGGGCCGGCAGGGCGGCCACCGCGGCTTTCAGCTCGGCGACGATGTCCGCGGCGATCTTGTTGCCGTCGATGAGCTCCATGAGGAAATGACAAGGCCGGCCGCGTGGCGCCGGCCGGCCGGGAAAGACTTATTTGGGTTCGAGGCTTTCCACCTCGACCACGAGGTCTTTGCCATCGGGAGTTTGCTTGAGCACGCCTGAAACCGTCACGAGCCGGTCGAGGTATCGCTCCATTTTTTCAGTGACGAGCACCTTGCTGACATCGAGGAAGGC
>CAJAKX010000314.1 GCA_903940425.1 uncultured Opitutia bacterium | reverse complement strand
GTCGCTCGCGGAGAAAATCATTCCTGCGGCTGATGTTTCCGAGCAGATCTCCACGGCCGGCAAGGAGGCGTCGGGCACGGGTAATATGAAGCTCGCTCTAAATGGCGCGCTCACCGTCGGCACGCTCGACGGCGCCAACATCGAAATCCGGGAGGAAGTGGGCGACGAGAACATTTTTATCTTCGGCCACACCCTGGAGCAGGTCGAGGAGCTGCACCGCCAGGGCTACCACCCGTGGGATTGGTATCATGGCGACGAGGAATTGCATGCCGTAGTCGACTGGCTTGGCTCGAACTACTTCACGCCCAATGAGCCGCCCGGGGTGCTCACCCCCGTGCATCACAGTTTGCTCGACGGTGGCGATCCTTTCATGGTGCTTGCTGATTTTCGTCTTTATAGTGACTGCCAGCTGCTCGTCGACGCCGCCTATCGCGACCAGAAACGCTGGGCACGGATGGCCATCCTGAACACCGCCCGCGTCGGCCGATTCTCGAGCGACCGTACCATCCGCGAATACGCCCACGACATCTGGAAGCTCGATCCCGTTCCGGTGAAGTAGACCTCTCCTTGCCGCCGACCCGGTCCAGGAGCATTCGCTGACCGGCGGCCGTTGACAGTTGTATCGGGGGCATTGATACGAATACCGCGCCGCTGGCCCGCGACGACGGGGCAAGGGGCGGAAGAGGTGGCGAGGCCGGAGTGGCTGGCGCCGGTCCGCGCGGTCCGGCGGGCAACAGCACGATGCAAGGCGTTGCCGGGGAAGGACAAGGAGCGAGAGGGAAATGGGGCAAAAAAGTGCTTGATTCAAGGCGCCCGCGTTCCATTGTGCCTCTCCCTTCTTTCAACGCCCCGGGCGAAACGAACGGGGCGAAAGAAGAATCCTCCGCAAGACTGACAGTTCCTTCCGAACACTTTTCCTTGTTCGGGGGGAAAAGTATTGACGGAGAAATGGCCGATTGTCTTAGTGGAAAGCTTTCCCCTTTTAGGGGATGAGGTTCTTTGAGATTTACTTTGTGCGATTGATTGGGACCCCCAATCAAACCTTTAACACAAAAAAACGCGTGTGAGAGAAATCTTACGCGCAGCGTAGTTCGTGAATCACTAGGTTCCGAACTCTCTTTTCGGAGAGTTTGATCCTGGCTCAGAATGAACGCTGGCGGCGTGGTTAAGACATGCAAGTCGAACGGGCTTTCGTGAAGGGCAACCGGATCGAAAGTCAGTGGCGAACGGGTGCGTAACACGTGAACAATTTACCTGCGAGTGGGGAATAGCTCGTCGAAAGGCGAATTAATACCGCATGTGGTTGATGACCGCATGGTTGTCATACTAAAGCCAGGGACCGTAAGGCCTGGTGCTCGCAGAGGAGTTCGCGGCCTATCAGCTAGTTGGCGAGGTAACGGCTCACCAAGGCTAAGACGGGTAGCCGGTCTGAGAGGATGATCGGCCACACTGGAACTGAGACACGGTCCAGACACCTACGGGTGGCAGCAGTTTCGAATCATTCACAATGGGCGCAAGCCTGATGGTGCGACGCCGCGTGGGGGACGAAGGTCTTCGGACTGTAAACCCCTGTCACCGGGGAAGAAACGCTTTGAGCTAACAGTTCAAAGCCTGACTTAACCCGGAGAGGAAGCAGTG
>CAJAKX010000313.1 GCA_903940425.1 uncultured Opitutia bacterium | reverse complement strand
TGATTGCCGCCATCGTGACCCACGATGCCAGCCGCTCCCTGGACCCCCAGCTGCACACCCACGTGTGCATCATGAACCTGACCTATGACCAAACGGAGGCGCGCTGGAAGAGCGTCCAGCCGTCCGGATATTACCGGCACCAGGGGTATTTCCGGGAGGTCTGCTATAACAAGCTCGCCGCGCGCATGCTCGCCGCCGGCTATGAGCTGGAGTCATCGCGGCACATCGGCTTCGCCGTGAAGGGAGTCCCGCCGGAGCTGCGCGAGAGGTTCAGCAAGCGGCGCCAGGCAATATTGACCCAGGCGGCGCAGTTGGGTGCGACCAGCCAGGATGCCCTGACCGCGATCGCGGGCGACACGCGGGCCGGCAAAGTGAATGCCAACTCGGCTGACCTGCAGGCGGGATGGCGAAAAGAGGCGGGGCCGGACCTTCCGGCATTGCATGCGGTGATTGCCGGGGCCAAGGCACATTCTGAGAAACCGGCATTGGTGACCCCCTCGGCTGCCGTGGCATCCGCCGTGGCACACGTGTTTGAGCGGAAGTCGGTCGTCGATGACCGCGTCCTGCTGCGCGAGGCGCTGATTGCAGGCCGGGGGCAGACCCCGCTTGACCAACTTAAGAAAGCGGTGGCCGCGCGCGAGCGGGCCGGAGAGTTGATCCGCTCGGAAGATCAAATCGCCTCGCGCGAGAGCCTGCGGGCTGAGGAGGAGTTCACCGGCTGGGCGAACAGCCGGTTGAAGTCCTATGGGCCGCTCGGCCGGCGTCCGGCGCTGGCCGGCCTGGGTCAGGATCAGGCGAAGGCCGTCACCGATCTGCTGGCCACTCAATCCGGGGTGGCGATCCTGCAGGGCGATGCCGGCACCGGCAAGACCACCTGTTTTAAGGCGATCGTGGCAGGGATCGAGAGAGCCGGGGGCCGGGTGTTCGGCTGCGCCCCTTCGGCGGGCGCAGCCGATGTGTTGCGGCAGGAACTCACGGCGGGGGCCGATACGCTGCAACAACTACTGGTCAATGAGTCGCTGCAGCGCGCCATGCGCGGCCGGACGCTCCTGGTGGACGAGGCTGGCTTGGTGTCGGTGCGGGAGATGCGCGATCTCTGCCGACTGGCCGCCCGCAACGGCAACCGGGTTCTTCTGGTGGGAGATACGAAGCAGCATACCTCGGTCGAGGCCGGCGATGCGCTGCGCTGTCTCCAGAAGTATGCGCGCGTGCCGGTGTTCCGCCTGACGGAAATCCGCCGGCAACAGGACACCGACTACCGGAAGGTGGTGGCGCTGCTCGCCCGGGGCGATGCCTTCGGCGCCTTCAACCAGCTAAACCGCCTCGGGGCCGTCCGGGAGGTCCCGACGGCAGGCGGCCTCTGGCAGGCCGCGGCCGCGGATTATGTGAAGACCGTGCGGGCCGGGAAGAGTTGTTTGGCGATTTCCCCGGTGTGGGCCGAGATCCATGAATTCACCGCGGCCGTTCGCGAGCAGTTGAAGCTGGCCGGCCTCCTTTCCAAGGACGAGCGGCCGGTCACCGCGGTCGATCCCATGAAATGGACGCAGGAGGAGCGCCGCCGCGTCCAGACCTACCAGGCGGGAGACGTGCTCACGTTTCATCGGCCGTACGGGATCTTCAAGAAGTTCGACAGGGTTACCGTCGTGCGGCGTGAGGAACGGCAACTGGTGGTGCGGGACGACAGTGGAAACGAGCGCCGGCTGGAGCCGGCCCGCGCCAGCGGCTTCGAAGTCGGATTGGCGCGGGAAGTCCGGATCGCCGTGGGCGACCGGTTGCTGGTCCGGGGCAATCTCAAGGCGGCGGGCCTGCGCAACGGCGACCTGGTCGAGGTGGCCGGCTTCCGCGAAGACGGGGCCGTCGCGCTTAAGGATGGCCGGTGCCTGCCGCCGTGGTTCCGCCAGTTTGCGCACGGCTATGCGACCACCTCGCACGCCGCGCAGGGCAAGACCGTGGACCGCGGCATCCTGCTCATGGCCGATTCCGGCATCGAGGCCGGCAATCTGAAACAGGCTTACGTGTCCAACTCGCGGTTCCGGGAAAGCCAGATGATCTTCACCTCGTCCAAATGGGCCGCGCGCGAGGCGATGATGCGGCCCGCCGACCGCAAGCTCGCCCTCGAAATGGCCAGCCGCGCCGTCCCCGACGAGGAGGCACCCCGTGCCGCGCCCCGTCCCACGCTGCGGCCGCGAATCGCGATCACCGTTGGTGGCTGATCCCTCATGAGCATCGAACAACAGCCCGGCAAAAGGCCTCTGGCGGCACCGCCATCGCCCACCTGGGGCGAACTGACTTCTGAGGACCTCAGGGCGACGGTCGTGCGCTTCGTGCTGCCCGACCGGGCCGTATCGTTTCTCGCGTCGGAATTGACGCGATGGGAGCACCTCGCCGGCAGACCGGAAACGATCACGATCAGCGCCGGCAAGGAACGGATCGTTGTGGAGGGCCGCGACCTGTCCCAGGTGCATGCGGCCCTCGACTTGGGCCTCCTGGGCGAACTTCGTCCGAACCTCGAGCGGACGGGCGGGCAGCCCGGGCCCCGCGTTCACCGGATAACGATTGAACCGGTATGAGGCATGGCGCTACAAACCGGCAACGATCAGCTCGATTTTCTCGCGCAGCTTCACCATGAGCGAACTCCTGGCATACGGACGGATGGCCGAAGCGCACTGGCGGGAGCACCGCCCGCGGATGGTGCGGGAACTGGAAGCGGCGGGACGCCTGGAGGCGGCGCTGCTGGAAGCGCAGGAGCGGACAGTGGACGAGATGCGCACCCTGATGCTGCAATTGCGCCGGGATGGCCTGTCGCCGCAGCAGGCGCACGACCAGGCGTGGGAGCTGGTGCGGGAGAAGTACATTCTCCTCCCGCCGGAGGTGCCGGAACCGGAGTAGAGTCGCTCCGCAACCGGGACAATTATCGGATCACCGACGCGGACCGCTTGGGCGAAGGGTCGCTCAAGGAAAAGTTCGAGCAGAACGTGGCGGCGATTGAGCTGCTGCGGGTCGTCGAGAGTGAATCGCGCCCGGCCACGGCCGCCGAAAAGTCGGTGTTAGTCCGCTATACCGGCTGGGGCGGGCTGCCGCAGGTGTTCGCGACCCCCAATGAAGCGCCCAAATGGCGGGCCGAACAGGCACGCCTGATCGGGCTCCTGCGGCCGGATGAGTACCGTGCGGCCCGCGCCACGGTGCTCAATGCGCACTACACCTCACCGACCGTGATCCGCGCGATGTACGCGGCGGTGGGCCGGCTCGGGTTCACGCATGGCCGGATCCTCGAGCCTGCGTGCGGCCTGGGGCACTTC
This sequence comes from uncultured Opitutia bacterium, assembly GCA_903940425.1. Lineage (GTDB taxonomy): Bacteria > Verrucomicrobiota > Verrucomicrobiia > Opitutales > Opitutaceae > Fen-1467. The sequence continues at coordinate 3,629 of CAJAKX010000313.1, read as the reverse complement.
TTTGGCCTCATGCCCGAGGAGATGCGCGCCCGCTCCGAGCTCACCGGCGTTGAAATCGACCCCCTGACCGCCCGGCTGGCGAAACTGCTCTATCCGGACGCGGACATCCGGGCGCAGCCGTTCGAGGAGGCCGCGCTGCCCACAAACGGCTTCGACCTCGCCATCTCCAACGTGCCGTTTGGCGACTACGCCCCCTTCGACGCCAAACTCAACCCGCGCAAGTTCCCCATCCACGATTATTTCTTCCTGGCCGCCGCGGAGCGGGTGCGGCCGGGCGGGCTGATCGCGTTCATCACTTCGCGCGGCACCCTCGACAAGCAATACCCCCACCTGCGGGATACCGTGGCCAAGGCCTGCGATTTCGTCGGGGCGGTGCGCCTGCCCAACACCGCGTTCAAGAAAAACGCCAACACCGAGGTCACGACTGATATCGTTTTCCTGCGCAAACGCACCTCGTCCGAGAAACCCGGCGGACCGGACTGGCGGGAAAGCCGGCCGTTGGACCGGCTGGGTGAGGAGGTCCCGATCTTCCTCAACGAATATTACCACAGCCGCCCGCAGATGATGTTGGGGCGGCTGGAGCGGGCGGAGCACGGCATGTATGGTGGCGACGAAGTGCGGCTCGCCAGCGATGGCCGCGATCTGGGCGAGGCATTGGCGGCTGCGGTCAGTGCTCTCCCAACTGACATCTACCAGCCGCTCACGTCGTCTCAGCTTGCGGCGGTGCGGCAGACCATACCCGCTCCGGCCGGGGTCAAGCCGAACGCCTATGTGCTGACGGAGGCGGCTGGTGGTGCTGTGGCAATACGGGAGGGCGACGAACTGCGCCTGCTTACCGACTTACTCCCGGCCACAGCCCGGCGCATCCGGCGGCTGATCCATGTGCGCGATTCCGCGCGCGAATGCCTGCGCACCCAGGTCGAGAACTGCAGCGACGAGGAAATCGCGGCGGCGCGCTTCCGCCTGAACCAGGATTACGACTACTTTGTGGGCCAGTTTGGGCCGGTCTCGTCTCCGGCCAATGTCCGCGCCTTCGCCGGGGACCCGGACCTGCCACTGCTCCTCTCGCTGGAGAACTACAACGACGACGAAGACACCGCGACCAAGACGGCGATTTTTCGGGAGCGAACGATCCAGCGGCGGGTACCGGTGGACCGGGCGGGCGGCCCCAAGGAGGCGCTGGTCATCACATTGAGCGAAAAAGGCCGGGTCGATCTGGACCATATGAGCCGGCTCCTTGGGTTGCCGCCGGAGGAGTTCCTGCCGGAACTGCAGGGCGCCCTGTTCCTAAACCCTGTGACCAAACGCTGGGAAACCGAGGATGAGTACCTGTCGGGCAATGTGCGGGAGAAATTGGCCATTGCCGAACGGGCGGCCCGGGAGGACCCACAGTATCAGCTCAACGCCGAGGCATTGCAGGCGGTGCAACCGGCCGACCTTAAGGCCACGGAAATCGAAGCGCGGCTGGGGGCGGGCTGGATTCCCGCAGAGGACGTTGCTGCATTCGCGAAGGAATTGCTGCGCATTCCCGCGCGCAGTACGCACGACGTGCGGGTCCATCACGCTCCGCAGCTCGGCCTCTGGACGGTGGAAGTAAGCCATTACGCCAAGACCGGCGTGGCCAATCGCAGTGAATGGGGCACGGCCCGCGTTCCGGCGCACGAACTGATCGATGATGCGCTGAACTTGCGCACGCCGACCGTCTACGATCTCGACGAGAAGAAAAACGTGAAGGTGAACCCGGCGGCCACGGAGGCGGCCCGGGAAAAGCAGCAGAAGATCAAGGACCGCTTCGCCGAGTGGATCTGGCAGGACGACGAGCGCCGTGAGCGGCTCGTGGCGCTCTACAACCGAGAGTTCAATCACCTGCGGCTGCGCACCTTCAATGGCGACCACCTGACGCTGCCGGGCGCAAGCCCGACCATCACGCTTCGGCCCCATCAGAAGGCGGCCGTGTGGCGCATCCTGCAGACGCCCAATACGCTGCTCGCGCATGTGGTCGGGGCGGGCAAAACCTACACGATGGCGGCCGCCGCGATGGAGTTGAAGCGCCTCGGCCTCGCTCGCAAACCGATGTTTGTCGTTCCCAACCACATGTTGGGGCAATTCAGCACCGAGCTCCTCACGCTCTATCCGGGCGCCAACATCCTCGTTGCCGGACGCGATGATTTTGCGAGCGCGCGGCGCCGCGAGCTGATGGGCAGGATCGCGACCAACAACTGGGATGCCGTCATCGTCACGCATTCCGGGTTCGAGCGGCTGCCGATGTCGGCCAGGGCGCAGGAGGATTTCCTGCAGGAGCAGCTCGCCGAGCTGGAGGACTGCATCCGGGAGCAAAAGGCGAACAACATCTCGTCCTCCAATAGCCGGCTCGTGAAGGAGCTGGAGCGGGCGAAAAAGCGGCTGGAGTCCAGGATCAAGACCCTCGCGGCCGAGTACCGCAAGGACAACACCTTGACCTTCGAGGAGCTCGGGGTGGACCGCTTGTTCGTCGACGAGGCGCAGGCCTTCAAGAACCTTTTCTACGTCACCAAAATGACCCGGGTGGCGGGATTGCCGCAGACCGCCTCAGAGCGCGCCTTCGACATGTTCCTCAAAGTGCAGCACCTCCAGCGGCTGAACGGCGGCGGGATCGTCTTCGCCACGGGGACTCCGGTGACGAACACGATGGCGGAAATGTTCACCATGCAGCGTTACCTGCAGATGAACGTGCTCCGCCGCCAGCGTCTCCAGCACTTCGACGCCTGGGCCGGCACCTTCGGCGAAACCGTCTCAGCGATGGAACTCGCTCCGGACGGCGCTGGCTACCGGCTGAATACCCGGTTCGCCCGCTTCGTGAACGTGCCGGAACTCATGCACCTTTTCCGACAGATGGCCGACGTCCAGACCGCGGACATGCTCAAGCTGCCCGTGCCCGCGCTTGACAGCGGCAAGCCTCACATCGTCCGGGCTCCGTCCACGCCGGAACTCAAGGCGTTCGTCGCCTCACTGGCGAAGCGCGCCGAAAAACTCAAGACGACCACGGTGGATCCGCGCGTCGACAATATGCTCAAGATTACGGGCGAAGGCCGTAAGGCCGCGCTTGACCTGCGGCTCGTGCGCGGCAGTGCGCCGGACTATGCGGACGGCAAGGTCAACCAAGGCGTCCGGGAAATCTTCTCCGTCTGGCAGGAGACGCGCGACCAGCGCCTCACCCAGATGGTCTTCTGCGACTTGTCTACCCCGCAGCCCGACGGCCGCGGTTTCTCGGTTTACCAGGATCTCAAGGCGAAGCTGGTCGCTCGCGGCGTGTCGGCGGGGGAAATCCAGTTCATCCAAGACCACGACTCGGACGCAGCGAAGCTTTCGCTGTTCAAGGACGTGCGCTCCGGCAAGGTGCGAATTCTGGTCGGCTCCACGCAGAAGATGGGCTCGGGCACGAACGTGCAAACCCGGCTCATTGCGTTGCACCATCTGGATGCGCCATGGCGCCCGGCCGACATCGAGCAGCGCGAGGGGCGGATTCGCCGGCAGGGCAACACCAACACCGTCGTGCGGGTGCTGCGCTACGTCACGGAAGGCAGCTTCGATGCCTACATGTGGCAGACGCTCGAAACCAAAGCCCGGTTCATCGCGCAGGTCATGACCGG
>CAJAKX010000312.1 GCA_903940425.1 uncultured Opitutia bacterium | reverse complement strand
GAGTTGGCGAAATTGGGTCTTGAGGTTTCTGACTCCACCATCCGAAAATACCGTCCGAAGCCTCCGCGCTCGTCGTCGCAGACTTGGAAGACCTTCCTCCACAACCACACCAAACAAATCGTCGCGATCGATTTCTTCACGGTCCCGACGGCGACCTTTCGGGTACTGTGCGTGTTCATCGTTCTGGCCCATGAACGCCGGAAAGTGGTGCACTTCGCAATCACTGAGGTACCTACGGCATGCTGGACTGGGCAACAACTCGTCAACGCCTTCCCGTTCGAGACCGCACCGAGGTTCCTCCTGCGCGACCGTGATGGCATCTACGGTGCCGAGTTCGTGCGCAGGGCCGCGAGCTTGGGCATGGAAGCGAAAGTCATCGCACCGCGATCGCCATGGCAAAATCCCTGTGCGGAGCGGCTGATCGGGTCACTGCGCCGGGAATGTCTGGACCATGTGATCATTTTTAACGAACGGCATCTCCATCGCGTGATTCGGGAGTACTTGGATTATTATCACCATCATCGAACCCACCGGGCACTGGAGCGCGATTGTCCGGTCCCGCGTCCGGTTGAAGCAGCGACCAAGGCAAGATCATCGAGCCATCCCTGATCGGCGGGTTGCACCACCGCTACACGCGTCGGGCGGCCTGACACGCAGCGAGCGGAGGATTGCCCGGTTCTATCCCGTCGGCGGGAAGAAAACTGGCCGATGCGCGTCAGCCGTGTTCGCGGTGGGTAGTTAGCCCAGTGGTTTCACGGCCGCGCTGTCTCTGGCCGGCCAAGATCGGCGTACCGAGTGCCGAAGGATGACACCACCCCTTTGTCAACCGGTCATATTTGCCTCGCCGGCAAACACAGGGGTGAAAAACAGGCACCAGGCTTACAGGGCAAGCTTCTGGCGAAGTTTGGCTACCGCCTCAGCGTGCTTTTCCGGTTTCATCTTCCGGAGGTTGTAGAGCTTCCACTGCGGCCCGGGAAGCCGTTCGACGCCGGGCAGACCCAGCAGTTCCCATTTGGGCTGCATGAGTTTCAAGGATAACAGGAATTCTCGTTCGGCCGCGGTCAGTTCCGTATTCACCCGAGCGATCAGTTGCTCGCGCGCCTCCTCGAGAGCCTCCAGCGGAACGGGTGTGAGGGTCATGCCGGTGAATTCCTCGGCATAGACGCGCTTCAAGTTTTTCCGGTTTGGGGTGAGCAGTTCGTTCATCGGCCGGTCGTGGCTGGCCAGAAAAACCACGAAAGCTTTCCGAATGTCATCGGTCAGTCCTTCGTGTTGGAACAGCCAGTGGATGTCGAATAAGTCGCGCGGATGCTGGCGGTCGAGCGCGGCGCAGATTTTGCCGCCATACAGTTCGGCCAATGAGATGACCCGCGCGGTCGCCGAGCGCTCAAGAATCTCCTGCGCCTTAGGCGTCAGCGTCCGCTCTACCGGCGGATACAGCGCGCCCCGGAGCACGTTGTTCGGCTCAATCTTGACTTGGGCGCCGTTGGACGTCTGCAGGTTCAGCTTGGCGACGAACTTGTCACTGCGGGACTGATGTTCATGCACGTGCACTTCGGGCACGGCTCGGCGGATCTTTTCGGCAAGGCGCCGGAGCGCATCATGGATGCCGCGGAGTGAAGTGGGCCGGTCCTCAATGGGCAGATAAACCAGGTCAATATCCACCGACAGGCGCGGGCAGTCGCGCACAAAGAGATTGATCGCCGTGCCGCCCTTGAGCGCGAAGCATTTCTCCGCATAAACGAGAGGAAGAGCGCGGACGAGGAGGTCGGCCTGCCGAAAGAATGGGGTGTCTCTCACGGGGCGTCAGCAGGGATTTCGGCGGGAGCCGGGACAGTGATGAGGTATTTCGGGTCGAGCCGGCCGCCCCGCACCAGCACACGTTTGCCGCTGCCGAGGGTCACTTTGGTGAGGTCGAGTTGGTGCAACCAGGCATGCTGGTGCAACTCGCCGAGATGCAGCAAGAGACGCTTCACCTTCACCGAGGAACACTGCTCCAACAGGGTTTGGAGGAGTTCGGGCCGCAATGAGCCGAGTCCTTCAAACAGGAGGCGCGCATCGTCGTAGCCGGCTTCATCGACCGTCTGATGCAGGAGTAGCTCAAGAGCCGCCCGCTCGGGCGTGGATACGCGCAGGGAAAAGTTTCCCGCGTCGTGTTCGCGGAGCGCGAGGTCCGGCGGCAGAAAGTTGGTCGTGACGTGGCGCACGCGACCCGCCCACGGCAGGTGTCGGAACCAAAGGGGCACCCATTCGCCGGTTCGACTAAACAGGTAAAGTGGGGCCTGTTCGCCCAAGGGAAGGAAGTGGGCCAAGCCAGAGAGCTCCAAGGCCGTCCGGCCGCCAGGATGCAAGTTGGTTCCTGGCTTTTGTTGGAGTCCAAAAACCGCACCGAGCCAATCCGGTAACCCGGATTTGAGAACAAAAGCGCCTTCGCCAAGTCGGCGCAACCAACCGGATCGCACATAATAAGTCACGAGCCCGGGTGAGATCCCCTGCGCTTTGAACCAAGCATGGGTGAGCACGGCGCCGGCTGGAGCAGCAACAAGGCGTTGGTTTATTTTAGATTGGTAATGACTAGTTTCTTTGGTCATACGCAAATCAGGATAAACCTAGTGATTGGTGGAGTTTATTTTACGGTGTAAACAGATAACTAATTAACCTACTTATGCAACAAAATAAACCAGTTGAGGGCTAGGCTCTTATGGCAGCACTGGCGGAAATCCGGCTGTTCCGCAGAGCAACCGGACAAAGCAAAGCGCGCCCCGGCGAGCGCCCATCATGGGGCCACGCCTCACAAGAGGCCGGCCGTCCTGAAGCTGTAGTAACCCAGCCCGGCTGGATCAGCCGCGGCACGGCCGATGATGACATGGTCGAGGAGGTCGAT
>CAJAKX010000311.1 GCA_903940425.1 uncultured Opitutia bacterium | reverse complement strand
CAGTCCCTCGAGAAGCTCAGCATGGACAAGATCATCGAACGGTTGCGTGGCAAGCCGGGGACCAAGGTGGGCGTGATGTTCTTCCGGCCGTCGAAACTGCAAACCATCGAGCTCACCCTGAAGCGCGAGGCCATCAAGGTGGAGACCGTGCGCGATGCGCACATGCTGGCGGACGGCATCGGCTACATCCAGCTCACGCAGTTCAGCGAGCGGACGGGCGCCGAGTTCAAGGAGGCGTTGAAACGCCTGCAGACCGGGGGCGCGAAGGCGCTGATCCTCGACCTGCGCAACAATCCGGGCGGATTGCTCGACGCCGCAGTCGAGGTGGCGGAGCCGTTTTTCAAGCCAGGCGAACTCATCGTCTACACGCAGGGGCGCGCGGCGGACAGCCGTGAGGAACTGCGCGCCGGAGCTTCGGCCGGCGGCCTGAATCTGCCGGTCGCGGTGCTGGTCAACGCCGGCACTGCGAGCGCGGCCGAGGTGGTGGCGGGCGCACTCAAGGACACGTCGCGGGCGGTGGTGGTGGGTGAAACCACCTTCGGCAAGGGCTCCGTGCAGACGGTCTTCCGCCTCAAGAACGGCGAGGCGCTCCGGCTCACGACGGCCCGCTACTATACGCCGGGCGGCGTGAGCATCCACGAAAAGGGCATCGAGCCCCAGGTGCTCGTGGTGGTTTCGCTGGAGGAAGAGGCGAAACTGCTGCTGCAGCGCCTCCGGACCGACCTTACGGATCCAAAGGAATTTGCGACGCGCTTCGGTTTCGAGCCTGTCGAGGACCGCCCGCTGCAGACGGCCATCGACGTGCTGAAGGGGGTGGAGCTCTTGGCGGCCCGCAGCCGGCCGGCACCGGGAAAGACGGCGGGACCGTGAGACCGGAGTCATGATCCTCGCCCTCGAAAGCTCATGCGACGAGACCGCGCTGGCGGTGTTTGACCCGGCGCGCGGCCTCACCCTGGAACTGGTGCACAGCCAGATCGCCCTGCACGAGCGCTACGGCGGCGTGGTCCCCGACCTCGCGACGCGCGAACATCTGCGCAACCTGCCGCCGTTGCTCCGGCGGCTGCGGGAGAGCGCCGAGTGGAGCGGAATCACCGCCGTGGCCGTGACGCACGGGCCCGGGCTGGCCGGCTGCCTCGCCATCGGCCTGGCGGCGGCGAAGGCGCTGGCCCTCGAACGGCGCGTGCCGCTGCTCGGCGTCAATCATCTGCGCGGGCATGCGTGGTCGCCCTTCATCGCCGTGCACGAGGCGGAGCCGGCGGCGTTTGCCAGCCGGCGCGACGATCTGCTGCCGCATCTCGGGCTGATCGTGTCGGGCGGCAACACGCTGCTGTTCGAGATCAACCGCACGCGGCGCCTCTCCGTGCTTTCCTCGACGCGGGACGACGCCGCCGGCGAGGCGCTCGACAAGGGGGCGAAGCTGCTCGGGCTCGGCTATCCGGGCGGTCCGCTCATCGAGCAGCGCGCCGCGGCCGGGCGCCCTGACGCCTACGCTTTTCCCCGCGGCATCCAGCCGAACGGCGACCTGTCCTTCAGTTTCTCCGGGCTGAAGACGAGCTTGCGTTATCTCGTGGAGAAGCTGAGCACCGCCGAGGTGACGGCGCACCTGGACGACCTTTGTGCGAGCTACCAGCAGGCGGTGATCGATGCCTTGGTGAAAAAAACCGCAGCTGCGCTCGACCGCGGTCACTACGCGAGCGTGGGCATGTCGGGCGGTGTGGCCAACAACACGACGCTGCGGGCCGCGCTGGCCACCATGGCGCGGGAGAAGGGGATTCCGTTTCACGCCGCGCAACCGCAGCACACCGGCGACAACGCGGGCATGATCGCCTTCGCGGCGTGGTGCGATCCGGCGGGCTGCACACCGGACGAGCGCCACACGCTTACGATCCAGCCCGGTCTCGCCCTCGGATGACGCACACTGCGGGCCGGTCCACGGGCAGCCACGAACGCCGGCGGTGGCGACCCGTCAGGAATATTCCCGGCGGAGGTTGCTCGGCAGGAGGCCGAGCTCCTCGCGGTACTTGGCGACGGTGCGGCGGGCGATGTTGATGCCTTTCGCCTGCAGCTTGGCCACGAGCTCCTGGTCGCTGAGCGGATGAGCCCGGTCCTCCCCGGCGATGAGATCGCCGATCATTTCCTTGACGCTGGTGTTGGAGACGGCATCGCCGCTCTGCGCCTGGTAGCCGGGCGTGAAGAAGTATTTGAATTCGAAGACCCCATGCGGGGTCTTGATGTATTTGTTGGCGATGGCCCGGCTGACCGTGGTCTCGTGCACGCCGACGACGTCGGCGATCTGCGTCATCGTGAGCGGCTTCAATTTGGAGACGCCGTGCTCGAAAAACTCCTCCTGCACCTTGAGAATCTCCCGGGTGATGCGCTCGATCGTCTGCTGGCGCTGCTCGATGGAGTTGATCAGGAAGCGTCCGGAGCGCATGCGCTCGCGCAGGTAGTCGCGTTCCTCCTTGGAAAGCTGGCCCTTGGCGATGAGTTCCCGGTAGGTCTGGCTGATCCGGAGGCGCGGGATGTAATCGCTGTTGAGATCGATCCGCCATTTGTCGCCGTCCTTTTCCACGGTGACATCGGGCACGACCACGCGGTTGCTGTCGTCGGCAAAGCGACGTCCGGGAGAGGGGTCGAGGGTGCCGATCTCCTCGATGGCCGCCTGGATTTCCTCAACGGACGCGTCGAGCCGGCGGGCCAGGTCGGGAATGCGGCGGCGGGTGAGCAGTTCGAAATGATCACGGATGACCCGGGCGGCGAGCGAAGTGCCGCGGCCCTTGGTCTCGAGCTGGAAGAGGAGGCATTCCGCCAGATTTTGCGCGCCGATGCCGGGCGGGTCGAAGGTCCGGAGCAGCTTCTGCGCGGCCTGCACGTCCTCCAGGGCGAGGCCTGACATCAGGGCGATGTCCGCCGGCGTGGCGGTGAGAAAACCGTGGTCGTCGAGGCTCCCGACGAGGTAACGGATCGCCGCCAACGCCTTGGGCGGGCAGTCCGAGAGTTCAGCCTGCTGCATGAGATGTTCCTGCAGCGAGGTCTCGCTGACGAGCGAATCGAAGAAATGCTGGCGCTTTTCCGCCGCCTCGGAGGTGTAGGGCTGCGCGCCGCCCGCCTGGGCCAGCTGGTCGCGCCAGTCGTCGTCGAGCTTGCTGAGCACCTCGAAGTCCTTCGAGAAATCAAGCTCCTCGCGCGGCTCCGCCTCGTCCTTGGGTTCCGCGTCCGGCGGCTCGTCGGTGCTGCTCTGATCGAGGCTGACGCCCTCCATCGGCAGCTCCTCCAGGGTGGGATTGTTCTGCAACTCCTCCTGGATGACGGAGCGCAGGTCCAGGGCCGCGACTTGGAGGATTTTCAACGACTGGCGCAACTGCGGCGCCAGCACCATCTGCTGGGTCTGGCGCTGACTGAGGTGCTGATGGAAGCCTGGCCCGCTCATGAGTCAGGGGCAGCGCATGACGGGGTGGTCGTCAAACTGCCGGGTGGGACTCGTTCGTGAGCAGCGCGCCGGATGGCTCGGGCTGGCCGAACAGCTCGCGCAGATAGACGCCGAGCTTTTCGTTGGTGGGACCGTAGCGGTCACTGTACAGGTAAACCTCGAGATCGGTCAGCAAATCCGACGCGGACTGGTAGCGTTTGCCGCGGTCGCGCTCCAGGGTTTTGTGGAGGATGGTCTCGAGTTTTTCGTCGATGTCCGGGCGCAGAACCGAGAAGCACGGAATGGGCATGGTGAGCACGTTTTTCCGCGATACCAGCCGGTCATCGGACCGAAAGATGTTCCGGGCGAGCAGCAGCTCCGACAGCACGATGCCGAGCGAGAAGAGGTCGGCGCGCGCGTCGGTGATGGCGTAACTGGCCTGCTCGGGCGAGCAATACTCGTCCTTGCCCGGGACAACCTTGCCCTCCTCATTGTACATGAGATTGAACGCCTTCGCGATGCCGAAGTCCGTCAGTTTCACATCGCCCTCATACCCCAGCATGACGTTCTTCGGGTTGACGTCGCGGTGCACGATGTTGAGGTGGTGGCCGTCGCGGTCGGTTTTCTGGTGGGCGTAGGCAAGGCCGCGGGCGACGCGCGAGGCGATGAAGGCCGCAAAGTCGGTGGGCACGGCGCGCTCGAGCGCGCGATGCCGTTCAATGAACTGTTCCAGGTTAACGCCGTTGACAAACTCCATCACCATGAAGTGCTGCCCGCCGACCAGGCCCAGATGGTAGGTCTGGACGATGTTGGTGTGGATCAGGTCGGCGACGAGGCGCGCCTCGCCGATGAAGTTCTTCTGGAACTCCGGGATGCTGGAATATTCCTCGCGAATCAGCTTGATGGCCACGACCTTGGCAAAATTGCCGGTGCCGTGCTGGAGCGCCTCATAGACCAGGCCCATGCCGCCTTCAGAGATTTTACGGACCAGTTCGTAATGGAGCTCGTTAAAAATGAGTTTCAGGGCTGCCACGCCAGCAGGGAAGCGAAGTCGCGGGCGGCTGGCAAGTTCACAGATGGCATGCCTAGCATGGAAATTGCTTCACCGGCCTGGCCCGCGGCCCGGGGCAGGGGCCGGCGGCTTAAACCGCGGCCTCGTGCAGCGCGACGATGCCCAGGGTCATGGCGGTCGCGGTGACGGAGGAAAATCCCGCGGCGCGCAGCTCGTCGCTGAGGCGCGCGCGGTCGGGGAATTGGTCGATGGAGTCACCCAGGTATTCATAGGCGGCGCGGTCGCCGGTGATGAGGCCGGCGAGGCGCGGCAACACGCGTTTGAGGTAAAAATAATAGCAGGGGCGGAACCAGGGATGAGGCTGGGAGAATTCCAGCACGAACAGCCGGCCATGCGGGGGGAGCACACGGCGCATCTCGCGCAAGGCGTGCGCGCGGTCGGCCATGTTGCGCAGACCGAAGGCAATCGTGACAACATCGACGGAGGCATCGGCCAGCGGCAGCGCCATGCCGTCGCCCTGGAGGAACCAGAGGTTGGCGCTCCCGCCGGTCTGGCGTTTCTTGTCCTCCGCCTTGTCAAGCATCGGCTGACAGAAATCCATGCCCATGATCTGCACGTTGGCGGGGAGACCGCGGCCCAGCGCGAAGGCCACGTCGCCGCTGCCCGTGGCCAGATCGAGCACTACCCGCGGCCGGGCGCGGCGCACGGCCGCGACGAGCCGGCGGCGCCACCGCACATCGGCGCCGCCACTGAGCAGCCGGTTGGCGAGATCGTAGCGAGGCGCAATGCGCGCAAACATCTTGTTGACCGCGGTGGGATCAGGCATGGCTCAGAGGGACGAAGATCGTACCGAGCGAAGCGGCATCCGCCAAGTCGAAGCGCGAATGCGGCGGAGGGCAACCCCCTTCCGGGGCGGCAGGCGGCGTTCGCCAACGGCCTTTCGACTAGGCGCTGCCACCGGCGGCGCGATGGAAACTTTCCACCACCCAACGCGACAGCACCTTGTCCGGGGCGTCGACGACGTCGCGCGTGATGGCGAAGCGGCGCGGCTCGCCGTCGCGGGCGATGAGCTTGAGCCCATGGTGGAAGTCGCGGAACTTTTCCTCGCACAGCGCGCGGATGGTCTTGTCGGCCGCGAGGCTCAGCTCGATAAGCCGCTCGATCGCGGAGTCGTCGAAGGCGAGTTCAAAGCCGTACTCCTTCTGGAAGCGCGCGGCAAAGGCGGCGACGTCGGCCTTGAGGACGGCGCGCTGCTGCGCCGCGTTCTGCCGAAGCAGCGTCAGCAGCGTCTCGGACGGCTGGGCGACCGTGGCCCGGTCGATCTTGAATGACTTGATGGCCGTCGAGGGCAGTTCGAACTTGAAGTTGCGCAGCACGCGTTCGAGCACGGTCATGAGGCCGCGGGCCCCGGTGTTTTCGGCTTGGGCCTGGCCGGCGATCTCCCGCACGGCTTCGGGGGTGATCTCAAAATCAATGCCATACCCTGAGAAATCTGCGCGGTATTGCTGCAGGATGCTGCCCTCGGAGGTCAGGAGGATTTTTTCGAGATCCCCGGCCGTGAGTGCCTGGCAGGCCACCCGCACAGGAAGACGGCCGACAAACTCGGGCTCCATCCCGTAATCGATGAAGTCGCGGCTTTGCGCGAGCTGCAGGAGGTCGGTGTCGTCCGCCGGGCGGTCCCGCCCCGTGGAGGCGAAACCGACCTGGCCGCTTTGCACGCGGCGCTTGATCTGCTCGGTGAGCTTGTCGAAGGCGCCGCTGACAATGAAGAGAATGTGCCGCGTGTTGATCGTGCGTTTGCGCGGACGCGACCGGCGCTGAAAATCCATGAGGGCCTGGAACTGGCCGGCGATGTCCGTCTGGCTGTGCAGGTTGACATCGGTCTCCTCCATGAGCTTGAGCAGGTTGATCTGCACACCGCGGCCGGAGACGTCGCGGCCGACGACGTTGCCGGCGGCCGAGGCGATCTTGTCGATCTCGTCGATGTAAATGATGCCGTACTGGGCGAGTTCGACGTCGCTGTCAGCCGCCTTCACGAGATCACGCACGAGGTCCTCCACATCTCCGCCCACGTAACCGGTCTCGGAAAACTTGGTGGCGTCGGCCTTCACGAAGGGCACGCCGATAAGTTTTGCGATGCATCGCATCAGATAAGTCTTGCCGACGCCGGTCGGGCCGAGCAGCAGGATGTTCTGTTTGGCGTAATCGCGTTCGCGCAGCGCTTGATCCTCCAGGCACTGGCGGACGTGATTGTAGTGATCGCAGATGGCGACCGAGAGCACCTTCTTGGCCTCGGTCTGCTGGATCACAAAACGGTCGAGATAGTCGCGAATCTCGCGCGGCTTGAAGTTGAACTCACGGATACGGCGAAGCGTGGTCTGATGTTTTTCATCGGTCTCGTCAGCCACATCCTCAGTCGCCCCGCCGGCTGCGGGCATTGGAGGGGGATAAAACGATTTAACATTCGAACCTTTAAGGAGTTCCTGAATTTGCTTCGGAAGTTGTTCGAAGGGATCGGGTGGCGGTTTATCGCTCATTTTGAGGGAATTGTAAGCCTTTGATGTTGACGGGGTTCACTCTTCGAATACCTTAAGGCGTTTTCACTTTGGATCTTAGAGAAAGGAAATACCATGTCGACCAACCTGACAAAACGCGAGATCGTGCTGCAAATCTACGAGAAGACCGGCTTTCCGCAAAAAGAGGTGCAGACCACGGTGCAGATGACGCTGGATATTATCATGAATGCACTGGCGGCGGGCCGGAACGTGGAACTGCGCAACTTTGGCGTTCTGGAGGTGCAGGTGCGCAAGGCACGCGTGGGCCGCAACCCCAACAAGCCGGAAACAGAGGTCATCATTCCTGAACGTGCGGTGGTCAAATTCAAATCCGGCAAGATCCTCAAGGCCAAACTCAAGAAACTGGATCTGGGGGCGCTGCAAAATAAGGGTGGCGAAACGCCGCCTCCACCGGCAACCTGAGCGGTTGCATGCCTTTGTTTCAGTCCCTGCCCGGATTCCGGGAGTTCTACCCTGAGGCGCTGGCGCGCCGGAATCATCTTTTCCGTCTCTGGCGCCAGACCGCGCTGACGTTCGGCTTCGTCGAGTACGACGCGCCGGTGCTGGAGCCGCTCGAGCTCTACAAGGCCAAGTCGGGCGAGGAGATCGAGCAGCAGCTGTTCAGCTTCATCGACAAGGGCGGTCGCGAGGTGGCGCTGCGTCCGGAGCTGACGCCCACGGTGTGCCGCATGGTCGGCGCGAAAGCAAACGCGCTCAAACGTCCGATCAAATGGTTCAACATCGGCGAGTTTTACCGCTATGAACGCGCCCAGAAGGGACGGGAGCGGGCATTTTTCCAGCTCAACGCCGACATCTTCGGCGAGGCGGGCGTCGAGGCCGACATCGAGCTCATCGCGCTGCTCGTACAGTGCCTCACGGCCTTCGGACTGACCGAACAGGATTTTCAGGTGCGGCTCAGCGACCGCGACCTCTGGTGCTACTATCTGGAGGCACTCGGACTTGATGAGGCCCGCGTGCGCGCGCTGCTCGTCGCCATCGACAAGCATGAACGGCTCGGTGACGCGGCGTTCAAAAATTATGCCGACCAGTTTGGGCCGCTCGATGCTGTGCTGAAGGGGAAGATACTGGCGTTCCTGCAGATCAAGAGTCTGCCGCAGATCGAAACGGCGTTGAAACCGTTCAGTGGCGGGAAACTCGATGCGAGGATCGCCGACTGGCGCCGGCTGCTCGACGGACTGGCGGCCATGAACCTGGCCCGCTTCGTCGAGGTCGATCTTGGCGTGGTCCGCGGCCTGGCCTACTACACGGGTTTTGTCTTCGAGGCGTTTGACCGCAAGGGCGACCTGCGCGCGCTCGCCGGCGGCGGACGGTACAACGATCTGGTCAAGAAACTCGGCGGGCCCGACCTGCCGGCGGCCGGCTTCGCCATCGGCGACGTGACGATGGGGCTGCTGCTGGAGCAGCGCGGCCTGATGCCGGCGTTCATCAACGCGCCCGACGTCTGCGTAGCTTATGACGGCGCGGCGGGGCGGCTGGCCGCCTTTCCCGACATCCAGACGCTGCGCGCCGCCGGCGTCCGGGTGGAATATCCTCTGAAGGAGCTGGCCTTTGGCAAACAGCTCAAGGCCGCGCTGGAGTCGGGCGCGAAGCTCGCGCTCATCTATGGCGGCGACGAGCTGGCGCGCGGCGTGGTGAAGCTGCGCGACCTGACCGAACGCCACGAGCGCGAAGTGCCGCGCGAGCAGGTGCCGGCGGCCGTGCGCGATTTCCTCACCGGGGCCTGACATGCCGCGGCGGCCGGCCATGGCTTTGCTTTCGTATCTGCAAGTTGCAGTCGGCGCCGTGGTGTTCGCCTACGTCGTGCTCCTGATTTATGCGTGGCTGTGCTCCGACCGGCTGATTTTCCTGCCGCCGCCGGCGACGTACGCAGACAGTCCGGAAATTCTCAAGATCCACACCCCGGACGGAGTGACGCTGGCCGCGCGATACCTGCCGCACCCGTCGGCACGTTACACGCTCATCTACTTTCACGGCAACGCGGAGGACCTGGGCCACGTGGAACCGACCCTGAGCGAACTGCGCGACCGGCTCGGCGTCTCGGTCTTGGGCTGGGATTACCGGGGCTACGGTTTGAGCGGGGGCCAGCCCGGCGAGCGGGCGACGCTGCGCGACGCCCACACGGTGCTGGCCTACGTGAACGGCACGCTCGGCGTGCCGCCGGAGCGCGTCATTCTTTATGGCAGTTCGGTGGGCAGCGGGCCGGCGGTCGAGGTGGCCGCGAGCCATCGCGTCGGCGGGCTGATTCTTCGCAGCGCGTTTACCAGCGCCTTCCGCGTGATGACGCATGTACGCCTGCTGCCGTTCGACAAGTTCAACAACCTCGGAAAGCTGCCGCGCGTGACATGCCCGGTGCTCGTCATCCACGGCACCGCGGACGAGATGATTCCGTTCAGCCACGCGCAGAAACTCTACGCCGCCGCGCCGGGACCCAAGTACCGGCTCTGGGTCGAGGGCGCCGGGCACAATGACCTCATCGAAACCGCAGGCGAGGATTACTGGCAGGCGCTGCGGGAGTTTACCGCCAGGCTTTAAAACGCGGGGACGCCGCCGCGCAGGTTACGGGAGGTTTCTCCGGCCAAAAGCGCCGGGGAGAAGCTGGTCGAGAGTGGTCTCGAGGCGCTCGCCCGAACGGCACGCGCAGAGGATCACCGCTTTCGGGCCGAACTCATTGATGACCTGCCGGCACGCGCCGCAGGGCAGGGTTGGTTTCCGGGTGGGCGTGTAGACCGCCACCGCCACGATTTTCCGTTCACCTCCGGCCACCGCCGTGAAAACCGCCGTGCGCTCGGCGCAGTTGCTGAGTCCGTAGGAGGCGTTTTCGACGTTGCAGCCGGTGTGGATTTTGCCGGAACGCGTGAGCACGGCCGCGCCGACGCGGAACTTCGAATAGGGCGCATAGGCGGCTTGGGCCGCGCGACGGGCGGCGGCGATGAGACGGCGGCGTTGGGCGGGGGCAAGGCTCATGGTGGCAGGATAGAATGACACGAGGCGCCGGAATCACAACCCGAACTCGCGCTTGATCTCGGTGAATTTTTCGATGGCGAAGGCGAGGTCGTCGCGGCTGTGCACGGCCGAAACCTGGGTGCGGATGCGCGCGGCGCCCTGCGGCACGACCGGATAAAAGAAGCCGATGGCATAAACGCCCTTTTCCAGCAGCCGGGCGGATACCTTCTGGGCGAGGGCGGCGTCGCCGGTCATCACCGGCACGATGGGGTGCGCGCCGGGTTTGATGGTGAGCCCGGCCCGGGTGAGCCCGTCGCGGAAAAAACGCGTGTTGGCCTCGAGCCGGTCGCGCAATTCGGTCGAGCGGCTGAGAATGTCCAGCGCCGTGATCGAGGCGGCAGCCACCGCCGGGGCGAGGGTGTTGGAGAACAGGTAGGGGCGCGACCGCTGGCGGAGCAGCTCAATGATCTCCTTCCGGCCGCTCGTGTAGCCGCCGCTGGCGCCGCCGAGCGCCTTGCCCAGCGTGCCAGTGATGAGGTCGACGCGGCCCATGACGTCGCAATGCTCGGGCGTGCCACGGCCGCGTTTTCCCATGAAGCCCACGGCGTGGCTGTCGTCGACCATCACGAGCGCGCCGTGTTTCTCGGCGAGATCGCAGATGCCGCGGAGGTTCGCGATGTAGCCGTCCATTGAAAACACGCCGTCAGTGGCGATGAGCTTGAAGCGCGCCCCGGCGGCGGCCGCTTCCTGGAGCCGGGCCGCAAGCTCGGCGAGATCGCTGTTCTTATACCGGTAGCGCTGCGCCTTGCAGAGCCGGATGCCGTCGATGATCGAGGCGTGGTTCAATTCGTCGCTGATCACGACGTCCTCGGCGGACAGGAGCGTTTCGAACAGGCCGCCGTTGGCGTCAAAGCACGAGGAATAGAGGATGGTGTCGTCCGTGCCGAGAAACGCGCTGAGGCGCGCCTCCAGCGTCTTGTGAATTTCCTGCGTGCCGCAGATGAAGCGCACCGACGCCAGGCCGTAGCCCCAGCGGTCGAGCGCGGCGTGCGCCGCGGCGATGACCTCGGGGTGGCCGGCGAGCCCGAGATAGTTGTTGGCGCAGAGGTTGAGAACCTGCTGGCCGGAGGCCACGGCGATCCGGGCGCGCTGGGGCGTGGTGATGATGCGCTCCTGTTTGTAGAGTCCGGCCCGGTCGATGTCGGTGAGGGTGGCGCGGAGGTGCTCCGCAAAACCTGGATTGAGCATGCTGCGCAGTATGACAGGCGGCCGCCCAAAGCCTAAACAAAAACGCCAGACCGCTGGGAGTACCGCAGGGGATTTTCAGGTCCGTGCGCCGAGGCTGGACGGCGGCGCCGGTTTCTGTGATGAATACGGACGTCGAGTCATCAACTCTCAACCCCGCCGTCCCATGAGCCTCGTTTTTCTTGTCTTCACCAATCTCGTCCTGATCACCCGGTTGTGCAGTCAAGTGCGGGAGGGGGGCGTGAACTGGCGGCTGTGGGGCACCAAGATGGGAATCGAACTGGCCGGGCTGGCGCTCTTCGAATGGCATTCCTGGCTGCTGGCCGCCGCGGCCACCGTCGTGGTGATGAACGTGGCGGGCGTGCTCTGGGAGGCGCTGGGCTGGCGGCGCAACGCCGGCCATTTCGCGCTCGGCGTGGTCTACCTGCTGGCGCTCAGCGTGTGGTTCTCGCCGGCTTTCGGATTGAGATTCTGGCCGGCCATCTCAGCTGTGTTCGCGGATATCGGGCAGTGGACGGCCTTCGAGGCAATCTTCCAAAGCTCCTTCTCGACCACGGCCATGCTGGTGCTGTTCGGGCTGCTGGTCGCCATGAGCGAGATGAACCTCGCGGTGCGCGCCGTCTTTGACTACCTGAACCTCAAGCCGCGGGCGGCGGCGGACTCCGACGAGGTGGATGTGGTCGCCTACGACCGGGGCCGGGTCATCGGTTTCCTCGAGCGGGCGCTCATCTATTTTTTCGTCCTGGGCGGCCACTATGAGGCCGTCGGGTTTGTGCTCGTGGCGAAGGCGTTTGCGCACATCCGGCACATCGACGACCGGGCGTCGCTGGAGTACGTGCTCATTGGCACGCTGCTGTCCGCCGGCCTGGCGATCGCGGTCGGCGAACTGGTGAACCACCTGAGCATGGGCTGAACCGCACCGGCCGCGGCCATTTTTCCCGCACCAAAGACACCCTCAGACTAGGCATTGGTGAAACCTGCCGTCCCGGCAGGTTCAGCCCGCCAGGGACGGCGGGCTCCACCTCCGAGCCAACCGCACCCGTGAGGGAATGAATCCGCCTCAGCCGCCCTCCCAGTCGAGGATGATCTTGCCCGACTGGCCGGAGCGCATGAGGCGGAAGCCCTCTTGGAATCCAGTGAAGGGGAAGCGGTGGGTGATGACCGGCGTGATGTCGAGGCCGCTCTGGATGAGGGCGGTCATCTTGTACCACGTCTCGTACATCTCGCGGCCGTAAATGCCGCGGATGGTGAGCATGTTGAAGACGACCTTGTTCCAGTCGATGGCCGCCTTCTCGGGCATGATGCCGAGCAGCGCGATGCGCCCGCCGTGATACATGTTGTCGATCATGTCGTTCAACGCCCGCGGGCTGCCGGACATCTCCAGTCCCACGTCGAAGCCTTCCTTCATGCCGATCTCGCGCTGCACGTCGTGCAGGTTTTCGCGCGACACGTCGACGACGCGGGTGGCACCCATGCGCAGCGCGAGAGCGAGGCGCACGGGGTTCACGTCGGTGACCACGATCTTGCGCGCACCGGATTTCTTGGCGATGGCCGTGGCCATGCAGCCGATGGGCCCGGCGCCGGTGATGAGCACGTCCTCGCCGACCAGGTCCCATTGCAGGGTGGTGTGCGTGGCATTGCCGAGCGGGTCGAAGCACGAGAGCACGTCGAGCGGAATCGAGGGATCCACGTGCACCGCGTTGCTCGCCGGGATGCACAGATATTCGGCGAACGCCCCGTCGCGGTTCACGCCCACGCCCTTCGTGTCCTTGCAGAGGTGGCGCCGGCCGGCGAGGCAGTTGCGGCACTGGCCGCACACGATGTGGCCCTCGCCATCGACCAGGTCGCCGCGCTGGAAGCCCTGGACGTTGCCGCCGGCCTCAACGATTTCACCGACGAACTCGTGGCCGATCACCATTGGCGGTTTGATGGTCTGCTGGGCCCAGGCATCCCAGTTGTAGATGTGGACATCCGTGCCGCAGATGGAGGTCTTTTTGATTTTGATGAGCACGTCATTGATGCCGGGCTGCGGCACGGGCACTTCGATGAGATCGAGGCCGGGTCCGGGCCGGAGCTTGGCAATGGCGCGCATGGTTTTAAGGGCCATATGGGAAGGTGGTTTAGCCGTGGACACTAACCAGCTCTGATGCGGAAACAATCTCCAAGCCGGTCTCATCAAGTCGGGCAACTCCGGCTGACCGGCAGGGACGGACCGCCGGGCCATCCGTCGGTTTCTCCGGCGATCATTCCGCCAACAGCTGCGCGCCCTCGATGACGAGCAGCCGCGCCTTGGTGCGCACGCCGCCCGCGGCGGAGAAGCCGGTGAGGCGGCCCTTCGCGCCCAGGATCCGGTGGCACGGCACGATGAGCGGCCACGGGTTGGCCCCAAGGACGGCGCCGATCGCGCGGCTCGTGTCGGGCGGCTCCTCCAGCATCTCGGCCAGCTCGCCATAGGTGCGGGTCTGGCCGGCAGCCACGGTCCGGGTCGCCTCATAAACGCGCCGGGCAAAGCGTGACACCGGGCCGTAATCCAGCGGCACGCCGGTGAAGTCCTGCAATTCGCCGGCCAGGTGCCGCTGCACCCGCGCCACCAGTTCACAAATCCACGCGGGGGCTTCCTCCAGGCGCAGGGCCGGGTCGCCGGCACCGGCGGGGCCGGCGGGATCGCCGGCCGTCCCGGCATCGTCCCGCCCCGGCAGGGCGAAGGCCGTCAGCCCGGTGTCGTTCCAAGCCAGGCCGCACAGGCCGATCGCGGTGGGTAAAAGCAGGTGGGGCATGGGGGCTCCGCCGGTAGTCGAGGACACCAGGGGAGGGCGCACAAGCGGAAATTCGTTTGCGCCACTCGCGCGGCGCGCCTACGTCCTCCGCCATGCAGAACACGTTCTACACCGCCTTCGACGCTGAAACGCTGGACGGGCGGCGCAAACCCGACTACCGCAGCGCCTTCCAGGTCGACCGCGATCGCGTCATCCATTCGCACGCATTTCGCAAGCTCCAGTCGAAGACGCAGGTGTTCCTGTCGGGCGAGTACGACTTCTACCGCACGCGCCTCACGCACTCGATGGAGGTGGCGCAGATCGGCCGGTCGATCTGCCACTACCTGGTCAGCCGCGGCCGGCCGATGCGCGACCAGTTCCACATCGACTCCGACCTCGTGGAGGCCATCTGCCTGGCGCACGACCTCGGCCACCCGCCCTTCGGGCACCAGGGCGAACGCACGCTGCAGGAGTTGATGAAGACGCACGGCGGCTTCGAGGGCAACGCCCAGACGCTGCACCTCCTGACCGAGACGATCTACCAGAACGAGAGCGGCGTGCGCGGCATGCAGCCTTCCCGCGCCCTGCTGGACGGCGTGCTCAAATACAAGAAGCTTTACGGCGAGTTTCCCACGCCCCCGTCCCAGCATTTCCTCTATGATCCGCAGCGCGTCTATCGCGACTACGTGTTGGCCGGCGAGGAAATCCCGGCGGCCCTGCACGCGGGCGAGGCGCTCAACGCCTTCAAGAGCGTCGAGTGCCAGGTCATGGACTGGGCCGACGACGCGGCCTATTCACTCAACGACATCGTCGACGGCGTGAAGGCCGGTTTCCTCACCCTGGAGCGCATCGAGCGCTGGGCGGCGGGCGAGGCCATCGACGCCGGGCAGCAGCGGCTGCTCGACACGCTGTTCGACGCCATCCATGGCGACCGGCTCGAGAGCGTGTTCTCGATGAAGATCGGCCGCTTCATCCAGGCGTGCCGGCTGCGCGAGCGCGACAACTTCATGGCGGCGAAGACCAACCGCTACCGCTTCGAGCTGGTCGTGGCGCCCGAGGCCGAGCGCGAGGCGGCGTTTTTCAAGAAGCTGGCCAACGACATCATCTTCGAGAGCCCGCAGCTCCATCAGATGGAGCACAAGGCGCGGCTGGTGCTCTCCAGCCTGTGGGATTCGTGCTGGTGCAACTATGTGGAGACCGGCCCCCGCGTGATCCGCATCCTGCCGCGCAACGCGGGTGCGCTGATCGACGCCGAGACGACCGTGGCCGGCAAGGCGCGGCGCATCTGCGACTGGCTCGCCGGACTGACCGACGGCATGATCGTGCGCACCTACCGGCGGCTGTTCGACCCGGAGTTCGGTTCGATCTGGACTCCGGGCTGACCGGCTACGTGGTGACAAAATCGAGGGACTGCGGGTTGACGAGCTGCGCGAAGTCCCGGTAGGCCATCTTGATGACGTCGGTATGCGTGCCGGCGGTGAAGGCGATCTCCGACTCCGCGGCCAGAATCGATGCCACATACACGGGCATCCCGTACAGATTGCCGAACGGAGGCATGGCCCCGATTTCGCAATCGGGAAAGGCGCCTTTGAATTCCTCCTCGGTGGCCAGTTTGACCCGGTCGGTTTCCAGCATTTCGCGCAGGTCGGCGAGCACCAGCTTGCGGTTGGCCGGCAGCACGACCATGGCCATCGCCCCGCCGATTTTGACGATGACCGTTTTGGCGAAGTCGCGGCCCGAGACGTGGGCCGACGCCGCGATCTCCGGCGCCGTGTACGCCGGGGAATGCTGGAGGCTGACGTATTTGATGCCGCGGCTGTCCAGGAATTCTTTCAACTTGGTTGCGGGCATGGGCCCTCCTGTGGGTTGGTGGTTTTGATCTGAACACCCGGTCGAGGAGCCGCCGCCGGCCGCACATGCCGGCCTCGAAGCGCAGCTCGACGCCGATGGCCGGCAGTCTAGCCCTGATTTTGCCGCTGTAAATAGAGATGGGATTCAACCCAGCCGCACGGGCAGGCGGCGCGCGCCCCACGTTCCGGGCTGGCGCTCGAACCGGCCGGCGATCTCGCACCCGCACGCCCGGCAGCGGTTGCCGTCCAGATTGTACGCGCCCAGTTCATACCAGTCGCGTTCGATGAGCAGCGCGCCGCAGGCCGGGCACCACGTGCTCCCGCCCGTGCGGTCGTGGATGTTGCCGGTGTACACATGCTTCAGCCCCTTGGCGCGGGCGATCTCCCGCGCCCGCGCGAGGGTGGCGGGCGGCGTTGGGGGCTTGTCGAGCATCTTGAAGTCGGGATGGAACGCGGTGAAATGCCACGGCACGTCTGGCCCGAGGTTGGCGGCAAACCAGTCGGAGGCCCGATCGAGTTCCCCGCGGCTGTCGTTCTCCCCCGGAATCAGCAGGGTGGTGACCTCGAACCAGACGTCGGTTTCCCGTCGCAGGTACACGAGGGTGTCGAGCACCGGCTGGAGCTGGGCGTAGCAGAGGCGGTGATAGAAATCCTCCGTGAACGCCTTCAAATCCACGTTCGCCGCGTCCATGGCCCGGTAAAACTCGGGCCGCGCCTCGTCGGTGATGTAGCCGGCCGTCACGGCCACGGTCTTGATGCCCTGCGCGCGGCAGGCCTGGGCGACCTCGATGGCATATTCCGCGAAAATGACGGGGTCGTTGTAGGTGAACGCGACCGAGTGGCAGCCGAGGCGCTTCGCGGAGGCGGCGATGGCGTCCGGCGACGCGGCATCGCTCAGCCGGTCAAACTCCCTTGCCTTGCTGATGTCCCAATTCTGACAGAACCGGCAGCCGAGATTGCACCCTGCCGTGCCAAACGACAGCACGCTCGTGCCCGGCAGAAAATGGTTGAGGGGTTTTTTTTCAATCGGATCGACGCAGAACCCGCTGCTCCGGCCGTACGTCGTGAGCACCATCCCGCCGCCGGTCCGTTGCCGGACAAAGCAGAAACCGCGCTGGCCCTCCTGCAGCTTGCAGAAACGCGGGCACAGCCGGCATTCCATCCGGCCGTCCGGCAGCATGGTCCACCACCGGGCCGGATAGTCGGATGCGGGTGGCTTCCCGGCCATGGTCCTAGCCCCCCTCCTCTACGAAGTGCGGTTCCTTGAAGCTCCTGGCCTTGAACCGCTGGATCCCGATCCATTCGTCGGGCGCAATGCCCGCCTTGCGCCGCGCGATGGCGAGTTGCTGCTCCACGGAGTCGATCCCCGCGATGGCCGGCAGCAGGACGCCTTTGCGTCCATCGGCGGCCGTCACCAGAACACCGTAGGTCGCCGGGTCCAGGGCCTCCGGCGACGCCACCGCCTCCAGCTCCCCGAGCACCGTAACGCTGAACCGCAACCGGGGCAGTTCCGCCGCCTGCACCGGCGGGAAGCGATAATCATGGAACGCGGTCGCCACGGCGTTGTGCCAGGTTTCCTGCACCAGGTCGCCTTCCACCGGCTGCAGCGATCCACGGCAGCCACGCAGCCCGCCCTGGTCTGTTCGCACCGTCACAAAAACGCCGTGCCGCTCCGTCAGCTCCCCGGCTGCCCGGCACGGTGCCGTTTTCGATCCGCCGCGGAATTCCGCCTCGACCGCGCCACGCGCGACCGCCGGCAGATCCGCGAAGCGGGAGACAATTTTGTCTGCAGCCTCCGTCGCCGCGTTCCGCAGGCCGGCTTCCGCCGGTTCGTACAGGATCGCCACGCCGTAGCCGACGCCGAACGGTCCTTCATAACTCAGCACGGCATGGCCGTCCGTCCGGTAGCGGCTTGCCGCCAGCGCCACCGTGGTGGAATCGGCGACGTCTTCCGCCGCCACCTCCTGCAAGCTGGCATCGATCCGCTGGATGTCGTGGAACGCGCCTTGTCGCAGCAGCGCGATGAACGTTTCGTCGAATCGGTGCGCCTCGGGGTGAAAGCCGCAGGGTGCCGAGGCGGTGAGCCGGTGGCTCATGTCACCGCTGGCGATGACGGCCGTGCGCCGGTGCAGCTCCTGCGCCGTGGCGGCGATGGCCTCGCCCAGCTCGTCGAGCCCGCCGTCGCCGGTGTAGTTCAGGCTCAGGATCACCGTCGGTCCCTTCCATCCCGCCGCAACGAGATAGCAGAGCGGTACCACGGCGCCGTGATCAAGGGGCTGGCCGGTGATCCGCCAGGTCCGGAGCTCGCGGCGCGCGGCGGTCGCCTCGAGCCGCTCGGCAAAAGCCTGATCGAGCGGCAGGTCCACGCGGTCCTCCGGTGACCCGAACATTTCCAGTGAGCCTCGCAGCTTCCGGGTCTGCCAGATGCCGAATGCCCCCGGCTGCCGGGGCGAGTGGGGGGAAACAAGCACGACAGTGTCCGGCTGTGCCGCCACGGCATGACGGGAGACCGTCGCCATGGCCTGCGCCGTGGCCGTGACCTCCGCAAGGCGTTCCTTCCCCACGCCCGGCACGAGAATCGGGGCGTGCGGCATCAAACCCGCAAAGACAATCGGACCATCCACCATGGGTACCTTTGGTTCGCAGTCTAGCCGGCGGGCCGGTCTTCGCCAAGCCGTAGTTTGGCGCAAATTGCCATGAGTCCCATAGGACGAAGAGGACCTATTCGCCAGCTAGCGGCACGACGTTGGCATGGGGGATGTGCCGGTCGACGACCTCGCGGGTCAGGTTGAACCACTGCTGGCACCGGTCCAGGACGACGCTGTCGGCGGTGACGATGATTTCCGCCGTCGCCGCGAGGACCTCATCCGGATTCTGGACCAATTCGATCTGCCACGGCCAGTTTCGCTCCGCCGCCAGCACCGCCATGATTTTCTTCAACCGGCCGCTGTTCGATACCGGACGGTCGAGGAACCAGATCCACGTGGTGACGCCGTAGACGGCCGTCATCCGCCCGAGCAGTTCCAAAGCCGGCAGGGTTTCGGCCACTTTGCGATAGGTGCCGTGCATACTGGCGATGTCGCGATAATTTCCATCGCCGGCTGCCAGGATCACTCCTCCTCCCAGCGCCACCTCGATGGTCGTGAGCACATTGTAACCGTCCAGCCAGAGCGCGCGGCCCGCCAGGCGCTCGGCGCCCGCCCGGCGGGCTTCCCGGTGGGCCCGGGACGCCTCGGAGCAGGCGCATCGCTCAACGGCGGCGCGCTGCCGGACCGCGAGTTGGTAACGGTCGCCAACCAGCTTCAACGCCGACGGCACCGCATAGTCCCGGCTCAACAGCCAGCACAGATCTGCGGTCGCGCGGCGCAATTGCGGCCAGGCGGATGAGGCAAAAAGCCCGGCGTCCTCAGGGTGCGGACCTCGATGGGTGCGGGTATCGGGCACATGTCCTTCCTCACGCAAAGTGCGCCAAGGGCGCGAAGGAGAGTTGGGGGTTAATCATTCCTAACGTTGCGATCTTTGCGTCCGCAGCGTGAGGCGGAAAACTCTGATTCCAACTTCGTCGCAGCATGCGAGGGTTTCCCTTGACAGCGGTATTCACCGCGCCCGCTGGTAGGTGCCCATCAACTGCGTCTCGGCCAGAATGTGGCCCGCCATCGCGCGCAGCAGATCCAGTTTGGTGGCCCGGGGTTTCAGCGGCAGTTCGGTGTCCAGCGCGTAGAGCTTGAAAAAATAACGATGCGGTCCGCCCGGCGGCGGACACGGCCCGCCGTAACCCACGCGCCGGAAATCATTCAGACCCTGCTTCGCACCGTTGGGCAGCGACTCCGTCGGCGCGACCATCGCGGGCAGCTCAACGGCCGTCGCCGGCAATCCGTAGATCACCCAGTGCACCCACGTGCCCACGGGCGCGTCCGGATCGTCGCAGATGAGCGCGAAGCTCCGGGTGCCCGCCGGGGCTTCGCTCCAGTGCAATGGCGGGGATGCGTCCGCGCCGTCGCAGGTGTGGTTCGCCGGAATCGGTCGTCCTTCCGTGAAGGCGACGCTTGTCAGTTTCATGGTGCTTTCCTCCTTTCCCGTCTGGCGCGGTTCGGCGCCTGCCAGGTTGCCAGCCACCCAGCCAGTCGCCGCGATCCCCGCCAGCAGCCATCCATACCGGTTCGTTCTCATGGCTTGGGCGCTGTGCCCTCGGTGACTCCATGTGGGACCGTCTGATCGCGCATCACAGCTTGTAGCCGATCTTGCGCAGCAAATCCTTGCGCCAGGCGATGTCCGGCTCGTCCTCCACGCCCAGCGGCGGCGAGCCGTCGACCACGCCCAGGACGCCGCGTCCCTGATCCGTCGCGGCCACAATCACCTCCGTTGGATTGGCCGTGGCGCAGAAGATGCGGCATACCTCCGGCACCCCCTTGATCGCGTTGAGCACGTTGACGGGATAAAAGCCCTCGCCGAGGAAAACGATGAACGTATGCCCGGCGGCGACGGCCAGCGCGTTCTTTTTGGCCAGCTCGATCATCGTCACGTCCGTGCCTGACCAGCGCACGAGGCACTTGCCCGAGGCCTCGCAGAACGCCAGGCCGAACTTGATGCCCGGCACCGCGTTCACCAGCGCTTCGTGCACGTCTTCGACCGTCTTGATGAAGTGAGTCTGTCCGAGGATGAAGTTGATGGCGTCCGGCTTCTCGATTCTGACGGTGGTCAGTTGCATGGCCCTTTCCTCCTTTGTTCCTGATGGTGGTACCAATCGCCGTGAGTCCCCGAGCGGTTCAAGGCGTGATCCGCCCGGCGGTCGCCCGCGTTATCGCACGACCGCTGCGCGCCGTCAAGGCCACCGGCGTCCGCCGGCAGGTGGTTCGGCTCGGCCGGAGGATTGAACGGGGATGCGCACATCCCGGGAAGCTCTCTTCTTGCTCAAAGATGGTTCTTTCGGACTTGCGCACCCATCCGGGGTGCGGACTGTCAGGTA
Organism: uncultured Opitutia bacterium; assembly: GCA_903940425.1. Taxonomy (GTDB): domain Bacteria; phylum Verrucomicrobiota; class Verrucomicrobiia; order Opitutales; family Opitutaceae; genus Fen-1467. The sequence goes on along the minus strand of CAJAKX010000311.1, from coordinate 6,062 downwards.
CAGCACCATCGATGAACCCTCCCATGAAACGACATCTGCCTTTCCTGCTCGGCCTGCTTATCACTTCCTGGATCTGTGCCATCGGTCGCGCGGAGGCGCCGAAATCCACGGATGGCCTGACGATCAACGAGCAGGAATACCTGGAGATGCCCGGACTCAACGTCATGCTCGCGCATGATTTTTATCCCGAGGGACACCAGGGCGGCGTGGGCGTGATTCAAAACGGCCGGCGCGTCGCCACCAATGGCGACCTGCGCCTCGAACCCACGCCGGGCCAGTGGCAACCCATGCCCAAAGTCGGGAAGCGCAGGGTGGACCGGCAGCAAGAGGAGATCAGTGTGCGGATGGAATATCCCGACCCCGAGAGAGACCAGGTGGGCTACAATCCCATCATTTATCCGAAGCTCCATTTCAGCTATGTCCTGAGAATCAAGCCCGCCGGCCAGTCGTTCCGAATCATCATTGATCTCGACCAGCCGCTGCCGGAGGAGTGGATCGGCAAGGTCGGTTTCAACCTGGAGCTCTTCCCGGGGATTTTCTTCGGCAGGACCTACTACATGGACCGCCAGTCCGGCATTTTTCCGCGGCAGGCCGATGGACCGGGATATCGGGATGAGCAGAAGGAATATCAGATCGTCCCTCTCGCCACCGGCAAAAAGCTGATCGTCGCGCCGGAATCGGAAGAGCAGCGCATGACCATTGTGGATGTCGCGGGAGGCGACCTCCAGTTGATCGACGGCCGGGCCCGGCATAACAATGGCTGGTTCGTCGTGCGTTCACTGGTGCCGCCGGGCGCGACCAAAAACGCCATCGAGTGGCTGGTCACGCCTCATGCCATTCCCGGCTGGGAGTCGCCGCCCGTCGTCCAGCTCTCCCAAGTGGGCTATCATCCCAAGCAGCCGAAGGTGGCGGTGATCGAGACCGATGTCCGCGACGAGCGCCGGCTGCCCGCTGCGCTCTTCAGAATTTCGGAGGACGGCGGTCTCGAGAAGGTTTTGGAAACCTCGCCGAAGGACTGGGGCCGCTTCCTGAGGTATCACTATTTCCAGTTCGATTTCACGGCGGTGGAAAAGCCGGGCATGTACGTCGTGCAATACGGCGACTGCCGGACCTCGCCTTTCCAAATCAACCCGGAGGTGTTCAAGCGGCACGTCTGGCAGCCCACCCTGGAATACTTCCTGCCCATCCAGATGTGCCACATGCAGGTGACCGATCGGTATCAGGTCTGGCACGGCGCCTGTCATCTGGACGATGCGCGGATGGCGCCGGTCAATTGCATCCTTTTTGACGGTTATGCCCAGGGGCCGTCCACGTTCACCGCATTCCAGCCCGGCGAACACGTGCCGGGTTTGAACCAGGGCGGCTGGCACGACGCGGGCGATTACGATCTGCGCGTCGAGTCGCAGTCCGAGACCATCCGCGGCCTGGCGCTCGCTTACGAGGAGTTCCACGTCGACTACGACGAGACCACCATCGACCAGCAGAATCACGTCGTGGAACTCCACCAGCCGGACGGCAAGCCCGACATCCTCCAGCAGATCGAGCACGGCGCGCTTTCCATCGTGGGCGGCTACAAGTCCATGGGCCGGCTGTATCGCGGCATCATCGAACCGACCTTGCGGCAATACGTGATGCTCGGCGACCCCACGAATCTGACTGATAATAAAGTCTTCGATTCCAAGACTCCCGCCGTTGTGGTGCCTCCGGTCGGCCGGCCCGGCTCGGCCGACGACCGCTGGGTGTTCACCGAGGATAATCCGAGGCGCGAACTGCAGGTGGCCGCCGGTCTGGCGGCGGCGGCGCGCGCCCTGCGGGGCTTCAACGACGGACTGTCGCAGGACTGCCTGCAGATCGCCCGGCAACTATGGGAATCAACCAAGGAGAAGGATCCTCTCCAACGCGTGGGCCCGGCGGTCGAGCTGCTCGCGGCCACGAAGGACCGCCAGTATGCTGATTTTCTGGTCGGCCATGCAGACCAGATCAGCCGGCACTTGGAGCCGGCGGCCGGGGAGCTCAGTTGGGAAAGGGTGGACCCCAGCTGGCTGGTGGCGCGGTCACTGGCGCTGGTCAACGACGAAGCCTACCGGCGAAAAATTCGGGAGGCGCTGAAAACCTACCGCGTCGAAATCGACCGGCGGGCGCGGCAGACGCCTTACGGTGTGCCCTACGAACCCGACATCTGGGGCGCGGGCTGGGACATTCAGCGCTTCGGCATGGAGCAATATTACCTGCACACCGCCTGTCCGGACATCTTTCCCGCGGACTACATGCTGAACGCCATCGATTTTGTGCTCGGCAGTCATCCCGGCGCCAACACCGCCTCGTTCGCCTCGGGCGTCGGCGCCAGGTCGCTCACCGTGGCTTATGGTTTCAACCGGGCAGACTGGACTTACATTCCCGGCGGCATCGGCTCGGGCACGGCCTTGATCCGGCCGGATTTCCCCGAACTGCTCGAGTGGCCCTACCTGTGGCAGCAGACCGAATATGTGCTCGGCGGCGGCACGACGGATTATCTCTTCATGGTCCTGGCCGCGGATCACCTGTTGAACCAGTGACGCCGCGGTGCGGAAGAATCCCGGGCTCGTTGCCCGGCTAGGGCTGCGCCGCCGCTGCGTCCTCCGGGGTCAGCATGCCCACGTCACGCAGGAAACGCAGCGACCGCTGCTTGGAATCGGCGGACACCTGCGGATCGATGTGCCCCGGCGCATCCTCGAACTGGTGGCCGACATTATCGTAGACATGCAGGTCGCATCGGTTGCCAGCGACGCGCATCAACCGGCAGAATTTCTCCGCCCCGACTAGCGGGGTGGCGGTGTCTTGGCGGCCGATCAGAATCAGCGTTGGCGGCAAACCCGGACGGACATACTGGTCGGGCGACAGTTTCAGGCAGTCCGCGCGTCCCTGGAGGAGTTGGGGCATCGTCTTGTCGTATTCGAGCGCCAGCGCCGGAAACCAGAGCACCAGAGCATTCGGGGCCGAACTGACTTCGATCTCAGCCAGAGGATCGGTGAAAACCGCGGCGCAGGCGGCGAGGTGCCCGCCGGCCGACCACCCGAGGGCGACGATCCGCTTGGGATCGATGCCGAGCGTGTCCGCATGCTGCCGGATCCAGCGGATCGCATCGCGGGCGTCGGCGATCGCCTCGATGGGTGTCACGTCGGCCTTGTTGGAAAGGCGGTATTGCACGCCGACCCCGATGAAACCCTCGGCGGCAAACAGCCGCGCGTCCCCGAAGGTCCACTCGATTTTCCCGATGCTCCAGCCGCCGCCGTGAAACACGGCCACGGCCGGCCGGCGCTTTGCGTGTGACTGGGGTGTCGCAAACACGCAGGCCTTCAGGGCCACATCACCCACCTGCTTGTAGACGTATTCGACCGGGGCAAGCTCGGGCGGCGGTTCGGCCGCCATCGTCAGGGCGCTGGATCCGGCCAGCGCCAGCATCCAGTGGGGTAGTCGTGTCGTGAAACGCATGACATATATAAAAAGGACCTTTCTGCACCGAGGGCACGATATTTGTATCTTCAAAGAATCACGCCAACTCGCAGTCCTCACCCGCCGCTGTTCGCCGTCTGGCTGCGTGGAGCGGCGCTTCACGCGTCGATTTCCACCGCCGCGGTGCTGAGGTTGCGGTAGCGCTCCTTCACCCGTCGGTAAATGTCGTCGAACGACAGACCGTAGGCCGCGCGCAGGACGTCCACGTTGGTGCCGTGCTCCACAAACCGGTCGGGCCAGCCGATGCGCTCGACCGCCACCGGGCAGTCGGCCTCGTGCAGCACCTCGAGCACCGCGCTGCCGAAACCGCCGGCGAGCACGTGGTCCTCCATCGTGACCAGCAGTGGAATGCACGCGGCCTGGCTGAGCAGCAGCGTGCGGTCGAGGGGCTTGACGAAGCGGGCATTGACGACGCCGCACGAGAGCCCCTCCTCGGCGGCGAGCTTTTCCGCGATCCGGAGCGCGTCGTGCACCATCGGGCCGAGCGCCCAGATCATGAGATTTGAACCGGGCCGGAGCATCTCCGCCTGGCCGACGGGCACGGTCGCCGGCTGGGGTTTCAGCGGCACGCCGCGGGCGGCGCCGCGCGGGTAGCGGAGGAACGTCGGGGCGTTGAGCTGCAGGCTGGTGTGCAGCAGGTCGACCAGCTCGTCCTCATCCTTCGGTTGCATGACGACGGCGTTGGGTATGCAGCGGGCGTAGGCGAGGTCGAAGAGCCCGTGGTGCGTGGGGCCGTCGTTGGGGGAGAGGCCGGCGCGGTCGAGGCAGAAGACGACGGGCAGGTTTTGCAGGCAGACGTCGTGAATGACGGGGTCGTAGGCGCGCTGGAGGAACGTCGAGTAAATGGCGCAGACCGGCCGGAGGCCCTTCGTGGCCAGGCCGGCGGCGAAGAGCACGGCGTGCTCCTCGGCGATGCCGACGTCGAAGAACTGCCGCGGACACTCGGCGGCGAGGGCGGAGAGTCCCGTGCCGCTCGGCATGGCGGCGGTGATGCCGACGATGCGCGGGTTGGCCTTGGCGAAGCGGGCGAGGGCCTGGCCAAAGACGTCCTGATAGTTGGGCGGCGTGCCGGGCGCCGGCTTCCGGCTTTCACCGGTGACGGGGTCGAACGAGCCGAGCCCGTGGAATTTCTCGGGCGACTTCTGCGCGGCCTCGAGGCCCAGGCCCTTCTTGGTGAGGACGTGCAGCAGGATGGGGCCGTCACTCTGCTTCGCGAACTCGAGATTCTTGACGAGTTCGCCGATGTTGTGGCCGTCGATCGGACCGAAGTAGCGCAGGCCGTATTTCTCGAACAGGCTGGACTCGACGAAGAAGTCCTTGGTCTCGCGCTTCCACTTCACCCAGAGGTGGTGCATCTCGGGGCCGTGCGGCAGGCTGGTGAAAAACTTTTCCAAGTCGTGGTGGATCTTGTTGTAGGTGGAGCTGGTGCTGAGGCGGTTGAGGTATTTCGCCATGGCGCCGACGTTCTTGGCGATCGACCATTCGTTGTCGTTGAGGATGACGATGAGGCGCTTGGTGCAGGCGACGATGTTGTTGAGCGCCTCCATGGTGATGCCGCAGGTGAACGCCGCGTCGCCGCAGATGGCGACGACATGCTCGTGCGAGCCGCGGAGGTCGCGGGCGGTGGCCATGCCGAGCGCGGCGGAGAGGGCGGTGCCGGCGTGACCCGCGCCGTAGCAGTCATGCGGGCTCTCGGGGCGGTAGAGGAAGCCGCTCACGCCGCCGGACTGGCGCAGCCGGCGGAAGGCCTCGCCCCGGCGGCCGGTGAGGAGCTTGTGCGCGTAACCCTGGTGGGCGACGTCGAACACGAGCTGGTCCTCCGGGGTGTTGAAGACGCGGTGCAGCGCGATGGTGAGCTCGACGACGCCGAGGTTGGGCGCCACATGCCCGCCGTTCGACGAGGTTACGGTGATGATTTCGTCGCGCAATTCCTCCGCCAGACGCGGCAACTGGTCCGCGGGGAGGGCCTTGACGTCATTCGGGCTGCGAATCTGGTCCAGCAGCCGCGGCAGAAGGGGAGGCGCGGCGGTTCGGTCGGAAGCGGATGGATTCATCCTGGGATCGGTGGGGAGGCCCCGGGCGGCTAGCCGCCGCGCTCGGTTTCGAACGGCGTGAAGGCGACGCCTTCCTTCTGCTTCTTGAGCTGCTCAATCTTCATCTCGGCATCCTTGAGCCGGACTTCGCAAACTTTGAGCAACTTGCTGCCCTCCTCGAACTTGGCGAGGAGCTCGGCGAGGGGCACCTGGCCGGACTCCATCGATTCGACGATGGATTCGAGTTTGGCCAGCGCCGCCTCAAAGGTGAGCTTGGCGTGTTTGTTGTCGGCTTCCACGCGTCCATACCATGCCCGCCAGCGGGGGGATTTCAATCCCTCTTTGCCGATCCCACGGCGCGTCATCCCGGTGCCGCCCAGCGGTCGCGCAACAGCGCATGGCTGGGGACAGTCGTGCGCTTTTGGCTTCGCACGCCACGCGAAAGCGTTTGAAGTGATGTCATGGTCCTAACCCTCGTGGCAGTCCTGATCGGCCTGCGGCTCGCGGCGCAGCTGCTGCTCAACGCCTTGAACGCCT
>CAJAKX010000310.1 GCA_903940425.1 uncultured Opitutia bacterium | reverse complement strand
GCTCTCGAAGTCACCGCAGTGATCGCGGTGTCCTCAGTCGCACGGGCGGCGGACTGGATGACCAGGGGAAGGCCGCAGGCCAGCAGCATACAGGCTGTCTTTCGAAGCGCGCGCAGGATACTCGAGGCTATCCGAAAACCGTCAGACCTTGGAGGGCGGCGCGCTGTCGCCGCCAAATACCCAAGCGGCGCTGACGGAGCAGCGCCCTCCACCGGGCAGCGCAGCAGGGTTTTCGGATAGCCTCGCATCTGAAATTAATCGGATATCGTTTCCGTTGTGTCCCCATATTCTGCACGGCGCGCGCCAATGGTGGCATCTCCGAGTTGCGGTATTGACCGTCAATTGCTTGCGTGGATCGAGTCGCTGTTTGCGTGTTTTGGCGTATCGACGAATTGGGTGAGCACCACCAAAGCAAGGTGACGTGGAGGGCGGGCACTGGTTGCGGTCAACCGGACCCTTCGGGGAATAAAACTCAGGGACCGGGTTTTCCGCCCGGCAGGCGGTAACGAATAAACTCGCGCGTGACGCCGAGGCGGCGCGCGGCGGCGGAGACGTTGTTGCCGGTCTCCCGCAACGCTTCGGCGATGAGTTCGTTCTCCAGCGCGTCGATCGAGAAGCCGGCTGCGGGCAGGCTCCACGCGGGATTGCGCCAGCCGCCCGCGGGCGCGACGGCCGGTCCGTCGAGATGCGAAAAGTCCAGCGCGGTGCTGCCGCTGAAGATCACGGCCCGTTCGATCTCGTGGGCCAGTTCCCGCACATTGCCCCGCCACGGTTGCGCCAGCAGACGCGCCTCGCCCCCGGGCGTGATCGTCAATCCGGCCAGTCGGTGGCGGACGGCAATCCGCTCGAGCAGGTGGCGGGCGAGCGCCACGATGTCGGTGCCGCGTTCACGCAGCGGCGGCAGCGCGATGCGCAGGAGATCGAGCCGGTGGTAAAGGTCCTCGCGAAACGCCCCCTGCTTCACGAGGTCGGCCAGGGGACGGTTGCTGGCGGCGATGAGCCGCGTGTCCACGGCGATCTCGCGCGTGCCGCCCAGCCGGCGGATGGTGCCGTCCTCGACGGCGGCCAGCACCTTGGCTTGGGTGGCCGGGGCAAGCAGGCCGATCTCGTCGAGGAACAGCGTCCCGCCGTCGGCCGCTTCGAACAGGCCGATGCGGGCGCGCTTGGCGTCGGTGAACGCGCCGCGTTCGTGTCCGAAGAGTTCGGCCTCGGCGAGCGTCTCGGGCAGCGCCGCGCAGCTGATCGTGATGAACGGCCGGGCGGCGCGCGGGCCCTGCCGGTGCAGCCAGCGGGCGAGGACGCTCTTGCCGGTGCCGGTTTCGCCCTCGATGAGCACCGGCGGCAGACGGCGCTCCAGGCGGCGTTCGGTCGCAATGATCGTCTCCAGCTGCGTGCGCACGGCGTCGAGACTCCGGCCGAAAAAGATCCGGTCGGCCTCGCCGGCCGTCTCCGCCGCGCGATGTTCCTCGCGCCGCGCGGCGATTTGCGTGCGGCGGCAGCGGAGAAACGCCAGCGGCAGTTCCTCGGGCTCGAACGGCTTGGCGAGATAATCGCCCGCGCCGAGCCGCATCGCCTCCACCGCCCGCTGCACGCCGCCGAACGCGGTCATCACGACCACGCCGGTGTTTTCGGAAAAAGCGCCTTCGCGCAGCAGCTCCAGCGCCTCGCCGTCGGGGAGGTGCAGGTCGACCAGCGCGAACTCGAACCGCAGCTCGCGCAGCAGGCGGCGGGCCTCCTCCAGGCGGGCCGCCTCGGTCACTTCGGCGCCGAGGTTGCGCAGATGCGCGGCCAGCCGCTTGCGCAGGGGGGCATCGTCCTCGAGCACGAGAATCCCGCAGCCGGGGGGAAGCGTGGTTTCCGCAGCCATCGACCCTCGTAATGCGTGCGAATGGGTGGAGATTTCAACCCAAATCACGGCATGATCGCGCGCTGACCTGTCCCTTTTCGGCGCTCGACCTGCGACGGGGAAACTCCGAGCTTCGGCGCATGGTGAAATTCCTTTTCATCGGGGACATCGTGGGCCAGCCGGGCCGGGAGATCGTGGCCGGGTGTCTGCCGCGGCTGCGCGAAGAGCACGGACTTGATTTTGTGATCGCCAACGGGGAAAACGCCGCCGGCGGTTCGGGTCTCACCGCCGCCACGGCGCGCTCGCTGCTCGAGGCGGGGGTCGATGCCGTCACGCTCGGCGACCACCTATGGGACCAGAAGGGTTTTGAAACCGAGATCGTGCAGCTGGAGCGTGTCTGCCGGCCGGCGAATCTGCCCGCCGCCTGTCCGGGGCGCGACCACGTCGTGCTCGAAAAGGACGGCTTCCGGCTCGCCGTGTTCACCGTGCTGGGGCGGCAGTATCTCAACCTCAAGGCCGAATGCCCGTTCCTGGCCAGCGACCGCATGCTGGCGCAACTCGCCGGCCGGATGGACGCCGTTTTTGTGGAAATTCACGCCGAGGCTACTTCCGAAAAGCAGGCGCTGGGCTGGTACCTCGACGGCCGGGTGGTTGCGGTGATCGGCACGCACACGCATGTGCCCACGGCTGACGCCGGCGTGCTGCCCAAGGGCACGGCGTTTTTGTGCGACGCCGGCATGACCGGTCCGTATGCGAGCGTGCTCGGACGGATGATCGAGCCGGTCATCGGCCGGTTTCTCGACGGCATTCCGCGCCGGTTCCCGGTGGCCGAGGGCGATGTCCGGCTCTCCGGCGTGCTGGTGGACTATGATCCGGCGGCGAAACGCGCGACGCGCTGCGAGCTGCTGACGGAGCGGAAGTGAGAGAGTCCGCCGACCGGCATCCGCAGAGGCTATCCGAAAATCGTCAGGACTTGGAGGGCGGCGCTCTGCTGTACAGCAGAGTCGCCGCCGAATGCCCGAACGGCGCTGATTCTGCTGGCCAGCAGAACGCCCTCCACCGGACTGCGCTGCACTCCATGCGGCGCGAGCTTCAGCTTTTCATCGCACCGGCCTCCTCGTAGAGGCCGAGATGGCGGTAGCGCTCATAGCGCTGGTCGAGCAATTCCTCCGGCGAGAGCGCCTGCAGTTCCCTGAGGTACCGGTGCAGGGCGGCCTTGACGGCCGCGATGGTCTGCCCGGGGTCGTTGTGCGCGCCGCCGAGGGGCTCGGGGATGACCTCCTCGACAATCTTGTATTCCGCGAGGTTCTGGGCGTTCAGCCGCAACGCCTCGGCGGCCTTGGCGGCCGCGGCCGCGTCCTTCCAGAGGATCGCCGCGCAGCCTTCGGGGGAGATGACGGAATAGTAGCTGTTTTCGAGGATGAGCACGCGGTCGGTCACGCCGATGCCGAGCGCGCCGCCGGAGCCGCCCTCGCCGATGACGACAGCGATCGTCGGCACCCCCAGCATCGCCATTTCGCGCAGGTTGACGGCGATGGCTTCCGCCACATGACGCTCCTCGGCGCCGATGCCGGGGAAGGCACCCGGGGTGTCGATGAAGGAGATGACGGGCAGGCCGAACCGGGCCGCCATTTTCATCAGGCGCAGCGCCTTCCGATAACCCTCGGGATGCGGCATGCCGAAGTTGCGCGAGATTTTCTCCTTGGTCTCGCGGCCCTTCTGCTGGGCGAGCAGCATGACCGCCTGGCCCTCGAAAAACGCCAGGCCGCCGATGAGCGCCTGGTCGTCGTGATATTGCCGGTCGCCGTGCAGCTCCTGAAAGCCCTCGAAGAGGGCTTGGATGTAGTCGAGCGAGTAGGGCCGTTTGGGATGGCGGGCGATCTGCACCCGCTGCCACGGCGTGAGGCCGGCATAGATTTCCCGCTTCGCCGCCTCGAGCTTCTTTTCGAGGGCGGCAATCTCGCCGGAAAGATCGAGATGGTTCTCGAGGGACTGCTGGTGAAGCTGGTCAAGATGCTTCTCGAGCTCGCGCAGCGGCTTCTCGAATTCCAGCGAGTAGGCGGGTTTGGCCATGTCCCAAGGCTACGGCGCGGGCGGAAGCGGTGTCAACCGGCCCGGCAGCCACCATCGCGGACACGGGGCCAGGGTCCGCCGCCGTCGCGGACGGGGCAGGCCGAATCAACGGCAAAAAAGGACGACCAGCGAGGCCGTCCTTTCTGCAATTTAACCGTCGGTCAGTTTGCTTGAATTCTGCAGATCGGCCTCGATGGTGATCGTGACGGCGACGTCGTCACCGAGCACCTTCGGATAGGTTGTAATGCCAAAATCGTTCCGGTTGAGCGTCGTTGAAGCCTCCCAGCCGGACAGCATCGCGCCTTTCATCCCGGGGCCAAAACCCAGGGACTTCGTCTTCAGGACCACCTCCTTGGTGACATCCCTGATCGTGAGATCGCCGGTGACGTCGAAGGTGTCCTCCCCCGTTTTCTTCCAGGATTTGCTCTTGAAGGTGATGGCGGGGAGTTTTGCCGCGGAGAAGAAATTGTTGCTGCGCAGATCGTCGTCACGCATGCCGTTGCGGGTGTCGACACTGGCCACTTCGATCCTGGCTTCGACGGTGCTGTTCTCGAGGTGGTCGCGGTCCACCGCGATGGTCCCGGCAAACTTGGTGAAGGCGCCGGGGACGTTGGTGAAAAAGTGGCGGATCGTGAATCCGACCGACGAGTGCACCGGATCAATCTTGTAGGTTTCGACGGCGGCCTGGGCGGAGGCGAACAGGCCGAGGACCATCGCACCGAGGGCGAGGAACTGGAGCGAACGTTTCATAAGGAAGGAATTGATTGTTGTGGAAGGGATGAAGAACCCCATGTGGTCTGGTTATCTAGCAGCTTGCCGCGCAAAGGCAAATCTCCAGTCACGATAGGCGGGGCCGTCCTGACTGCAGGCTATCCGAAAACTGTCGGAACTTGGAGGGCGGCGCGCTGTCGCCGCCAAATGCCCGAGCGGCGCTGACGGCGCAGCGCCCTCCACCGGGCAGCATAGCAAGGTTTTCGGATAGCCTCTGGCAACCGGCGCGGCGGACTTTGTGAATGGCGGCGCCTTGGGCTTTCCCTCGGACCGCACGCGGTATAAACGTGGACTGACCGATGAACCTACGCGAACGGATCGAAGCCTTCTGGTCGGGCGAACGGCCCGAGCAGATTCCCTATACCATCTACTGGAACGAATGGCGCCACACCGCCGATGACCCGGCATGGCGGCCGATGTATGAAAATGGTCTGGGCGTGACCTGGTATCTGCGCACGTTCGAGACCAGGTTCCGCGACGTGGAGATCATCGAGGAAAACCACGCGGAGGCGGGCCAACCGATGCGCCGCCAGATCCGGCGCACCCCGGTGGGCGAGATCCACGCCACGTGGGAGAGCGGCTGGAACAAGAAGTATTTTCTCGAAACCCCGCAGGACTACCGGGTGATGACCTACATCGCCGAGCACACCGATTTCACGCCGCGCTACCACGCCTACGAGGCCGAGGCGGCGGCGCTGCCGCCCTGGGGAATCGCCATCCCGGAACTGTGGCGCACGCCGCTGCAGCAGATCCTCGTCGATTTCGCCGGGCTGGAAAACTTCTGCTGGCACCTGTCCGAGTACGAGACGGAGGTGCGGCGGTTGTACGCCGCGTTGCTGCAAAACTTCCGTTGCATCGTCGAAATCGTCGCCCGGGGGCCGGGCCGCTACCTGTCCAACCTGGAGAATTTCACCGCCGACACGCTGGGACCCCGCCGTTACGAGGAGTTCCTGCTGCCTGTCTACGAGGAATTTTTCCCGATGCTCCATGCCGCGGGCAAGCTCATCGGGTGCCATTACGACGGCCGGCTGGCCAGTTGCCGGCAACAGATCGCACGGGCGCCGATCGACCTGGTCGAGTCGCTCACCCCGCCACCGGAGGGCGACCTGACCCTGGCCGAGGCCCGGGCGGCGTGGCCGGACCGGCTGTTCTGGTCGAACCTCAACGTCGGCTGCTACGAACTGCCGCCGGCGGAACTCAAGGCCCTGGTGCTGCAACGGGTGGCGGAAGCCGCGCCGGACGGCCGGCGGCTGGCGTTTGAGGTGTCGGAGCAGTACCCGGCCAACTGGAAGGAATCCATGCCGGTCGTGCTGGAGGCCCTGCAGGAAACGCGGGCTTGAAACGGCCGTCCGGCGCCGCCGGCTTCCGTCAGAGGATCAGCATGGCGTCGCCGTAGCTGAAGAACCGGTACTCGCGGGCGATGGCCTCGGCGTAGATTTCCCTGATCCACGCGATGCCGTCGGTCGAGCCCGGCGTGAGGAAGGCGGCGACGAGGCAGAGCAGGGTGGAGCGCGGCTGGTGGAAATTCGTGATAAGGGCGTCGACGCCGAAAAACG
>CAJAKX010000309.1 GCA_903940425.1 uncultured Opitutia bacterium | reverse complement strand
TTATTTCTGCCAGATCAGTGATTCCACCACCAGTTATGGCAGCTATTCCGGGGCGGTGCCGAACGAAAAGATCACCTGGGGCAAGCTGGCCGTCGACACGCCCAGGTTCATCATCGAAAGCGACGCCACCATCGTCGCTCCACTGATCTTTGCCTGGGTGCTCGGGCAGTGAGGCGCCCGGAGCCCTGGGAAGGTCGAAGGACGAAACCCGCATTGCCCCAACCCCGACGTCGGGATTTTCCACGCGGCCCGGCTATCAATTTTTGATTTTCAAACCCCGTTCATGATCTGGCTGTATCGGTTCCTGTTTCTGCCCACACTCCTCCTGGCCTCGCCGTACTATCTGCGACGGATGCGGAAGCGCGGGGGCTACGGGCCAAACTTCAGCCATCGTTTCGGCGGCACGCCGCCGCTGCCGCCCAAACGGCCGGGCGTGCGGCGCATCTGGCTGCAGGCGGTGAGCGTGGGCGAGATGCTGGCGGTGGGCCCGCTGCTGGAGGCATTGAAAAAGGACGAATCGGTGGAGGTTTACCTGACCACGACCACCAGCACGGCGCACCAGCTCGCCCGGGAACGCTACCTTCCGCTGGTCATCGCGCTCGGTTATTTCCCGCTCGACTGGTGGCTGTTCAGCCTTCGCGCGTGGCGGCGCATCAAGCCGGATCTGGCGATCCTCATGGAAGGCGAGCGCTGGCCGGAGCACATCCGGCAGGCGGCGCGGCGCGGCGTGCCGGTCCTGAGCATCAATGCGCGGCTGTCCGACCGCAGTTTCCGCCGGATGTGGAAGGCGCGCGGTCTCGTGCCGTCGCTGCTCGGCGGCATCACCTGCAGCCTGCCCATTTCCCCGCAGGACGAGAAGCGCCTCCGCGCCCTCGGTTTCCCTCCGGATAGACTCCGGACGCTGGGCAACATGAAGCTCGACCTCACCATTCCGCCGCTCAGCGGAACCCAGCGGAGCGAACTGCGGCGGGCCCTCGGCTTGGGCGAGGGTTTGGTGCTGCTCGGTTCGTCCACCTGGGACGGCGAGGAGCTGGTCCTCGTGCAGGCGCTGAAGGCCGCGCGCAGCCGCGGGCTGAAGGTCACGCTGCTGCTGGTGCCGCGCCATGCCGAGCGCCGCGACGTGGTCGCCGCCGCGCTCGCGAAGACCGGTCTGCGTTTCCACCTGCGCTCCCATGGCACGGCGCCGCACGAGGTGGACGTCGCGGTGGGCGACACGACGGGCGAGCTTCGCGAACTCACGCAACTGGCGGACGTGGTGTTTTGCGGCAAGAGCCTGCCGCCGCACGAGGGCGGGCAGTCGCCGATCGAGGCGACATCGCTGGGCAAGCCGCTGCTCTTTGGCCCGCACATGTCGAACTTCCGGGAGATCGTCCGCGCCTTGCGGGAATGCGCCGGGGCCCGGGAGGTGCTCAACGAGAACGAGCTCATCGCCGCCTGTGTGGAACTGCTGGGGGACGAGGCGCAACGCGCCCGCATGGGCGCGGCGGTGCTGGCATGGCACGCCCACAACCGCGGCGCGGTCGAGCGCACGCTGGCGGTGATCCGCGAGCACCTGGCGCCCGCGCGGCTGAGCCGCCTCAGGCCGGCTGGAGGTAGCTCCGGCCCCGGTAGCGGGCGGCCAGGAGGGTGAAGACCACTGCCGCGGCGGCCATCAGGGCGGCGAAGACCCAGAAGAAAGTGGCGAGGGAGAGCGTCTCCAGCGGCGCCAGAAAGGCCACCAGCACGTTGCCCACCGTCACGCACAGCAGCCAGAAGCCCATGATGGTGGATTTCATCGCGCGCGGCGCCTGGGTATAGGCGAACTCGAGGCCGGTGACCGACACGAGCACCTCGGAGGTGGTCAGGATGAAGAAGGGGATGATCTGCCAGAGCACGTGGATCTCGCCGCGGCCCGCGGCCTGGACGCGCGCCTGCAGCACCGCCACAGTCGCGAACGCCAGCGCGGCGAGGAACATGCCAATGGTCATCCGCTGAAGCGGCTTGAGCGGCCGGCCGCGGCGCTCGAGCGGCTTGTACACGAGCACGTTCAGCAGCGGGATGATGATCATGACCAGCAGCGGATTGAGCGCGGCGATCTGCGCCGGCAGCAGCGTGAGGGTTTCCGTGTGGCCGAGCGCCAGCTGCAAGCCAAACGCGGCCAGCCCCCATGCGCCGAGCAAGGCAAGGAAGCCGAGGGTCAGCCCGCGCGGCATCGCCCGGTTCGCCACCCAGAGAAAAAGGCAGAGGGCGCCGAACAGCGAGGCGGCGACGAGCCCGGGCATGACCCACCAATTCCAGAAGATGGTGGGCACCGTGAGGGTCAGGTTCATCGCCTTGGCCTGTTCAATCCAGGTGGAGGAGTGCTGGTCGTACAGGGCCCAGAACACGCTCACCATCGAAAACACCACGATGATGCGCAGCACCGCCGGCGGTCCCTCGGCGGCTTCCTCTCCGAAGCGGAGACGGGCCGGCGTCCAGAAGTCCCCGCCTGGCGGGCGCGTCCGGCGCTGCCGCCAGCAATAAAGCAGGGTGGCGAAGAAACCCGTGTCCTGCTCGATCTGCTGCCGGACCATGAACAGGGCCACGCCCAGGGCGAATCCGCCCGCAGCCAGCAGGGCGTGCGGCCAGTAACCGTGGGCGATGTGCCGCAGCGCCCCGGCCATGGCGCCGGCCTGGTCGCTCATCGCGGCGCGCACGACCTCCTCCGCCACCGTGGCGCCCACCGCCACGAGCACCAGCAAGGGGGAGGCCAGCAGCGACGAGGCGAGAAAGTCGAGCAGGCCCAGCCGGCCGCCGGGGCGCGGCGGCGTGCGCACAAATTTATGGCGGCCGAACCAGAAGACCGCGGTGGCCAGGGCCATCAGCACGCCCGGCACGCCGAAGGCGACCGCCGCGCCGCAGGTTTTGTAAAGCCAGGGGGTGAGCAGCGAGGCGAAGAACGACCCGAAGTTGATGATGAAATAAAAAATCTGGAAGATGCGCGTGACGAGGTGGGCGTTTTTCGCCGTGAACTGGTCGCCCACGTTGGCCGACACGCACGGCTTGATGCCGCCCGAGCCGAGCGCGACGAGGATGAGCCCGGCAAAAATCGCCATCCGGGTGAGGCCGAGATTGCCGGTCGAGCCGGCATGGCCGCCGAGGGCGAGCGCCGCCTGGCCGGCGCAGTAGACGAGCGAAACCCAAAAGATGACCCGGTATTTCCCGAGCAGGCGGTCCGCGAGGATTGCGCCGATCATCGGGAAAAGATAGACGCCGGCGTTGAAGAGGTGGACCACCTGCGTGGCGTGCACCTTCGCCCCGGCCAGCTGGTCCGGCGCGATGGTGGACTCGGCGGCAAAGCCGATGAACAGCGAGGTGAGGTAGATGTAGAGGATCTGCCTCATCCCGTAGAAGCTGAAGCGCTCGGCGCCCTCGTTGCCGACGATGTAGGGAATGCCCGGCGGAAAACGATCGTCCCGCCCGGCGGACGGCGCGGGGCTGGGCGGGGAGGCGGCGGAGGAACTCATGGGGCGGTCTTTCACGAAATGAACCTTCCGCCGCTTCGCGAGGCAAAACGGTGCGGGGCAATTAGCCGGTCATCGCGGGCCCGCCCGCTCGCGAGGCGGCTACGTTTCGACCAGTTCCGGGGCGGTCTCCAGGGCCGGTTCCTCGCTCGGCATCGGATAGGCCTTCAAAAAACTCACGAAGTCGACGAGTTCAAAACGGCCGTCGAGGTGCTCAACGATGGCGGTGAGCGATTCGATCCAGTCGCCGGAATTGAGGTAGTGCACGTCGCCGATCATCTTGTCGGCGGGCGTGTGGATGTGGCCGCACATCACGCCGACACAGTGGTGATCCCGGGCCAGCCTCGCGATGTGGTCCTCAAACTGGGAGACGTGGCTGACGGCGGACTTGACCCGCGCCTTGATGGCCTTGCTGAGCGACCAGTATTCCTTGCCGCGCCACGCGCGCCAGGCGTTGTAGGCGCGGTTGATCCTCAGGAGAACGTGATAACCCCAGTCGCCGAGATGGGCGAGGAAGACGAAGTTCTTCGTCACGGTGTCGAACACGTCGCCATGCAGGACGAAATAGCGGCCGTACAAGCCCTCGTGGAGGTGGTCCTCGACGATGCGAAGGTTTTCGAATTCGAGCGGCAGGAAGTCCGCGAGGACGTCGTCGTGGTTGCCGCGGATGTAGATGACGCGAGTGTCGCGCTTTTCCAGCATCTTGAGCACGATGCGGATGAACCGGGTGTGCGCCTTGGCCCAGTGGCCAGCGCGCCGGAGCTGCCAGCCGTCGATGATGTCGCCGTTGAGGATGAGTTTCTCGCAGCGGATGCTGCGGAGAAAATGGTTCACCTCGCGCGCCTTGCAGTCGGGCGTGCCGAGGTGCACGTCGGAGATGATCACGGTGCGGACCCGGAGGCGTTTCTTTTCCATGGCGGGAGGAGGAAAGGCGGAGCGGCGGCGGTGGAGACGACCCGGCAGGTGGCGGGCACAAGGAGGCGCAGGCTGAGCGGGAGGACCGCGACCTCCACCGTGGCGCCGGTTTCGTGCGTCTCGCCGTCGGTGTGGATGAGGCCGGGCGCGGGGCGGTGGATGATGAAGCGCGCGCCCCGGTGCCGCCGCACCTGCGGACTGCGGTCGAAGGTGCCGAGAAACAGCCGCGCCACGAGCGGCAACGCGCCCCACAAGCCGGGCGGCCGCACAGCCACGAGGTCAAGGAGGCCGTCGTCGACGCGGGCGCCGGGCGCCAGCCGGGCATGGTTGCCGTATTGATCGGAGTTGGCGACGGAGACAAGGAACGCGTCGAGCGTCTCCGGCGTGCCATTGCTATCCGTGATCGTGATCCGCTCGTGCTGCCGGCCGGCGCGGACGAACGCCGCGAGCCCGGTGCGCGCATAGGCGGCGAGGCTTCGGCGGGTCAGACGGTTGAAACGACGGCTGATCTCGGCGTCAAAGCCGAGACCCATCGCATTGAAAAAGGGGTGACCGTTGGCCGTGCCGGTGTCGATGGTGACGACGCGGGCGGTGGCGTCGGCCAGGAGCGCCAGGGCGCGACGCGGCTGCGTGGACAGGCCGAGGTGGAGCGCGAGGCCGTTGCCCGAGCCGCAGGGCACGAGGGCGAGCGTGGCGGATGCGCCCACGAGCGCCTGGGAGACTTCGTTCATCGTGCCATCGCCGCCGACAGAGACCACCCGTTCGCACCCGTCCGCCAGCGCGGCGCGGGCCAGCCCGGTGGCATGGCCGGGATGGCTGGTGAAGACGAGGTCGGCATCGAGCCGGTGTTTCGCAATAAATGTCCGGATGGCGGGCACCAGCCCGGGATTGCGGCGGTTCTTGCCGGAGCAGGGATTGAAAATAAAGCGCGTCTTCATGCGGTGGAGATGGCGGCCCGGGCCAGCAAATACGCAGCGATGGCGCGACTGGCATCGGGACGGGCGAGGGGAGCGAGAGCGGCGCGCCACTGGCTCCACACGGCGCCCCGGTCAGCGAAGGCCCGCCGCAGCTCGGTGATGACGGCGTCGGGCGTCTCGACAAGCGCGCCGGTGTGGTGGCGGCGCAGCAGCTCGTAATTGCCCTCCTCCTGCCCCGGGACGATCTGGTTGACGAGCAGCGGGCAGCGCGCCGCGATGGCCTCCTGGGTGGTGGCGCCGCCGGCCTTGCTGATGACAACATGGTGGGTCATCAGCAGACGGGGAACCTCGTTGGTCCAGCCGAGGACCTGCGCAGGCGGCGACCGGCCGGCGGCCAGCCGATTCAGGCGGCGGCGCAGTCGTTCATCACGCCCGACCGCGAAGGTGAGCTCCCATGCGATCTCGGCGAGAAGCCGGCGGGCGGTCTCCCAACCATGCCGGACACCGGAGTGGATGATGTAGAGAACGCGCGGAACAGCGCCGGCGGCGAGATCGGGCGGGGCGAGGTCGCGGGCATGCTCGTTGAAAAAAGCCGGTACCGGGAAACCCAGGGCCTGCAGCTTTGCCGGCGGCACGCCCATGGTGCGCATGACTTCGGCGGTCTCCTCGTTGGGCACAAACCAGCCGGCGCAGGCCGGGCGCGTCCAGAGTGAGTTGATGGTGATGGAGTCGGTGACGACGTTGTAATGCGGCACGGACAGCCGGCCGGTGCGGGCGAACCGCTCCAGCATGAACGCGTACAGGGGATAGGTGCTGCACACGACGGCAGGCCGCTGGCTGACGAGGACAGCTTCGAGCGCACGCATCTCGGCGCGCACCAGCCAGAGATGCCGCGGGAAAATCCGGCTGCGATCGATCCACGCGTAGAACGCGCTCCAGAGCCGGGGCGTGCCGTTGATGGCGGCGAGATAGGCGCGGCAGGCGAGGCGGTTGAATCTTGGCGCGGCGAGGGCGAAGAGATCGACTACGTCGGCAGCGCCGGGGCCGGCCAGCGACCCCCAGGCGGCGGCGAGGTTGCGGGCGGCGGCGTTGTGCCCTTCGCCAAAACCGGCGGTGAGGATGAGGAGCTTCGTCATCGGGGGGCGGACGCGGCTGCTGCGGCGGCAAGGTCGGCCTCGAAGCTCAGGATAATGGTCTCCCATGATTGTGCCGTCAACGACGCGACGGCGGCGGTGCGGAGCCGGGCGCGCAGGGTGTCGTCGCGTGCGAGCTCGGCGGCGGCCGCGACGAGCGCTCCGGGCTGGTCGCAGGGCACAGCGAGGCCGTTGGCGCCGTGGCGCACGAACTGGCGGGCCGCGGCATAGTCGAAACTCACGACGGCGAGGCCGCTGGCCATCGCCTCGAGGAGCACGTTGCCGAACGTTTCGGTGAGGCTCGCATGCACATAGACGTCGGCCGAGGCGTAATGGCGGGCGAGGTCATCGCGGGGAATGAAGCCCGTGAAGATGCATTCGGGATGCGCCGCCTGCAGCGCGGACCGCAGCGGACCATCACTGACGAGGACGAACCGCAGGCGGGGATTGGCGCCGCGCATGGCGGCGTAGGCGCGGAAGAGCAGCGGGTAGTTCTTCTCGACGGCCAGGCGGCCGGCATGGAGCACGACGACCTCGCCGTTGGCGGCGCCCCAGGCGGCGCGGAGCGCGGGCGAGCGGTGCGTCGGCGAAAACTGGCGCGTATCGACGCCGCGCGAGAGCACCCCGAGCCGGGTGAAACCGGCCGCGGCGAGTTCGCGGCACAGCTCCGCGGTCGGCGCGAAGGTGCGGAGCGTGCGATTGTGCACGTGGCGCAGCCAGGCGAGGGTGAGCCGGCGCAGCGGCGCGAGCCCATAATGGCCGGCGTAGACATGAAAGTTGGTATGAAAGCTCGACGTGACCGGCAGGCCCAGCGCCCGCGCGGCGGTGACCGCGGAGGCGCCGAGCGGGCCTTCCGTGACGACATGCACGAGATCGGGACGATCGGCGCGCCAGCACTTTTCCAGCCGGCGCCGCGCGGGCAGGCCGAGCCGGAGCAGCGGGTAGCCGGGAATGGGCAGGCCCGGCAGGGTGAGCTCACGAAAATCCCGGCGGGCTGCTTCGTCCGGCAGGCCGGGCCGCCACGGCCGGTAGACCGTCACCGCATGGCCCCGGCGGCCGAGTTCGCGGGCGATGACGCCAAAGGTCATCGCCACTCCGTTGATCTCGGGCGGGAAGGTTTCGGTGACGAGGGCGAGCTTCACATGTCAGGTGGGCGGGCACATCCTTTCGCCGTCAGCTTCGCAGCCGCGTGTGACGTCCGCGTGTCGGCCGGGTGACGATTGCGGCAAATCGGTGACGGCCGGGGGCTCCGAAATCTCGAATTCAGGGTTGCGCTGCGGCAGGCGGTTTCTACGCTCAACCTTTTAGCTCGATGCAAAGGCACGGACCGAAACGCATCTACACTCCACAATCCCTCGAGTTTTGGTTTGGGAAACTGGAGCGCGATTGGGCGGATTATTTCAGTGTCAACCAACTGGAACAGGGCCGCCGCATGTATCGCGACAGTGAGATCCGCGAGGTCGAGCTGACCGCCCGGGATGCGATCATCCACCGCAAGGTCGACAAGAAGGAGGAATACGCCGTCATCGAGTGGGACGCCGGCGGCTTCTCCGTCCGCTCGTCCTCCACCGATGCCGAACTCGCCCGGGCCATCGCCGTGGCCGGGCTGCACGAGATCGAGGAGCTGGTGGCCGACGAGATTTCACCGCTGCCCGGCGAGCTGCCCCCCGAGCCGGCGCCGGCCCTGGTCGCGACCGCGAACGGTTCGGCCGCCAACGGCAAAAACGGCGGCGCCGCGCGGCCGCTCCAGCTGGTTTTTGAGACGAAGATTGAGGGGCTGACCTTCCAGGCGTTTTGGGTGAATGCCGACAAGACCCGCACCTCCGCGCTGGGTCAGGCCAACGGCAACGGCAATGGCAACGGGCATGCCAATGGCGACGGCGCCGCGCCGGCCCACGTCAGTTCCAGCGAGCGCGGCAAACTCATCTGTCTCACGGCCTACGCCCGCAAGGCGCACTTCCATTATCACCAGGAGTCGCACGTCTACGTGCTCGACCTGCTGCCGGAGATCCCGGAATTCCTGCGCACCCTGCTGCCGGTGTGGCGACGTTATTTCACCATCGAACTCGATGAGAATGCCGCGAACCTGCTGAAGGGCGAGCGCACGGTGGAAATCGAGGCCCACGCCGAGAAGCGCAACGGGGCCGGCCTCAAGCTCCGCTGGATCTTCCGCGCCGGCGAACGCCTGCTGACCGAGGAGGAGGTGGAGGTGCTGACCCGGCGCGGCGGCACGACCGTCATCCTGCCCAGCCTCGGCATCGTGGCGCTGGCGCCCGAGCGGTGGGAATCGCTCACCCAGTGGCGCCGCACGGTTGAGGAGACCATCCATGCCGACGGCCAGCTGCCGCCCTATCTGATTTTTTCGCTGTTCAGCGATGACCGCCTCAAGGTCACACTTTCCGCCGAGGTCGAGGCGTGGCGCCAGAGCGTGCTCGCCCCGCCCCTCGCGCCCCCCGCGCTGCCCGAATGCCTGCGGCCCTACCAGCGGCGCGGCGTCGAGTGGCTGCACCACCTTTGCGATGTCGGCTGCCATGGTTTGCTCGCTGACGAAATGGGCCTCGGCAAGACGCGCCAGGTGCTGGCCCTGTTCGCCACGCGGCCGGTCGACGGCCGGCCGCACCTCGTCGTCTGCCCGGCGAGCGTGGTGCCCGTGTGGCGCGAGGAGATGGCCCGGTTCTTTCCGCAGCTCGAGTGCGACGTGCTCAAGACCGGGCACGACTTCACCACGCGGCGCGATCCGGTCGTGTGGCTGGCCAGCTACACCCAGCTCCGCAAGCACAAGCACCTGCTCGACCAGGTGGAGTTCGGCTACGCGGTGCTCGACGAGGGCCAGTTCATCAAGAATCCCGACGCCAAGGTCACGCACGCCTCGTTTTCCATCCGGGCGGCCCACCGCCTCGTGCTCACCGGCACGCCGCTGGAGAACCGCCAGCTCGACCTGTGGTCGATCTTCCGCTACCTGCTGCCCGGACTGCTGGGCACCCGGCAGGCCTTCGAGGCCGTGCTCGGCGCCGACCGCGCCAGCACCCTCACGCGCCTGCGGCAGCAGCTCGCGCCGTTCATCCTGCGGCGCACGAAGGACGAGGTCGCGCAGGAGCTGCCGCCCAAGGTCGAGATGGATCTGCTCTGCCCGCTCACCGACCTGCAGCGCGCCGAATACGCGCGCATCTGCAGCGAGGGCCTGGTGCGCCTCGGGGACGACGTCGGCGCCGCCATGCGCGAGAAGTCGTTCGGCTTCCTCGCGCTGCTCACGCGCCTGCGGCAGGCCTGCTGCGACCCCGACCTCCTGCCGTGGCTCAAGGCGCCCGTCACCGAGAGCGGCAAGCTCAACCTCCTCGTCGAGAAGCTCGCCGAGGTCGTGAGCAGCGGCCACAAGGCCGTGGTCTTTTCGCAGTTCGTCATGTTCCTCAACCGCGCGCGTGAGGCGTTCGCGGCCAATTTCCCCGACCTGCCGCGCTTCGAACTCACCGGCATGACGCTGGACCGGCAGAAACCCGTGCAGGCGTTCCAGAACACCCCCGGGGCGGCGGTCATGCTGGTGAGCCTCAAGGCCGCGGGCACCGGCATCACGCTGCACGCGGCGGATTACGTCTTCCTGCTCGACCCGTGGTGGAACCCGGCGGTGGAAATGCAGGCGGTGGATCGCGTGCACCGCATCGGGCAGACCAACACCGTGTTCGTGTACCGCATGGTGACGGCCGGCACCATCGAGGAGCGCATCCAGGCCCTCAAGGCCGACAAGCGGGTGCTGTTCGACCGGGTTGTCGGCGACATGAGCGGCGACTTCGACCTCAGCCGCCATTTCCAGTCGTTGCGCACGCTCACCGAGCTCTCGGCGCCGGAGGCCGAGCAGTGACGGCAATCGCGGCCCGGATTTTCCCCAGCCCACCCTGACCATGAAACGTTTCCTGCCACTCGCCCTGGTTTTCCTGATCGCCACCGTCGCGGCGGCCAACACCGCCATCGAACCCGGTCCGCGCGACGCTGCTTGGGTGCAGCGCCACGAGGGATTCGTGGCCGAAGCGCGCCACGGGGGCATCGACGTGCTCTTCCTCGGCGACTCCATCACCGACGGTTGGCGATCAACCGATCCCATAAAAGGAGGCAAGGCCGTCTGGGACCGGGAATTCGCCCCGCTGAAGGCGGCCAACTTCGGCATCAGCGGCGACCGCACGCAGCATGTGCTCTGGCGGCTGCGCAACGGCGAGGCGGAAGGCTACCAGCCCAAGGCGGTGGTGCTGATGATCGGCACCAACAACACCGGACTCGAACGTGACGGCAAAACGCCGCGCAACACCCCGCCGGAGATCATCGAGGGCGTCACCGCGGTCGTCAGCGAGCTGCAGGCGAAATTTCCGGAGGCGAAGATCTTGTTGCTCTCCATCTTCCCGCGCGGCGAAAAGGACGCGCCGCAGCGGGCGCAGGTGGCCGAGGTGAACCGCGCGCTGGTGAAACTGCACGACGGGCGGCACGTCTTCTTCCTCGACATCAACGACCGGTTCCTGGACGCGGACGGCAACATTCCCAAGGACGTGATGCCCGAT
>CAJAKX010000308.1 GCA_903940425.1 uncultured Opitutia bacterium | reverse complement strand
GGAAAAAGTGGCCAAGGAGTTCGCCAAGGACCGCGACCGCCTGCGCACGCTCCAGCAGGCGATCGTTTTCGACAAGGCACTTGATTTCCTCGTGAGCAAGGCTACCGTCACGACGGCAGCGCCCAAGGCTTGAGCGAACTACAATTCCCGTGAGTTACTACGTTCCATCCGTCATTGAGAACACTGGCCGCAGCGAGCGGAGTATGGACATCTATTCCCGCCTGCTGAAGGACCGAATCATCTTCATCGGCACCCCCATCGACGACGGCGTCGCCAACCTGGTGATCGCCCAGATGCTCTTCCTCCAGATGGAGGATTCGAAAAAGGACATCTATCTTTACATCAATTCGCCGGGCGGGGTGGTGACGGGCGGCATGGCGATCTACGACACGATGAACTTCATGCAATATGATGTGGTGACCTATTGCATCGGCCAGGCCGCCAGCATGTCTACGGTGCTCCTTGCCGCCGGCAAGAAAGGCAAACGGTTCGCCCTGCCCAACAGCCGCATGATGATTCATCAGCCGACGGGCGGCGCGAGCGGGCAGACGGCCGACATCGCCATCGCCGCGCGCGAAATCCTGCGCTGGCGCCGCACCCTGAACGAGGCGCTGGCCCGGCACACGGGCAAGACGCCCGAGCAGATCGACAAGGATTCCGACCGCGACTACTACATGAGCGCGGAGGAGGCCAAGGCCTACGGCATCGTCGACCACATCGTCGCTTCCACGCGCGAGGCGCAGACCCTCGCGGTACAACCCGCCGCCTGAATTCCCGGCGCGCCCGCAACCCACCGCCCCGTCCGGCATCCGCCATGGCCAAATCCTCCCGCATGACCCTGTGCTCGTTCTGCGGCAAATCGCAGACGGAGGTGAAGAAGATCATCGCCGGGCCGGGTGTCTACATCTGCGACTCGTGTGTCAACGTCTGCAAGACGATCATCGACCGCGAGGTCAAGACGCCGACGGCCGAAAACCGCCCCGCGATCCGTCTCATCAAACCCTCCGAAATCAAGAAGACGCTGGATGATTACGTGATCGGCCAGGAACACGCCAAGAAGGTTCTCTCCGTTGCCGTCTACAATCACTACAAGCGTCTGATCTTCGACACCGGCCAGCCGCACCGCAACGGCGCGACGCTGGCGCCGGAGTTCTCCGACGTCGAGGTGGAGAAAAGCAACATCCTGCTGGTCGGCCCGACCGGCTCGGGCAAGACGCTGCTCGCGCGCACGCTCGCCCGGATCCTGGATGTGCCGTTTGCCATCTCCGATGCGACGACGCTCACCGAGGCCGGCTACGTGGGCGAGGACGTGGAGAATGTCGTGCTGCGCCTGCTGCAGGCCGCCAGCTACGACGTCAAGAAGGCCGAGTGCGGCATCATCTACATCGACGAGATCGACAAGATCCGCCGGACCACGGAAAACGTCTCCATCACCCGCGACGTGTCCGGGGAGGGCGTGCAGCAGGCGCTGCTCAAGATTCTCGAGGGCACGGTGTGCAACGTGCCGCCGCAGGGCGGCCGCAAGCACCCCAACCAGGAATACATCCAGGTCAACACGTCCAACATCCTCTTCATCTGCGGCGGCGCCTTCGTCGGCCTTGAGCAGTTCGTGAAGAAACGCGTCGGTTCGCGCTCACTCGGCTTCCACATCAACCCGGCGGACCACAACCTCACGCCGGAGGAGATGATGAAGATGATCGCGCCCGAGGATCTCGTGCGCTACGGCATGATCCCCGAGTTCGTCGGGCGCCTGCCGGTCGTGTCGGTGCTCGATCCGCTCACCGAGTCCGATCTGGTCCGCATCCTGCTCCGCACAAAAAACGCCATGGTCAAGCAGTATTCGAAGCTGTTCGCCATGGACGGCGTGCAACTCCGGTTCACGCGCGACGCCGTGCGCGCCATCGCCGTCAAAGCCATCGAGCTCAAGACCGGCGCGCGCGCCCTGCGCGCCATCTTGGAAAATCTCATGCTCGAGGTCATGTTCGACCTGCCGCAGCGCGAGGACGTGATCGAGGTCGTCATCGACGAGGGCGTGGTCAAGGGCCGCCGCCATCCGGTGCTCAAGAAGGCCGCCAAGGCGGAGAAAAAGAACGCGGCCTAGGTGCGGGCCGGCCCTCCGGTAAATGCGCAAGCCACGGCTGGTGCCGCGGCTTTGCTTTTAGCTTCCGTCTGGTTTCGCAGGTCCGGCTGGTTGCATCTCCCCAGTCACCCCGGGCAACGGGCAACACCGCCGCTCACCAGTGCGCATAGTCGCCTTTTTCGAGCGAGAGGGCGAACGCGACAAACAATTGCACGCAGCGCTCCACATCCTCGAGATCCACGACCTCGCTCGGCGTGTGCATGTAGCGCAGGGGCACGCTGACGAGACCGGTCGCCACCCCGCCGCGGCCCATCTGGATGGCGCGTGCATCGGTGCCGGTCGGCCGCGGATCCGCCTCGAGCTGGTAGGGGATTCTCAGCCGCTTCGCGGCCTTGAGCAGCCGCTCGTAGATCTTCGGGTTGATGTTCGGGCCGCGGCAGATGATCGGACCGCCGCCCAGCTTGGTCTCGCCGTATTTGCGGTTGTCGCAATCGGGATGATCCGTCGCGTGACCGACATCGACCGCCACGGCGATATGGGGGTTGACGGCATAGGCTGACGTCGTCGCGCCGCGCACCCCGATCTCCTCCTGCGCGGTCGCCACGGCGACGACCTTTGCGGCCAGCTTCTTTTTCGAGGCGGCGAGGCGGATGAGCGCCTCGCCCACGATGTAGACGCCGACCTTGTTGTCGAAGGCCCGCGACGCGCCGATGCTGCCGTGGATCAGTTCAAACTCGTGGTCATAGGTGGCCACGTCGCCGATCGCCACGCGTGCCAGCGCCTCCTTCTTTGAACGGGCGCCGATGTCGATCCAGATCTCGTGGATCTCCGGCACCTTCTTGCGGTCATTCTCATCCATCAAATGAACGGCGCGCTTGCCGGTGACGCCCTTCACCGGGCCGCGGGCGGTCTGGATGACCACCCGGCGGCCGGAAATGACCGTGCGGTCGTGGCCGCCGATGGTGTCAAAATACAGGAAGCCGTCCTTGTTGACGTAGGTGACGAGGAGGCCGAGTTCGTCCATGTGGCCGGCGAACATGAGCACCGGATCGCCGTCCGGATTAAGCGTGGCCATGCGGTTGCCGAGCGCATCCCTGGCGTATTTGTCGGCGGCGGGTTTGACATGGCGGTCAAACACCTTCTGCGCCTCGAATTCGTAGCCCGACGGTGAGCGGGCGTGGAGCAGCTCGGTGAGGAAGGCGGGGACTTCGTATTTCGGCATGAGTGACATATCTCACGCCAAGCCGCCGGGGCGCAAAGGAGAAAATTGCTTTGCGTCTGCGTGTCTTTGCGAGAGACCTCTCCCGTTCCCATGACCATCTATCCCGCCATCGACATCAAGGGCGGCGGCTGCGTGCGGCTCACGCAGGGGCGTGCCGACCAGGAGACCGCCTACGCGGCCAGCCCGGTCGCGGTCGCCGCGCAGTTCCAGGCGGCCGGCAGCGCGTGGGTGCACGTGGTCGATCTCGACGGGGCGTTCGCCGGCGAGCCGGTGAATCTTGCCGCGGTGCAGGCCATCGTCGCGCTTGGATTGAGGGTGCAGCTGGGCGGGGGGCTGCGCACGCGCGCCGCGGTGGAGCACGCGCTCAGGCTGGGCGTCAGCCGGGTGGTCCTCGGCACGCGCGCGGCCGAGAGCGCGGCGTTCGTGGCCGAACTTGTGCAGGCCCATGGCGAAAAAATCGCGGTGGGCATCGACGCCCGGAACGGCCGGGTGGCCGTGAAAGGGTGGGTCAACACCACCGGCACCCTGGCGACGGCACTGGCGCGGCGCATGGACGCGCTCGGCGTGCGCACGCTCATCCACACCGACATCAACACCGACGGCATGCTCACCGGCCCCAACTTTGCCGCGCAGGAAGCCATGCTGGCCGCGGTCAACTGCCGCGTGATCGCCTCGGGCGGCGTGAGCCGCCGCGAGGATGTGGTGCAGCTGATGGAGATGCAAAAACGCCGTCCAAACCTGGACGGCGTCATTATCGGCAAGGCGCTTTATGAGCGCCGGGTGGAGCTGACGGACCTGCTTACGCTGGCGGGGTAAACAAAAAATCTCTTCCGATCCGGGTGGCGTCCGTGGCGGCGAATTCTCCGACCGGCCGGGAAGCGTAGCCGAGCGGTTTCAGGAAGCCGAAGATGCCGTCAGCTTCCTGCGGACTGTGCAGCGCTACCAGGAGAATCGGCCGCTTGCTGCGCACGACCTCCTTCATGCCGGCCAATGCGCGATGGCCGTGTCCCTCCACGTCAATCTTGACGAATTCCGGAGGACGCAGGTCATGGGCGGCGACCAGTTCGTCCAGCCTGAGTGCGGGCACGGCGAGCGGCGCACAGGCATGGGTGCGCGTCTCCCCATCATAGGGCAGATGCGTGGTGGTGGTGGTGAGGTCGCCGTAAGTATAAAGTTCCATCCGGCCGGTTTGATCGGACGCCGCCGCCGCGTAGAGCTTGAGCCAGGAAAGACGGTTCAGACGCCGATGGTAGGCCAGTCGGCGAAAACTGAGCGGATTGGGTTCAAAAGCCGCGACCTCGCCCTGCGGACCGACTCGCTGGGCCAGGCCAATACTGTAGAACCCGAAGTGAGCACCCAAGTCCCAGCAGTTCCAGCCGCGGATGTCGCCAAGGCGCACGAGGGCGGCCTGAACGGCCGGCTCATAGGTTCCGCGCCAATAGGAAGTCCAGGGATAAAGTGACCACCAGGCTCCGGACGTGAAACCCCGGCGCACCCGCACCGGCAGCCAGCCCAGCCCTGTCGCCGAGAGAAACCGTCCGATGACGCGTTGCAGCGGAACAGTCACGGGCTCCGCACCTGATCGGCGATCGCCTCCAGCGGGTAGGTGATGATTTCCGCGAGGGTGGGGTGGTACCACGGCGCACGAAGCAGGTCGAACACCGTGGCGCGCATCGCCAGCGGCCCGCTGAAACAGTGGATGAGCTCGCCGGCGTCCCGGCCGACGATCTCCGCGCCCAGGATCCGTCCGCGCACCGGTTCGGCGATGACCTTCACGTAACCGTAATTCGCCTCCATGAGGATGGACTTGCCGTGATCGTTGAAGGGATAGGAGGCGCTCAGGTAACGCCGGCCTTTCGCCTGGAGATCGCTTTCCTGCACGCCGATGGTGGCCAGTTGCGGCTCCGTGAACACGACATTGAGCAGGAGGGAGTAGTCGACAGGCTTGATGCCTTTGACGCCGAAGGCATGCCGCGCCGCCAGTTCGCCCTGCGCGACGGCGAGGTGCACGATGTCGTGCGGCCCGCAGACATCGCCGGCGGCATAGATGTGTTTCTGGGAGGTCCGCAGCCAGCGGTTCACGATGACGCGACCCCCGCGGCCGGTCTTCACCCCGGCGGCGTCGAGTCCCAGCCCGGCGGTGTCGGGTTCGCGGCCCAGGGCGTTGAAAAGATGCCGGGCGCGCCTGGTCACCACCTTGCCGCCGTGCACGAAGGCCACGGTGAAACCGCGCCGTTCATGGGTGATCCACCGGATGCTGGTGCCGGCGAAAAGCTCGATGCCCTCGTCGCGGAAGGCCTGCTGCAGCACGCCGCCGGCTTCGGCGGAATGATCGCGCAGAATGTGCGGACTGCGTTGGACGAGCACCACGCGGGCACCGATGCGATGCAGGAACTGCGAGAACTCGCAGGCCACGATGCCGCCGCCGAGCACGATCACGCTCGCGGGGATGAAATCGAGGTTGAGCACGTCGTCACTCGTCCAGAACGGCACGTCCTTCAAGCCCGGCACCGGCGGCACGCTGACCTTGGAGCCGGTGGCGATGAGAAAGCATCGGCCGCGCAGCCGGACACCGTCCGCCAGCTCAAGGGTGTGGGCATCGACAAACCGGGCGTGACTGCGATAAAGATCGTAGCGCCCCGCGGTGAGCTGTTTGACCCGCTGGGCGGCGAAATCGCCGATGATCCTTCGCTTCCGGGCCTGGAGGGCCGGCATGTCCGCCCCGGCGCGCGGAATCCTCAGGCCGAAGGCCCGGCCCTGCCGCGCGAGGTGCAGCACCTCGGCGCTGTAAAGCATCGTTTTCGACGGCATGCAGCCGCGCAGGATGCACAGCCCGCCGAGGGTCTTCGCGCCGTCAACGATGGCGACGCGCTTGCCGAGCGACGCGGCGACCCGCGCCGCGTTGAAACCGGCGCTGCCGCCGCCGATGACGATAAACTCGTATGGTTTCACAGGTACAAGATGACCACGGATTTCATGGATAAGCACGGATGAGAGCAATGAGCCATCCGCGCCAAGCCGTGAAATCCGTGGGCAAGGTGATTCTGCGTCGTCACCGCCCTTTCCCAAACAGCATGATATGGATCGTCTTCAGGACGATGGAGGCGTCGAGGGTGAAGGAGAAGTAGCGGATGTAGTAGAGGTCGTATTCCAGCTTGCGCAGCGTGTCGTCGAGGTTGGCCCCGTACGGATAATTCACCTGCGCCCAACCGGTGATGCCGGGTTTGACGAGATGCCGGAAATGGTAGCAGGGGATTTCCCGCTCGTAGCGTTCGACCAGCCGGATCCATTCGGCGCGGGGGCCGATGAGGCTCATTTCGCCATGCAGCACGTTCCAGAGCTGGGGGAACTCGTCGAAGCGCATGGCACGCAGGAGGCGGCCCACGTAGGTGATGCGGCGGTCGTTCGGCTGCGTATAAAGGTCGCCCTTCGCCTCGCCGGGATGCATGGTGCGAAACTTGTAGACCTGGAAGGGCGCCCGGTTTTTTCCCACCCGCGTCTGCAGGTAGAAAACGGGGCCGCGGTCCTCCAGCCAGACCGCGGCGGCGCACAGCAGCAGCAGCGGCGAAGCCAGCACCAGGCCCAGCAGGGAGAGCACGATGTCGGACAGCCGCTTGAGCCGCTCAAATACGGGATCGCGCGCGCTTTGGAAGCCTTCCTGAAAGAGCCAGGTCGGATTGAGCCGGTAGAGGGGGATCTTGCGCCAGTAAACCTCGTGGAAAAGCTCCAACGTGTAGGTGGTGGTGCCGGAGAAGTGCAGCTCCATGAGTTTTTCCGACACGGCCAGCGGCAGGTCGCGACTGGTCTCATGCAGGACGATGGCTTCGATCCGCCCCGCGTATCTGTCCAGGAGCGGCAGCAGCTGGGTGACGGCGTGCATTTCCAAGCCGACGAAGGGAGTCATGCTCTCGTGACTCCTGGCATCGGTCGCGACAAAGAGCACCTCCTGGGTTGTGCGGTTTTTCTCGCAAGCTTCCTTGAAGGCGACGCAACTGGCCTGGCTGCCGATGAAGATGATGGACCGCTGCTGGCGTTCGCCCGCCACGCGCAGCGCCAGCCAGCGCCGATAACTGAGGGTGGCGGGCACCAGGACCACGAAGCTCAGCGCGATCACCGCGCGGGA
The DNA here is from genome assembly GCA_903940425.1 of uncultured Opitutia bacterium. Lineage (GTDB taxonomy): Bacteria > Verrucomicrobiota > Verrucomicrobiia > Opitutales > Opitutaceae > Fen-1467. The sequence continues at coordinate 1,545 of CAJAKX010000308.1, read as the reverse complement.
CGATTGCAGCGAGTACTGATCTTTGATGAAGACAAAGGTCACCAGCAGCATCAGCAGCATGCCGGTCATCAGGGCGATGGTATGCTGGCTCGTATAGGAGGCGCTGAGCATGTCGGTTCGCGCCGAGTAGCCATCGATCAAATGGACCGCCAGAAAGAAGACGGCAAACGGGCCCAGCAGCGGTGTGACGGTAAAAATGCCGGCGTCCTGCACGCCGCGCAGCCAGCCCACAAAGTGAAAGACCAGAACCACACACAGAAAATCCAGCAGCAGCAGGAGCAGCGCGATCAGGCGGCGGTCGGTCATGGACGAAAGGATTATGCCGGAGATATGACGGTCCCGGCAAGCCCCGACAGGTTCGGCGGGGCCTGGCTGGTCCCCAGCAGTTTTGCCCAGGCGTGGAGCGCGGCCGACAGGCCGCCCGTTTCACGCGACCAGCGTGCCGCCGCCTGGGCCATGGCCATGCGACGGTCCGCATCCGCCCGCAGTTCACGCAGGGCGGCGGCGAGCGCCGCAGGATCGTCGGGGGAGATCACAAGGCCGGCGCCACGCTGGCGGACGCTTTGCGCCAGCTCGCATTGCGGTGAACCGACGAACACCACGGGCCGCGCCACCGCCAGAATACCATAAAGCTTGCTCGGGAAGACGCAGCGTTCGCACCCTGCGCGCAGCGTTACGAGATGAACATCGCCGACCGACAGGCTTTCGGAAAGCCGCGACCGCGGTTGCGGCGGCAGGAAACGGACATTACTGAGCCCCTGGGTCCGCGCTGTGGCCTCAAGTGCGGAACGTCGCGGACCATCGCCGATGAAAAGAAAAACGAGATCGCGCTCGTCACGCAGCAGCGTCGCGGCGGCGAGCACGCGCTCGAGGATATGCACCCGCCCGAGGTTGCCGGAGTAGGCGACGACAAATTTGTCGGCGACCCCCCAGGCGTGGCGAAGTTTGTTTTGGGCGGGCGACACGGGGGCCAGCGTCTCGCCGCCGGGCGCCCAGTCGGGAATCACGCACAGCCGGGTGGCCGCCACGCCATGTTCGGCGACAAGCGAAGCCATGTCCTGGCCGATGGTCACGCAGAACTCGGCCTGGCGCCACGCCCGGTCGCGCCAGCGGATCCACAGCGCGCTGAGGAAAGGCAGCCACCGGCTGCGGGCAACGGCAAAAGCGACCTCAGGGTGAATATCCTTGATGAGGTGGATGAGCCTCGCATTCCGTCGGCGGGCGATCGCTGCGGCGAGCGGCGCGAGCGACGGGGGGTCAGTCAGCGCCACCAGCCAGTCGCCGGGGGCCAGCTCCCGCTTCAAACGGTGGCGGAGCGCCAGGGTGAAGGCGGCATAATCGAAGGCTTTGCCGGCGAGGCTCCGGCTCCGCCGCTGCGGGCTGCCCACGCGGATGATGGTTACCCCGTGGCGTCGCTCGTTCGCAGAGCTGTCCGGTGTCGCCCGAGCGTTCCGGCTCGTGACCACGGTGACGGGCCAGCCGCGGGCGGCCAGACCCTCGGCGAGGTCGACGAGCAGCTGCGCCGTCGCCTGTTCATCGGGCCAG
>CAJAKX010000307.1 GCA_903940425.1 uncultured Opitutia bacterium | reverse complement strand
CGTACGGGCGGAATTTTCTGGCCGGCGGTAATGACCGCGAGTGGTCGCGCGTGTGGAGCCTGGCCGTGCTGATCGCCTTTCTGAACCGCGGGGTTCCCCAACCAAGAAGGTGATTCGATGGGAAATAGTTACCAGTATTCGCCTCTGCTTTATGAGCATGCCCTGCCCAACCGCCAATGGATGATGTCTCATGGCGAACGCACGGCCCTGTTACAGGTTCTCCGCCGAGCCCAGCCCGTCTGCGCCATTGAAATTGGAACCGCAGAAGGCGCCAGCCTGGAGCAGATCCGTCGATATGCCCAAATCACTTACTCCATTGATATCGATCCGGCGGTACGTTTGCGGCTCGCCCCGCTGATGCCGAATGTGGAATTCCTGACCGGAGACTCCAAGGAGCTGATCGGCGTTGCCTTGCAGCGTTGTGAGCAGAATTCCCAGCCCCTCGGATTCGTTCTCATCGATGGCGATCACCGTTATGCCGGCGTACAAGGTGACATCCACGCCGTGCTGCGATACCAACCCACCCGCCCTCTGTGGGTTCTGCTGCATGACAGCTCAAATCCGGAATGCCGGCGCGGCATTGCCGAGGCCCGCTGGGCCGAGAATCCCCATGTACACTTGGTGGACCTTGATTTTGTCACGGGCACGCTCAGTGAGGATCCCAACTTCCCGGGGCAGATTTGGGGTGGTTTCGCCATTGCCTTGTTGCTGCCCGAGGTGCGCGCGGACCATCTGGAAATCGCCGCCTCCGCGTCCTTGAATCAGGCTGCGCTTTACCGGATTTCCGAACACTATCCCAGCCTCGTCAATCGCCTGCGCCGCTGGGTGCGGACAAAACGCAGAGGGCTTGAGCGTCGTCTGAATCGAAAAGAATAAGCCGGCGTCGAAAAACCACGGGATGAAGACTCTGCTGCTGTGCCCTGAACTGTTTGCCCATGAAAGTGGCATCCAGCGGATCATGCGGCTCTACCTCAAGGCGCTGTGCGAGGCAGCCGGGGCCGGCGATGAGGTGCGCCTCGTCGTGCTGAACGACCGCGAATTTTCCGAGGCCCTGCTGCGGCGCTACGCCAGTGAGCGATTGACCCTCCGGCAGGCATGCAACCACAGCAAACCGGCCTTCGTCTGGCACGCGATCCGGGCGGCGGCCGGCGCCGACCGCGTGATCTGCGGACATCTGGGCCAGTTGATCGTGGCGTGGCTCGCGCGATGCCTTCATCCCCGCCTTGAGTATTACCTGGTGGCGCACGGCATCGAGGTGTGGCGACCGTACACGCTGCTGGAGAAACTCGCCCTGCGTGGTGCGCGGCGCATTCTGTGCGTCAGTGACTTTACCCGGCGCGAAATGCAGCAGCGGATTGCGCTGCCCGAGTCGCGGTTTGCCGTCGTGCCCAATGCCCTGGACCCCGTGTTTGACCAGGTTCTGGCCGACGGCGCGCCGGGCAGCAGAGCGCCGGTGATCCTCACGGTTGCCCGGCTGGATGCCCGGGAACGCTACAAGGGCGTGGATCAACTGATCGAGGCGATGACCGCGGTGCGCCAGACCGTGCCGGCAGCCCGATTGCACATCGTCGGCACCGGCAGTGACCTGCCGCGCCTGAAGGAACTGGCCGCCCGGCTGGGCGTGACCGGCACGG
>CAJAKX010000306.1 GCA_903940425.1 uncultured Opitutia bacterium | reverse complement strand
CGACGCCGCGCCGCGCCCATTGATCCTCGGCCGGCATCTGCTGGAACTCGGCCTGCGGCCCGGCCCGCATTTCAAACCCATTCTCGACGCCTGCGCCGAGGCCCAGCTTGAGGGCGCGTTCACCGACGAAGCCGGCGGCCGGGTGTGGCTGCAGGAGCACCTGCGCCAGCGCAACCTCCGGCCCGACTCACCATGAATCGCCGGCCATCTCAACGCGGTTCTCCCATTCGCGCCTTTCAGTGGGATCTCGCCCGTCAGGTGGAGCGGCTCGATTTCCTGCTGAAGTTGCTGCCGCGCTATGCCGGGTGGGGCTATCAGGAGCTTTATCTTCACCTGGAGGATGCGGTCGAATACCCGAGTCTGCCCGCCGTCGCCCGCCCCGGGGCTTACACCTGCGCGCAGTTCACCCGGCTGGTGCAGGCGGCGACCGCCGCCGGCATCCGCGTCGTGCCCATCGTCAACCTGCTCGGCCACACTCAGTATCTGATCAAGACGCCCGAACTGCGCGATTTGAATGAACTGCGCGACGATGACGGCCAGCCGCTCACACACGGCCAGATCTGCCCCCTGCATCCGCGCACGTTGGAGATCGCCGAAAAGCTCCTGCGCGACATGGCGCCATTCTGCATGGCCGGGAAGGTGCACGTCGGTCTCGACGAATCCTTTCATCTTGGCAAATGCCCGCGCTGCCGGGCGGAGGTCGCGCGCGTGGGGCTGGCCGGCCATTTCGCGGCACACGTCAACCGGCTGCACCAGCTCACCCAATCGCTCGGCCTGCGCCTGGGCCTGTGGGCCGACATGCTGGCGTTGCTTCCCGCCGCCATCCCGCGACTGCCGCGCGACGTGATCGCGTACGACTGGTATTACTATCCGTTTGCCCGCCGGCCGCGCGTCGAGCTCCACAACTTCGCGGAGATCAACCTCGCTACGCCGCTGCAGGCGCGGGGCATCGAGTACTGGGGCTGTCCGATGAACGGCGCGTTCCGGTACGAACCCATGCCGATCTTCGGAGAACGGCTGGAGAACATCCGGTCATGGTGGCGGCGCTGCCGCCGCGTCGGCGCGGGCGGTTTCCTCGTCACCTCCTGGGAGGCGAATCGTCTGGCGCTCGAATTAACCACGGTGATCGACGCCGCGGCCGCCAGCCTGTGGCTGGATCCGGGCATCGATGATCCGCCGGCCATGCTGCGCCGGGGATTTGAACGCGTGTTCGGACCGCGCCGGGGAGCCGCCGCGGCCCGGGCGGCGTTGACCGCCGACACCCACCCCTATTCCGGCTACCATCGCTGGCAGATCAACGACCGGTGGAACGTCTGCGCCGGGCGGGAGAGTGTCCCGCCTTACCAGCGGGAGGAGACGCTGTTTGCCGGATTGGGCCGCCAGGCGCTGCCGATGCCGCTGGCGGCGAGCATCGCCTTCCGCCGTTACCTCGCCCAGCGCGATGTTTTCGTGCGGCGCAACGCCCAAGCCGTTTTTCAGTTGCGACGGGAGATCGTCCGTAGCGCAGTGCTTCAGCCTGCGCTTGGCGCTCATGAGCGCGGGCTGAAGCACCGCACTACTCTAAACCAACTCCAGCACGAAGCCGCGATCTTCGCCGCCGCGCTGCGCACCGGCCGCGCCGCCGCCCGGGCGATGTGGAATCGTTCACGCGATCCACATAAAAAAGGGCCCAACGAACTCATGCTCGGGCGCGACACGGACCGCCTTCGTGAGTGGCGATGGTGGCTCAAGCGGGCCGGTCGGAATCCGGACATCATCTGGCGCGCCACGCCGGTGTGCGGCGCCTGGCAGTTGCAGTTCACCGTGCACAATTTTGCCCCGGCCCTGCAGAAGGTGGTGGTCGAACAACGGCAGCCCGACGGTTCGTGGCGAACCCTGCACGGATTGCCGCTGATGGAATTCCGCGGCTATGCCGCGCGTCCGCGGACGAAGATCAGACGTGAGATCAGCGTGCCTATTCTTGTGAGCGCGCCGGAACCAGCTATTCCAAGATCAACTGGGTGGAACCGGCCGTCCCGGCAGGTTCCAGCCCGCCGGGACGGCGGGCTCCACCTTCAATTCCCACGCCTGCGCCTGGCTGTGCGCGGCGTGGGGCAGGTCGCGGTCAGCCATGTCGAGCTGACCAACGGCGTGGTCCGACTCCATCCGTCCGGCTGGCGGTCATCGCACAAAAAAATCCTCGGCCGACCGGCACCCCGCCGGGGATTCCCCGTGGTCGATTTTGAGAAAAACACCGGGTCCGCGACCGTGAGTTTTGCCCGCTGCGCGCAGGCGCCTCCCGCCGCATAGGGACTCCGGTAGGAGCGCAAAAAAAGCGGCCCGGATTGCTCCGGGCCGCGAGAGGGAAGAAGCGGGGGACGTTCAGCTCAGAACTTGTACTTCACGTCCATGAAGATGAAGCGGCCGACGCTGCCGTAGGTGGCGATATCGGCGTTCGAATCCGTGAAGATCGTCGGATCCTTCGGCGGCATCTTGTTGAAGAGATTGCTTACGCCGATCTCGACCTTGGCCCCTGACAGGTAAGGAATCTCGGAGCCGAGCGTATAGGCGCCGGAGAAGTCGAACGTGTAGAAGGACGGAATCTTCGTCTCGTCCGCGATGTCGGTGACGGAGGTGAGGTAGCGGACGCCGGCAAATCCCTCGATCTTGCCACGCGTGTAGGTGACGCTGGTATAGGTGCTCCACTTCGGCAGGGTGCCGTTGAGGAACGACGAATAGCCCGCATCCTGCTCCTCGGTGGCATCCGGCAGCGTCTTGACCCGGTAGTGAGAATAGATGCCGATGTTCGAGGCGATGTCGAAGCGGCCGACCGCATCCGAATTGTAGGTGTACCGCAGGGCGACGTCCCACCCAGCCAGGCCCTGGCCGGAGATGTTCACCAGCGTATCGGTGACATAAAGGTCGTCGGGGGCACTGGTTTTGACCTGTCCAGGGGCGGTGACCTGGGACCCGGTAAACGAACCAACACGCAGGAATTGGGAATACGGGGAAGCCGGGCCGAGATCCTCAACACTCTGAATGATCGTGGTCGAACCGATCGAGGACACGAGATCCCGCTGCTTGATGTCCCAGTAGTCAACCGAGACCGAGAAACCCTTGACCGCCTTCGGCGAGTAAACGAATCCGAGGGTGTAGTTCTTCGACTTGGAGGGTTCCAGGCCCGGATTGGCGCCACTCTTGTAGTTGGTCTGGAGATTCGCAATCGGCGCACTGCCATCGTG
>CAJAKX010000305.1 GCA_903940425.1 uncultured Opitutia bacterium | reverse complement strand
CGTGTGCTCTTCCGATCTAGGGCCTGATTACCGACGCGGAGTTTGAAGCGCAAAAGCAGAAGCTCCTCAACGGCGCAAAATGAAAGGACTTCGGGTATGAATAACGCATTTAAGGTCATTGTCCTGATGGCGATCACCGGAGTATTTGGCACACCTATCCGGATTTGTGCCGCGGAATCGCTGGAGCACCAGCTCGCTATCATTAACGCGAAAGGGTATGTTGCGGATAACGACATCACAGTTGCCAGATTCAGGAGCTTACTGGAACAGCTTTCGACCACTTTCCACGCACCAAAGCAGGAAATTGCGGATACGAGCGTAAAGGCGCTTGAGCTGCTCAAGAATAATGGCATCGACGAAAGCCTCTTAAAGGTCATGGAGGGCATGAATCAGATCTTCCCAGGGAAAGCTGATAACCAGAAGTATTCCCAAATTCTCGCGTACTACATTACGCTACGAAACAAAGGCAGGTCTCACGTCGAAGCTATTGAAGATCTACGTGGACTAATTCAAGCGCTGTCGGAAGCCGGAAGATAGCTCCTTGGGGGTGACGACAGTGATTTGCCAATCCATCCCCGGAAAGTCCCTTCCCTCCCTTGAGCGGGCAAGGCCTTTCTGGGTGCGCTTGAATCGAGTGAAGCAAGTGGAGCAAGCTGGAGCTGCGGGATGATTCGCCCTAATCCGAAGCACTCGCTCCGTGGGGCATGGTGGCCAACATGGTTGACTCCGGCTTCCGTCCCGTGGAAACAACATAACGTCCGGCGAGTTGCTTCGTTTCTCCGGAGCGCCAACCGAAGTCCGCAGCTATTGATTGCTAATGAGTTACACTCATTGGCGTTTGTATTTGTAATCCGACTGTCGGGTTGTTGTCCGGGATTTCAGACGCTCGGCCCCAATAGATTGCGACATTGCTGCCCCTGGTAGTTTCGACCGACGTTCGATCGGACTGATGGATCGTGGCAACCGCGCGAGATCAAAGCGATCACCCCCGGTCCACCTCCAATGGCCGTCTTGCGATTTCCTCATCGTTGACGTGAATCGCGATCATATAGAGCCCAGGCCGCGGGAATCGGAGGTTTTTGATGGGAATCGCAAGATCGAACGTTGTGTGCAGAGCGCGTGGATGCTGAGAGCTGAAATTTATTGTGCCAGTGGCCTCGCCTATGACGTTCAGGGAGGCGCTTTCCACAAAATACGTGGTTAGCTTCGCCTCAGTCACGCTTGCGGCGACATTTGTCAGGCAGATGTTGGCCCAAAAATCGCTAGGAGGGCTGGGGAAATCGCGGAATTGCAGCCGGTCGAAACAGGGCCCCATGGTGACACGCCCGGTTTCATCATGCTCAACACGGTCGGAAAGGATGATGCTCACCAAACGTGCACGGCTGGCGCGCGGCGCCGGAGCAGTACCTGGTCCAGGAACGGCAACGCCGTTGAGATACTCAACTACGCTTTTGAATTGCGATTCTGGCGCGGTTGCTTTGGCGAACACATCAGCATCCGGCCTCTCGAGAGAATGCATCACCGCGACAACAACCTCAAACGCCAGCTTGGAAAAGTGATCAGCGATCGCATCGCCAAGGTAGGCGTCAGGCCAGATGCCCTCGGTCAGGGAGTGAGGAATGAGACCCTTCTTGATGAGATATGCTTCGAGCTTCTCGTACGCTCCGCCGAATTCGAGCATCTCTGGGGACGGCTTTTGGTTCTTCCACGTCGTGCCAGCATACGAGAATGTTGCAGCTCGCCCGTGTGCCAGCACGTTTCGCATGTGAAAGAGAGCGCGAAGTCCTTCATGCAATGGCGCGACATGCACCATCGCTGAGAACCTCTTTCCGGTTAGCAATTCGAACATCTCATCGTAGTGATCTAGGCCCACCTTGCGGCTGATGTCGCGCGATATTGATTCCTTGCTGCGTACATTCAGCACGGGTGCCTTCTTGGCGAGCAGGTCTTGGAGAGCCGATTCGAAGACCCCCTCCAACATGCACGCAGCGTCGACTATCATTGAATAATTCAGACCCGCGATCACCTCCGGCTTGAGGCGCCCTCTGATCGCCCGGCGGTAATCCCTAAGGTGGCAAATCGTTGCAGGGAGGCTTCCCCAGATTCGAATTCTGATAGCTAGTCTGGCCCCTAACTCCGGCATGTCATCATTAGATGATGCCGCTTCTGCCGGCGCAACTCAGCAGCTGACCCGACCTTATAGGGCCGAACACGAGCGAGCAGTCTCTCTGTTCCCCGTCATTTGTCAGAGGTTCTGAAAACGCTCCTTCCCCTTCGTCGCGAGTTCCTCGGAGTCGAGAGCATAGAGTCCTTCCCAGACCTTTCCAGTATGGCGAATCTCTAGCTCTTGGAGGTCGAATATCGCCGGTCCGAATCGTGCCGGTTCCAGACTTGCGCGCCGTTCGAGGTAGCTCACGAGTTCCATGGCCTGCTCCGGCAGGCGCCACACCTTGTCGAACTGCTCGATGCTGTTTTGCGTCAGGATTTGCGCGCCTCGCACATTACCGTGTCCGTCCAGCTCGGGAATGAGCCGAAGCAGCTCTTGCTTGAAGCGAATCATGGTCAATTCGCTGATCGGGAGCGCCTCGGGCAGGACTGCAATAGGCAGCACGCGGTCGACGCGGAGATGCGCGCCGTCGATGGTGATGCCTTCGCTGGCGACTTTTTCGGCGGCTTGGATCGCCTTCTTAAGGTCACTCACGACGATTGCGGCCAGTTTGGCAGGAGTGGCCTCGTGCGTCTCCACGCGGCTGAGCCAATGGTGGTTGGATTCGCAGACAATCGCGGTGTTGCCAATGACCACCACCGCATCGCGCTCTTTGCCGGGCACCACGTTTTTCCCGAAAAGATATCTGGCCTCCGGCCCAAATAGATTTCTGAGCCACCAGCGGATGTAGCCTTCAAAGAGGTATCCGCACTCGGAACGCACTTGCTCCCAGCTCCGTGTCGAACCGGGACGGCGGGCCAGATCGTCGAGCAGATGCATCCATCCCCGAAAATACCGTTGCACGAAGAAGCCGTGATGAAGGATCACGAAGCGCGTCGGACCAATCCGTATTAGTTGCCTGCGCAGGAGCGCATTCGGCCCATACACGGCGGAATTCCAACTGGTCGGCGGCGGCTCGGCACGGAGCGAGTCCAGATCGATGACGGCGAGCTCGATCAACCGCACAAAGGACGGCCGCGCCTCGGGCTTCAAGTGCGCGAGGAACGTGGTGAGGTCGAGTGTAAGCTTCTCCCACTCCGGACGTTCCAGCCGGAATTCGAGCATGGTCGCCATGAGCCCAAGAACGGTGAATCGGTATTCCTCCGTGGTGATCCCGGTCTGTTCCTGGAACCACTCCGCCGCGGTCTTGCCGCACTTCTCGACCAATACGTCGCTGATCGCAGGAATCTCGAACATTGCATACAAACGCAGGCGGTCTTCGCCTGTGACGCCGTATTGATTCGCCCGAAGCTGGTTCCGGGCAAACTCCTTGAATTGCTCGTCGTCCATCCGCTCGAAATCGGGAAGCGGCGGCCGCGAGCGTTCCGGTGCGAGATGCGCCTGGAACGACAAGAGGATTCGCCCGAAATACTCGGTCGCACTCGGGGGCCAGACCTGCGCTCCGCTGCTGCGATGGCAGAATCGAAGGCAGGCATCGGTCATGGCCGCACACGCCCACGGGGAAAGCGGCCGGAACGGCCCAACGGTTTGGGGGAGTTCACGGAGGGTCAAGCGGCGCACTCGGCCCTGGACGCCCGGAGCGAAAAGGAACCCATAGAGATTGCCGAGGTGCTTCAGGTTCTCAGGCGAATTGAAATCCTTCAATTTCTCGAACCGCGCGGCCACTTCGTTGAGAATCGCCATGACTTGCAGAGCGGAGTCCAGGTTGGTCTGCGCCAACAGTTCCTTGGCTACAGGAAAGCGAAGGCCGGCCCCATAGATTCCTTCCGTGCGAAGGATGCTGATGACTCCCCCTCTAATGCGGTCGGCGATATGCTGTTGGATCGGAGTGCGTGACATGACACGGCGCGATGGGTCCATTTGATCGCGGAAAGTTGGTTGCTGCAATCGGCAAAGCCCCGCGCTTGTCCGCGTTAGTACCACGAGCGCGCCCATTTCCAGATGGTCCCAGCAGCCGTCAAGGTATTGCTCGGCTGCGCCTGCGCTCCACCTTGGAAGCTGCGGCGGAGGGCTGGGTATTCCGGGCGCGCAGGGATCCTAGGCCAGGAAGGAAGGCCTCGTCCCAGGGAACGTCGCCATTCGGGTCTTGCCTTGTTTGCCACCTCGTTGCCCAAACGAGGCGTAGACATGAAGCAGATCGTCGATTCTAGCTACCTCCGACATGGCCTGCGGGAGTATTTTTCCGCCGCCAAGGACAACGTCGCGATCTTGCCTGACCAGCTGGCAATGGAGCTGTTCAAAGGCACGGGACAGACGAACATCAAACGGAGCCTGCACAGTTTTGCCGAATTCCCGGAGCAAGTCTTGGTGCTGCGCTCGACGCATGACATCATCAAATTGCGTCCGCGTCCCAACGAAGTGGAACGCGAATTCGTGGATACCGAGCAGACCCTGCAGTTCCGCACATATTGTCAGGCGTTGTTCGCCGGCAAACTGGACTCGCAAGACCGAGCGCGTAAAGAGGCCATCTCGAACGCACGCTACTCGCGGCAATTTGGCACGATCGAAGTCATCCGCGACTCGATCAAGCGGATCGAGGCAATGCTCACACCAGACGAGCTTAAAAACCTACGCGCGAAACGGCCGATGTCACCGGAGTTCGTGACCCGTTTTGCGGACGACGTGCTGGCGGGCACCGGTACTTTCGTCGTCGAGGAACTGAAGATGCCTCCGCCCACCTTCGAGCAGGTGCTCTACACGTATCCTTTTCGCTATGTGCTGTGCACCTACGCACGCGCCATCGACTGGATCATGCAGGGCGCCCACGAAAGCACATCGCGGGAGAAGCTGATGAACGACTTCACCGACATGGCATACGCAGCCTACGGCACCTTCTTTGACGGTGTCCTTACGAATGACGGAAAACTGCGCGAGATTCACACCTTCGCGCGGTTCATGCTAACGGATTGGTTTCTGCGCGCGCCCATGTAATCGCGGATTGCGGCGCCATGCTATCTACATTGGCCGGAGATCGAAGAGGCGATGCCACCCCTAAGCAAAACTGAAGCAAATGGAGCAAGCTGGAGGACGGCGACGACTGGCCTCAACCCGAAGCACTTGCTTCACAGGGTACGTTGGCAAACGCAGGCGACCCGGTCTTACACCTCGTGGAAATAGCATTGCGCCCGGCAAGTTGCCTCAGTGTCTTCGGATCGCCTTCGGAGGTGCGCAGCCATTCGTTTTTCGATCCGAACTAAGGCGGGGTGCGTAACACTTTTCGGATAATCCTAGAGAAGAGGCGATTGCGCGTTTGAGTGTTACTCACCCCATGCCGTTAGTTCGGATTTGGGCCGCCGTTTTACCAAATTCGAGGCCAATCCATCGCGATTTTCGCGAATGGTGAGTAACACCCTACGTCAGTCGTTTCGATCCCAGCCTGGGCGTCATGTGCGAGGAAATTCCAAACGGTGGCTTTGCTGGATTTGCTTGCGCCACTCGTTTGTCACTAGCGCCTGCTCGGCGTAGTCAGGCCATTTCACGACGGCAGCGCGAACTTCTTCCATAATGGTCTCGGCCCGTCCGCGTTTCATCAGGGCGGTTTTGGCGCAGGCGCGAAAGTCGGCCAGCGTAAACCCATCGCGCTTCCCGTTCATCGTCATTTGATGCGTGGCGGTCCAACTACCGGTCGGGTTGTAGCTGTAGGTGACATCGAATGCGGGTGCCAGCGACCAGCGTCCGGTCTTGTCCATCAGGAACGCGATGTTCTTCACGTGGTCGTCCTGGTTGCGGGCGATGACGTTGAACGTCATCCGCCGGAACTGTTCTTCCACCGCCTCCATCGGCAAGTCCAACTGGCGAATCGTTAGCAACGCCTGCTCATAGGAGTATGCGCCCGCTTGGTTGAAATCGAAATGCGCCAAAGCGCACAACGACTGCATGTGCAACTTCTCGCCGCTATCGAGCCGGTCAAAGCGCCGGCTCATGAAATGCCGTCGGTCGCTTTCTTCAAGCAGGCGGCACTCGCTTACGGTCATACCCGCCGCTTTGGCCATGAGGGCATAGGCGTATTCGATTGCGCCATACCCTTTAGGATCTTCGAGCTCCTTGTCTTTGTTCCCGGTAACACCGTCGAATTTCAACAGCCAGTAGCTGAAGCCTTTCCCGGCCGCGACCTGCCCAGAGCGAACTTCGTTTGTCTCCGGATTCCAAGCAATGACCGCTTTCGCCCGCGCGCCGCCCGCGGAGGTGCCGACACGCAGAATGTCATTCAAGGCATTTTTCCTGCGGTCGGCTGCAAAGCTGGCTTTCAGATTCTTGCGCTGGCTCAGAATCTCCGACGCCAACTTGACCAAGGCGTCAATCTCGATCTTCTTTGCCGGTTGTGGCTTCGGTCCCAAGGCCGGCACAAACTCCAACGCCCCCATGCCGCGTGCCCCGGTGTAGCAAAGCCGTTCGACCGCATTGAAACTCTCCGGAGTTCGGCCCTGTGTCGCCAGCCACGCATCAATCAGGGTGTTGCCGAATCGGTCCGGCAGAGAGTCGGCCAACAAACCTGGCAGGCCGTTAAAAGTCCTTTCTGGCAAAGTGGGAAAGACATACACCCGATCACTGAGTGGCATGGTGATGGGCGAAACCTCGATCCCACTCCCCGCAAACGCTGGGTCATATTGGAACGCCGCGAAGCGGCCTCCGTCTTCCAAGGAGACGGCTCCAATGGTTCGCCCCCAAAGTTTAACCTCTGCCAGCGTCATGGTTCATCTCCCCATTGCCACTTCTTGGGTGAAGCTTTCGCCTTCCTTTTTGCCGATGCCCGCTGCCGCTTCCGTCCCCGCATCTTCAGTTGTTCAACCGGGCTTGGCACAGGTTCCGGGACGAGCAGGTCGAAGCGCTCGACGAGATCGAGCACCCGGCACACGCGGATGAAGCCCGCCAACTGCGTGGCCACGCCGCCTGATTCAAGCCGTTCCACCGTCCGCTTCGAGACTCCGGCCTGCTCCGCCAGTTGGGCTTGTTTGAGGTTCCGCTCCAAGCGCACTTGGGCTAACCGGCCGCCTAACTCACTCAGAACGGCTTCGTCAGTGGCTTGTTTTGTGATTTTCATAACACGTCATTTATGGCGAATAAATGCCGAAAAGTCAAGGAAGTCGTCATAAACGGCGATTAGTGTATATCTCGCAATTCGCCATATTGGGCGACTACATGCCACCAAACGGCAGATTTCGCCTCGGATGGCGACCTGCCAATCCCAACGTAATGGCCCAGAGCCAGCGCCAGTTGAAACGGGAGTCCTCGTCGTGGGCCAGCATCACCCCCGCGATTCAGGATCGAATCGCTAGAGCAGACGAATTCCGTTGCCCTGCCTGTTCACGGGTCGCACTGCGACCGACGGCCTGCCGGTCACGCTGGAGGCGAGCGTACCGAACTCCATCTGTAACTGCCGGAACGTCTTCAATTGATCCGTTTCACTCATTGCCGCCAGGGGCGCCAGACGGCGCTGGCTGAAGAAGTGTATCGCCTTCGAGTCGTGCAGCCGAGAGAGGTAACTCTGGATCTCAGGCGACAGTTTCAGGAGCTTGAAATGCCGCACCAGCGTCGGCGCCACTTCTCCTTCTCGTTGTGCCAGCTTCCGCAGACTCAAATCGGAGTCTAGGGTCAGCATTCTTCGCCACGCCCGCGCGCGCAATAGCGGATGCTGCGCCTTGATCGCAATGGATGCCGCCGCCGGTTCGGCCGCAGGTCGCGATAAATCCTCGCCGCACCGGAACGGGGTTAGGATCGTCGCTTGATTGCTCCGTCCCTGCTGACCGAGAACCGCTTGGGCTGTCACGACCACTCCGCGGACCATTAGTTGTTACCGTTTTTTTTGAGAGCGTAGGAATGACCGAATTGACGCTGTAGCGATTTTTCAGGTTGAGGCGCACTGGTGTCGTAATTTGCGACTGTATTGCTGCGCATGGGTCGTAGCTGAGTAAGGATTCTAGCCGGAGAAGATACTCGGCTAAACGTCGATGGCTGCTGTAACGCCGGCTACTGCACGGTCAGCTCGCGCATGGCATTGTGGAAGGACAGATGGAGGATCTGTGTGCAGAAGTCGATGGCGTTGCCGGCGAGTCCGCGCTCAGGCCAGCGCCAGTAGGAGTCCTTGACCACGAGGCCGGGATAGGCGCCAAGGAGGATGTTGCCGCCGCCGGCTTCGATCGTTTTCAGCCCGTGTCTTTCGAGCAGGGGCGGCAGTGGCGCCAGGCGCGCGGCACGGATTTGTTCGCGGGTCCACCGCGGCGTCTGGGGGTGTCCCTCAAGGCATGGGTTGGTCACAGTCCTTCCTCCAATGGGGCTGCACAAGTACACGATTAACCTGTTTCAAATCGACATGTCGGGTCTGATCACGCACCGCCTCGATGAGTGCGCTCAGGCAGAGGTTTTTGGTCCGACGCAGCAGGCCCTCGCCGGAGCGCACGATGAGGGCAAGCGCCTCGGCGGTGAAGGTGTGGTGCCCGAGTCCGGCGCGATCCAGTTCCGCCAGAACATACGCCTCGATGGTCTCGGGGGCCAGGCGCGGGAGG
>CAJAKX010000304.1 GCA_903940425.1 uncultured Opitutia bacterium | reverse complement strand
TGGATTACGCCCGCGCCATCGACGGCGTCGACATCGGCGTGCTGATCGAGGAGCAGCCCGACGGCATCAAGGCCAGCCTGCGCGCGAAGGATCCGGTCTACCGGCTCGACCTGGTCGCCGCCGGATTCAACGGCGGCGGCCATGCCTGCGCGGCGGGCCTCAATCTCAAGGGCGAAACGCCAGATTCGTTTTATCCGCGCCTCGTTGCCGCGCTCGAAACGCAGATCTGCGTGGTCGACGCCGGACAGCAGCTGTCACAGGAGTAAGGCCATGTGGCCAGTCGGGAGAGGCGGCGTCGGACGCAACCCAAGTTACTTCAACACCACGACATTGCCGCGCTCGGGCATCTTCCCATCAACGAGCTTGCAGTAGGAGATCTTGTCCCGAGGGCTGGTCACCTGGATCGTGCCGACGGTTTCGCCCTCGCTGCTGCCGAGGATCTCGCCGGTCGAGGGATCGGTGAGCGTTTCGCCCGGCTTGCGCACCAGGCACGTCTGGCCGGCGGCGATGCCATAGTTCTGGCCGAGGCTGATGATGACCTGATCGCCGGACACCGTGATGACCGTGCCCTCGATGGGCGTACCTTCCATTTTTTCCGCGATAAATTTCACGGCCTGGTTGATGCAATCCTGCGCCGCCTCGCCGACAGGCGTCTTGGCAAAGGAGCTCAGGCCCCCGCCGACATTGCCGCCGGAATAGCCGAGGTTGAGGCTGGTTTTCCCGGCCTCACCGCGAATACGCTCCTCGGCCACGATCTGGCCGGACGTCGTGTCGACCAGCTTGACGACGATCACGATCTGCGACTTGGCGGAGGAGCCGCCGATATGGATGCCTTTGATGGAGAGTCCACCGCCATCGCCCGAGGTGTCGGAAGAGGCCTCGACGACGGTACCCGTGGCCAGATAACGGGCGCTGCGCAATTTGCCGGTCTGGGCGACGGTGGCGGCCTTGGCGGCGCGCCCGCTTGCCTGCAGATCCTGCTCCTGCATCACGGTGTCCAGCTTTTCGCGTTCGACGATGACAAACCGGTTGGTGGCGAAGAGGGCCGATTCGAGCATCATGCGGAAGTTCTGGCTCAGGGACGATTCCGGGAAGAAGTTGTTTTTGTTTTCGAACTCGATGACACCGATGGCGTGTTTCACGCCCTTGTATTCGGGCATCTTCGAGCCGGCCGTGTCGTCCTTGGTCTTGGTGGCGGTGCCGGGCTTGAGCAGGTCGGAAAGAGCGGCACGGGCGGGAATGGTGGAAACGCCGAGGACGGCGAGCAATGCGAGGGGTGCGAGGAGGCGGATTTTCATTGGGGTGAAGCGGATGATGAACAGCAGGTCTGACCTGCACGATTCCCTATGCCTATAATGGGACTGGCGGTGAAATCAAACGCCAAGCTTGCGCCAGTTTGCAAGACGCGCGCGATCTTCCCACCGGCCGGTTTGGAGCGGCGGCCAGGCCTGCCAGGGGCCGCGGCGATTTCCCGCCACTGCCGGATGGAACCGGCTCGCCTCCCGGTCGGACGGTTGCATCCTGACCGGCATGTCCGCTGAAATCCGCCGCCGGTCATTCCCCGAAAACCCGCAATGGCGCCCGGCAATCGCGATGTTGGTGATCGCCGCAGTGCCGGGCGGTCTGGCCGGCGGGCCGCTGGATGTTTTGGTGGATAACGCGGTCCGAACCTCCCTTGCCCGGCTGGAAAGAAGCGTCAGCGAAGTGGGCGACCCGGCCCTTTATCCCTCGTATGGCACGCCGCAGTTGAAGTGGCAGCTCAAGTCATCCGCCGACTGGACCAGCGGCTTCTACCCGGGCTGCCTCTGGTATGCCTGGGAAATCAGCCGGGATCGTCGCTTTGAAGGCTGGGCGAGGCAATGGACCGCCGCGATCGAACAGGAGAAACTCAATCCCGACACGCATGACCTGGGATTTCGTTTCATGTGTTCCTTCGGGAATGGAATCAGATTGGGCCAGGGGCCGGAATACGACCGGTACAAGGGCGTCATCATCACGGCCGCCACCACGCTGGCCAGGCGGTACAACCCGCAGGTCGGCTGCCTGAGCTCAAACTGGGACCTGGTGAAGATCGAGAATGCTTTTCCGGTCGTGGTCGACGTCATGATGAATCTCGAAATCCTGTTCTGGGCGGCGGAAAACGGCGGATCCCCGGAACTGGCCCAGATGGCCCGGGCGCACGCGATCACCACCGGCCGCGACTTTGTACGACCCGATGGGGGCACCTACCATGTCGTGCGGTACGACCAGAACAACGGCCGGATCATCAACAAGGGGACCTTGCAGGGCGCAGGACCGGAAACCACGTGGTCCCGGGGGCAGGCCTGGGCGCTTTATGGAATGGTGGCGGTGTATCGGCATACCCGGGAGCAGCGGTTCCTCGACACGGCCATGAAGCTCGCGGACTATTTCATCAGCCATCTTCCGGCGGACCACGTGGCGCCGTGGGATTTCCAGTCCGGAATCAAATACCGCGACGTCTCGGCCACCTGCATCGCGACCTCGGCCCTGTTCGAGATGATCCGGTACCTCGATGACGCTTCGCTTCGGGCCCATTACGAGACCGAAGCGGAGGCGATGCTGGCCTCGCTCTGCCAGCCGCCCTGGTTTGCCACGCGGACTGATACCAACTGTCTGCTGGATCATTCGGTCCAATTTCTGCCCATCAACAGCAACGTGGATGTGCCGGCCATTTTCGCCGATTACTACTTTCTGGAGGCGATCGCACGCTATCGCGCCTGGCATGCCGCCGCCGGCCGGCTTGGCAGCAAGTAGGCAGACTTTCCTGCCAGCCATGGCTCAAAGCGCAGCGGCTGGCGAGAGTTTGGAGTCCAAGGCGATCGAGATGGGCTCTGGGCATCCCCATTCACACGAATTTGGCTACGGACCCCGGCGGGTGCGCCAAAGCCCGAGGAGAGGCTTGCGCGCGGGGGAGGTTGCGCGTTTCCTCCTTTCCTCATGCTCGGAAAGCCCAAGGAACTCGAAGGGGTGCTGCTGGTGGACAAGCCCACCGGCTTCACGTCGCACGACGTGGTGGCGCGCCTGCGCCGCAAGCTCGCCATGAAGCGCATCGGCCACGCCGGCACCCTCGATCCGATGGCGACCGGCCTGCTCATCATCCTGGTCGGCAAGGCCACGCGCATCTCGCAGTATCTCACGAACCTCGACAAGGAATACGAAGGCACGATTGAGCTCGGCAAGATCACCAACTCCCAGGATGCCGACGGCGAGGTCATGGAGACCCGGCCGGTGCCGCCGCTTACCGAGGCGGAAGTGCGGGCGGTCATGCAGACTTTTCTCGGCGACCAGTACCAGATGCCGCCGATGTTCTCGGCCATCAAGGTGGACGGGGTGCCGCTCTACAAGCGGGCGCGCAAGGGCGAGGAGGTGGAGCGCGAGCCGCGTTTCATCCGGGTGGCGGGTTACGAGCTGACCCGCTTCGCCCTGCCGCACCTCGACTTCCGCCTGCGCTGCAGCAAGGGCACCTACGTGCGCACGCTGGCGCATGACCTCGGACAGAAGCTCGGCTGCGGGGCGCACCTCAGCGCGCTGCGCCGCACCGCCACCGACAAGTTCCGCATCGACGCCGCGCTGCCGCTCGAGGAGATCGAGAAGCTGCCGTTGGCCGACATCGAAAAACGGCTGCTGCCGGTGTACGCGGTGGTGCCGAGTCTTGTCGCGTGATTTGAATGGCCGCAAGAAGGCAAAACGCGGTCGAGCTGCAACCAAGCCATCCGAGGAAGTCTTGCCGCAAAAACACACAAAGATATCCTGGCTACGGCAGCGTCTCCGTTGCGCCTATAGGCGCGCGGGCGATTCAAGGCGAAGCCCACGAAAGTTTTGAGCCTCTTTGTGGCTAATCCCGAAATGAATCTGCCCGCCCAATTCCACGGTCTGGACGGGGTGCCGCTGCCCCCGCGGCCGCTGCATCTCGCCATCGGCATGTTCGACGGCGTGCACCTCGGCCATCAGGCGGTCATCGAGTCGGCCGTCCACTCCGCGCGCCGCTGCGGCGGGCTGGCCGGCGTGCTGACCTTCTGGCCGCACCCGAGCCGGGTGTTCACTCCGGCGGAGCGGGTGCGCATGCTCATGAGCCCGGAGATGAAGTTCCGCGTCCTGCTCCGGCTGGGGGTGGATGCCGTCATCGAGCAGCCGTTCACGCCGGCGTTCGCCCGCATCACCGCGGAGGAATTTCTGCCGCACCTGCAGCAGCGCCTGCCGCAGCTGGCGGGGGTTTACGTGGGGGAAAACTGGCGTTTCGGCGCCGGCCGCAAGGGTGACGTCCGGCTGCTGCTGGCCGAGGCGGGGAAGCACGAGGTGCCCGTGGTGAGCGTCCCGCGGATTTACTGCAACGGCGAGCCGATCAGCAGCACGCGCATTCGCGACTGTCTCGAGGCGGGCCGCCTGGAGGAGGCCAATCTGCTCCTTGGCTATTCCTATTTCGCGGAAGGCGTGGTGACTACCGGCCGGCGCCTCGGGCGCACGCTTGGTTTTCCCACGCTCAACGTGCCGTGGCAGCCGGAGCTGCAACCGCGGCATGGCGTTTATGCCGTGCGCATCACCGGCGACTCCGCGGCCGCGGACCTGACCGGCGTGGCCAATTATGGCCTGCGACCGACCGTCGCGGCGGCCGGCGGGCCGCTGCTCGAAGTGCACGTGCTCGGTCCCTGTCCGTTTGCCGCGGGCAGCCGTGTGATGGTCGAGTGGCTCAGGTATTTCCGGGCCGAGCAGAAATTCGGCGGCGTGGAGGAACTCCGCGCCCAGATCGCCCGCGACCGGGAGACGGCGGCGGCGTTCTTCCGGCCGCCGGCGCAGATCTGAACCCCCGCACAGGGCGTGATCGCGCCGGGCAGCCATCCGAAAACGGCGATCAGCACGGTCGTCCGGGAAGATTCGACGCCGATGCCGTTCCTTTCCGGCAGCGTGTGAAAAGATGTCAACTAATAGTTGACATTCTCCTGAAGCGCCGGCGGGGCGGGAATTGCGGATGCCCGCGGCTACTTCTTCTTCGGATAGCCGACGGTCTGCGCCAGGACGATTTTTTGCCCGGGTCCGAGTTGCATCGCCTTCGCCAGCGCCTCGCGGTTGATCGAGCCGCGGACGACGGTGGCGAGGCCCTCCGAGGCGCAGAAGAGATAGACGTTCTCGCTGATGAAGCCGGCATGGGCCCCTCCGCTCATGGCCTGATCCTCGGCGGATCCGCCGCCGGCGCGGGAGACGTAGACCAGATTCACCGGCGCGGTGCCCACGTAGGTCTGCGTGCCGGTCAGCGCGCGCACGTCTTCCTTCGTCACCATCTTCAGGCGATGCTCCTTCGCCTCGTACAAGTAGAGGCAGTCCGCCGTCGCGACGTACACGTCCATCTCCTGGCGGTTCATGGCCGACGGGGCAGTGCGCTTGCCGGACTCGGGGCGGCTGACGCCCCAGGCTGCCCAGAGCAGGTTGGACAGCACCTGCGGTGACAGCGCGTCAGGAGCGAACTCGCGCTGGGACGCGCGGTCCCGCAGCGCCTGCATGAGCGGCTTGCCGCCATCCGTCTGCGGCTTGGGGAGGGCGACCGGCGACAGGTCCTGCGCGATCGCCACGCAGGAGAACATCACGAGTGGAAACAGAAACGATAGTTTGCGCATGGATGAATCCTCCACGGCTTATTACAGTGAATGGACACCGCGAGCCAGCTTTCTTGCGCATGCTTCCCGCCGGCGTTCGCTGGAGTGCGAACTTCGGTCTGGATCAACGCCGCGAGCGGCGCGGCAGATGGCTCACACCGCCTCACTTCTTGTCGAGGTATGCCTCCAGCAGATCGTCCGCGTCTTCCTTCGACTCGTAGTACTGGGTTTCCAGCACCTCGAACAGTTTCCCAGCGTCATCGCCCAGGGCGCGCACCCGCTCGCGTCGCGTTTTTCGGTCATTCGGCGGGCCGTCGGCGCCGAAAACCGCGTTGGCCTTGGCGGCAAGCTCCGCCAGGCCCGGGGCGCCGATGGTCTGCAGGGCGATCGGCACATAGAAAGCCATGTCGCCAGCGGGGCTGGAAAAATACCGTGCGAAGCCGCGGTTGGCGACCCCAGCTTCGAAAGTCCAGACGGCCGCCAAGATTTTTTCCTGCTTGGCCAGCTGCTCGAAACCGACCTTGGCCAGCCGGTCGAGCGCTCGTTGGGCCGCGATATCGGTGTTCATGTTTGGTAAGAGGGGGAGATGATCGATGGAATCAGAGCGCGGCCCGGTGTCGAGTCTTGTGGCCGGTCCGGTATTCATCAGTTGCTTATCCAAGGGCAAGGTGCTTTTTCTCCAGCGGTGATGGATTGGAAGCTTGCTTGGGATTTTTCCTTGCCTCTGCTCCGCCGTTTCGGGCATACCAACCCACTTCTTTCCCTTCGGACTCTTAGCTCAGTTGGTTAGAGCGCTTCCTTGACATGGAAGAGGTCGCTGGTTCGAGTCCAGTAGAGTCCACCATCCGCCTCCGCTTCTGCGGAGCATTTTTTCCATGCTCCAATCGCTCCGCATCCGCAATCTCGCCCTGCTGGAGGAGGTCGCGCTCGATTTCGAGCCGGGCTTCACGGCAGTGACGGGCGAGACCGGCGCGGGCAAGAGCATCCTGCTCGGGGCGCTCAGCCTGCTGTCCGGCTCGCGGGCGGAGAAGACCGTCATCCGGCAGGGCGCGGCGGCCTGCGAGGTCGAGGCGGCGCTGTTTTTCGAGGATGCACGCAAGGTCGGCGCACGGCTGGCCTCGCTCGATCTGCCGCCGTGCGAGGACGGACTGCTCATCCTCAAGCGCAGTCTGCCGCGCGACAAGGCGCCGAAGATCACCGTCAACGGCGGCCTCGCCACGCTCGCGGCGCTGCAGGCGCTGGGCGAGCTGTGGATCGATTTTCACGGGCCGGGCGAACCGCGGCGGCTGCTCAAGGAGGCGGCGCAGCTCGAATTGCTCGATCTGTACGCCCGGGTCGGCGCGCCGCTGGCCGCCTATGAGGAAAAATACCGGGCCTGGCGCGGCCGGCAGGCGGAGCGCGCGAAGCTCGCGACCGAGACGAGACTGGCGCCCGACCAGATCCAGTTTCTCGAAAGCCAGCTGGCCAGGATGGACCAGCTCGAACTGACCCCGGAGGCCATCGAGACGCTGGAGCGGGACTTCCAGCGGCTGAGCAAGGCGCAGGAACTCATCGAGCTTTCGCAGGCGCTGGCGGCCGGCATCAACAGCGAGGAGGGCGTGCTCGGCCGCGTGGCGCAGCTCGTGCGCGAGGCGCGGCAGCTTGAATCGCTCGATCCCGCGAGCAAGGCGCTGGCCGACCGGCTGTCATCGGTGTCGGTGGAGCTGGCCGACCTCGGCGGGGAGTTTGCCAGCCTCAGCCAGAATCTGGTGTTCGAACCCGGGCAGGCCGAGCTGCTGCAAACCCGGATGAACGCCTGGCTTGACCTGAAGCGGCGCCACGGCGGCGATGTGCGCGCGGTGCTGGCGGCGCGCGACGACATCAAACGCCGGCTCGAAATGCAGGGCGACCTGGAGGGTTCACTGGCGCGCCTCGACCAACAAATCATCGAGGCGGAGAAAGCCGCGCGCAAACAGGCCGAGGCGCTGCGGCTCGTGCGCGAGAAGGCGGCCCGCGAGCTGGCCAAGGCGGCCGCGAAGGCCATCGCACAGCTCGGCTTCAAAAAAACCGAGTTCCAGGTGCGGCTGGCGACGCTGCCCGAGCTGGGTCCGTCCGGCGACTGCGCGTGCGAATTCCTGTTCTCACCCAACGTCGGCGAGGCGCCGCTGCCGCTCAGTCGCATCGCCTCCAGTGGCGAACTCGCGCGCGTGATGCTCGCGCTCAAGACCATTCTCGCCGACCTCGACGACATTCCCGTGCTGGTGTTCGACGAGGTCGATTCCAACGTGGGCGGCGAGATTGGCGGCGTCGTGGGGGCGAAGCTGGCCGGCATCGCCCAAAAACACCAGGTGCTGTGCGTCACGCACCTGCCGCAGG
>CAJAKX010000303.1 GCA_903940425.1 uncultured Opitutia bacterium | reverse complement strand
GGATGCCGGCCGCCGCCAGCTTGGAGGCATTCATGATGCAGTTGGAACGCGGGGTTTTCGCCGCCACGCGCATGAATTCATCCTCGGAGGCAAAGAATTTGAACTCCTTCGTACAGACGCCGCTCCGGCGGATGAGCTCGACGATCTCGCGGGTGGAGATGGCGCCGGGATTGGTCACGTTATAGGTGCCGAACGGCACGCGTTGCTCCCAGCCGGCAAAGGTGGCGGCGGCAAACTCGTCGAGCTGCGAGATCGAATTGGCGGCAGCGAGCAGCCGTTCGTAGCGCATGAGCTTGGTCAGGTAGTTGCGCGGGTGGTCGACCTCGTTGAAGGGAATGCGCAGGCGCCAGAGGTAGACGCTGGCGGCGCCGGCCAGCACCTCCTCGCCGAGGGCCTTGCTGCCGCTGTAGAAACTGCAGTGATTGCTGCGAAACGTGAAGTTGGGCGTGTCCTCCTCGTGAAAACCGGAGCCGTCGGGACGCGCGCCGTTGTAAATGCAGCCGGACGAGACATGTCCCCACGGCACGCCCGCCTCGGCGCAGACCTGGGCGATGAATCCGGGCAGGACCACGTTGCCGAAGAGGCACTCGGCCTTGTGAAGCTCGCAGGCGTCGACGTTGGGCTTGCCCGTATAACCGGCGGCATTGATGAGGAAGGCCGGCCGCTCGCGGCGAAGCAGATCACCGAGGACGGAGGGATTGGTATAGTCGACCTCCGCACGGCGCAGGTTGCGGAAGGGCACCGCCTTGCGCCGCAGCAGCGCCTGATAAGCCTGGCCGACGTAGCCGGAGCCTCCGAGCAGGTAAATCATAAGCAAGGTTCAGCGTAGGAAGGGAAGATCGGGCAACAAGCTATTTACCCTGGTTCCGCCGCCGGGGGTTCATTTGCGGCGGTAGTCGCCGCGGCTGAAATATTTCTCCAGCCAGACATACATGCAGATGAAGAAGTAGCGGCTGCCCATTTCCTTGATCTTGAGCTTGGTTTCGCCGTGCCGGCGATTCTGCCAGGTGATGGGTATCACGGTCCAGGCATACCCGCGCACAATGGCCTTGAGGGGGATTTCGACTGTGAGATTGAAGTGGGGCGAAAGGAAGGGCCGGCAGCCCTCAATGGCGCCGCGGCGGTAGGCTTTGAAGGCGTTGGTGGTGTCGTTGAGGGGAATGTGGAAGAGGGTTTTGATGAAAAGATTCGCCAGGCGGTTGATGAAGAGCTTTACGCGCGGATAATCGACCACACGGCTTCCCTTGATGAAACGGCTGCCAAACACACACTCCCACCCCTCGTTGAGAAGGCGCCAGTACTTGACGGCATCGTCGGGGGAATCCGAGGCGTCGGCCATCATGATGACGCAGGCATCGCCTTTGATGTGGTTCAAGCCGTGCACGACGGCCCGCCCGAAACCGTGCGGTCCGGGATTTTGCACCGGTACGAGCGCGGGTATCTTTTGGCGCAGCATCTGCAGCACCTGCCAGGTCGAATCCCGGCTGCCGTCGTCCACCACGACGATCTCGTGCGGCACGCCCTCGCGCAGGAAGGTCTGGTGGATGTCACGTACCGCGGCCGGCAGCGAGGCCTCCTCGTCACGGGCCGGTATGATCACCGAGTAGAGGGCAAGAGGGGATAGCGCGGAATCAGGGGCGGCGGACATCGAAAAAACTGAATAAAGGCGACGCTTCAGGCTTACAGCGGGGCCGAAAGGTCGAGCCAGTCGGGGTGTGATTCCGCATGCGCGGCGATTTCGTCAAGAATGGCCGGGACCGGCGTCTGCGGCCGCCAGTCCCACAGACGCGTGGCCTTGGCGTGGTCGAGCACGATCCAGGGAATGTCAAACGGCCGCGGCGTGCCGTCCGCCACGACCTCGTGCGCGCCGAAGCGCCCGGCGCACCAGGCGCTGAGCTGCCGCAGTGACATGGCTGAGGCCGTACCGCCGGAAACATTCACCACGCGGCTGACGGCGGCGATTTTCGGCGCCACGAATTGCTTTTCGAGGAGCGGCAGCAGGTCGCGCGGATGCAGACAGTCGCGCACCTGGTGGCCGCGACCGTCAAAGCCGAGATACCGCAAGGGGCGGCGGCGCAGCCATGAGTTAATCCAATAGGCATAGATGCCCTGGTCGGCCCGGCCGAACTGGCCCGCTCCGGCGAGCACGCCGCAGCGATTGACAAAAACCGGGAAGCCGAAGGTTTCGCCGTATTCGAGGGCGAGCGCCTCGGAAGCGAGCTTGGTCGCGCCATAGAGGGAGACCGGGGCGGTGGTGGGGAAGGTCTCGTCAAGGCCGGCCGTGGAAACGCCCGGGGGCAGTGCCCGGCCGGGGTCGGGCTTGAAGGCGTCCTTTTCGACAACCACCGGCAGTGACGCGAGCAGGCCGATGGAGTAAACCCGGCTGGTGCTGAGCAGAATGCAGCCGGTGCGGCGCAGCTTGCAATATTCGAGCAGGTTGACCGTGCCGCCGAGGTTGTGCTCGACCAGCTGGCGGCTGCTGGTGCGGCCGTCAATCCCGGCCAGCACGCTGGCCTGGGCGGCGGCATCGACGACCCAGTCGGCATCGGGCAGCTCCTCGAGGTCGCTGGCGGTCCGCAGGTCGGCGTGAAAGAGGCGCACACCGAGCTTTTTGAGCTCCGTCCGGTTGGTCTCGCTGCCCGGACGGATGAAATTGTCGAAACCGAGAACCTCATGGTTTTTCCCGGCGCCCAGCAAGGCCCGGGCGATCGTGCTGCCGGCAAAACCACACACGCCGGAAATCAGGATTCTCATGGCGGGCCAGCAAAGCAGGAGAGCCCGACCAGGGAAAGTGGGAAATCGTCAACCACTATGGCGGCGCCGCTGCCACGCCGCGACGATCTGGCGGATGGTTTCCTCCAGGCTCACGCTGATGTCCCACTGCGGGTAATGGGAGCGCATCTTGCGGAGGTCGGAGTAATAGCAGATGTGGTCGCCGATGCGGTTCTGTTCGACGTACGTGTACACCTGTTTCCGGCCGCTGAATTCCTCGGCGAGCTTGAACGCCTCAAGGATCGAGCACGAGTTGGCCTTGCCGCCGCCGAGATTGTAGACCTCGCCCGCCCGCGGTTTCTCCACGAACGCCGCCATGAAGCGCGCCACGTCCAGTGAGTGGATGTTGTCGCGCACCTGCTTGCCCTTGTAGCCGAAGACCCGGTATTCGCGGCCCTCGAGGTTGCACTTCACGAGGTAGCTGAGAAAGCCGTGCAGTTCGACGCCGCTGTGGTTCGGGCCGGTGAGGCAGCCGCCGCGCAGGCAGCAGGTGGGCAGGTTGAAATAGCGGCCGTACTCCTGCACCATGACGTCAGCAGCAACCTTGGAAGCCCCGAAAAGGGAGTGTTTCGACTGGTCGATCGTGAAGGTCTCCGGGATGCCGTGGGCGTAGGCGGGGTCGGCGTAATCCCAGCGCGTCTCCAGTTCCACGAGTTTGATCAGGTTAGGGGCGTCGCCGTAGACCTTGTTGGTTGACATGTGCACGAACGGCGACTCGGGGCAGGCCTGCCGCGCGGCCTCGAGAAGGTTCAGCGTGCCGCCGGCGTTGGTGTCGAAGTCGTCGAACGGTATGGCCGCGGCGCGGTCATGGCTGGGCTGCGCGGCGGTGTGCACGATGACGGCGGGCTGGAGCTGCCGGACCAGCGCCAGCACGCCGGCGCGATCCCGGATGTCGAGCTCGTGATGGACGAAGCCCTTGAGGGTTTCCTGCAGCCGGTGCTGATTCCAGCGCGTGTCGCCCGGCGGGCCGAAGAAGACGGCCCGCTGGTTGTTGTCGACGCCGTGGACCTGGTAGCCGAGCTCCTGCGCGAAATGGGTGCAAACCTCCGAACCGATGAGCCCGGACGAACCGGTGACGAGGATGGTTTTTGACGGCATGGCTGGAAAGGAAAGAGCAAGTCCGCGGCAATGAGGCAATCACAACGGGCCGAAGCGCGCCCGAGCCCAGGCGACCAGCCAGGTGAGCGGATCATAGAGCATGCGGATCTTTTTCCCCTGCTTGAAGGAGCGCGAACGGTAGGTGATCGGGATTTCGATCGGCCGGTGGCCCCGGCGGATGAGTTTGATCAGCAGCTCCCAGTCGAAATCGAAGCGGTTGCACGTGAACGTCAGTCCCTCGAGGCATTCGCGGCGGAAGACCTTGTACATGGTGAAGGGGTCCTTCAGCCAGATCCCGAGGGAGAGATTGATGAGCAGCGTGAAGGTCCAATGGGCCGTGTTCAGTACGAAGGCCTGCACCGGCTGGTCGGAGAACTGGCGGATCGCCCAGCCGGCGGGGCCGTGACGTGAGCCGAGCACGAACGTCTGACGACCGGAGATGATGGGTGCCAGCAGCTTCTCGTAGTCGTTGAGGTCGTATTCCAGGTCGGCATCCTGGATCAGCAGGATGTCGCCCGTGGCCTGGGCCAGGCCGGCGCGCACGGCGTGGCCCTTGCCCTGCGGTTGATCCTCCAGAAGGAGCTTCACGCGTGGGTGGCCGCGGTAACCGAGCACGATCTCCCGCGAGCCGTCCGTGGAGTTACTTTCGACCACCAGTACCTCGATGTGTACTCCGGGGATTTCCTTGGCCAGCAATGCATCGAGGGCCTTCCCGGCGGTGGCCCGCTCGTTGAAGACGGGCACGATCACGGAGAGAGTGCAGGGGACGGGCAGCGGCTTCATCGCGAAACCTGTCGCTATGCCCCGGTCGGGACCGGGAGGCCACTCCATTTTTCGATCACGCCAAAGCCGGCGATGCCGGCGGCCACCAATGCCAGTCCCATGCCCGCCAGGGTGAGGGCGAGGGTCCAGTGCCGCGGCCGGTAGGCGAAGGTCACGCGATACGTGCCGGGGGCTTCGACCACGATGCCCTTGAAGGCGTGGTTCACGCGGAAATCGCCGGCGGGCTTCCCATTCACCGTGACGCGGAAATCGCCGGGTAAATATGATTCATGTAGAACGATGACCCCCGCCCGGGGCGCGTGAATGATAAACGAGGTGGTGTTATTGGTGAGGCGATAATCCGTGGCGGGCACGACCAGGCGTTGCTCATAATCTCGCGGCAGCCGGACCAGGGTCGCGTGCGCCGTCAGGTCAGGGGCGGCCATGGCCGCGAAGGGACGGCCGTCGGCCCGATTGGCCAGGGCGACGAGTTCCCTCGGTTCATGGATGGCGATGACGGTGTCAGTGAAAAACGCGCGCGGCCAGACGGTGGGGCTGGCATAGATGGAAAGATCGAGATCGGCCACGCGGGTGTAAGTGCCGCCCGGCGGGGCGGCGCCGGGCTCGGTGGCGCAGAACCGGACGTTGAGCAGATCAAGCAGCGGCTGGATCTGTGCGAGCATGGCCGGTGGCAGCACGATCCGCCAGTCGCCGGCGTGCCACAGGCCGCACGCCTCCATCAGTTCGACGTAGGCGCGATTCATGACGGCGTCCGGGCCGTTGATTCCTTCAAGGTCGTAGACGCCCATGAAGCCCGGAAACAGGGTGTTGGCCGTGCCGACGGCGCGGAAAGGCTGCCCGTCGGCTGCGGCTTTCATGGCGTCCACCGCGGCCGAGGGGGCCTGAAGGTCGGCGCGCACGGCGGGAGTGGTGAAATATTCCTCCTGATAAGTGGTCGAATAGTGCGCGCCATTGCGAGCGAGCAGCACCCCGGCCGCCAGCAGCGCGGTGAAACCTACGAGGGCCGGCATCCGCCGGCGCCGCAGATACCAGGCGGCGACGAGGGTCAGTGCCACCATTGCGGCCAGCATCAGCGCCAGATACTCAAAAAAGAACCGGTGCACCGGCACAATCAGGAGCCATTGCCGGAAGGCGTCGCGGCCGGACCAGTAATACGCCATGCCGTGGAAATAGAGGAGCAGCAGACCCGCCAGCAGGAGCAGGGTGACCAGAGCGGGCCGGCGCCAGTTCGCTTCCCCCAGCGTGTCCCGTGCGGCGCGAAAGCCATATCCCGCGAGCACCGCGAGGAAGATCATGGCCACGCAGGAGAAGGTGTTCGCGATATGGATGACATTGCGCAAAACCGGCAGCCTGACGATCAGGCTTCCCGGCACCCACGCGAAGACGAGGCTGATGGCCGCCAATGCGCCGGCGGCCAGGACCAGCGCAAGCGAGTCGCGCCGGAAGCGAGGGAGGCGCGCGCAAAACCACAGCACGCCCAGCAGCAGCAGGAAGTTGAGCGACGGGGCGACCACGACGTGCTCGGATGAAAGCTCGCGGTAAAACAGATCGTCAAAGAGGCCGATCAACCGGTTGAAGGGGAGCTGCCATGCCTGCGGCTGATCGGAGCTCGTACTCGCCACGGCAAGAGTGTCGAGAAAGGTCAGCCAGACGGGAGCGCTCACCAGGATCAGAATCAGTCCAGCGGCGGCGGCGAGCATGCCTTTGCGCCATTTCAAAACGGGGGCGTCGGAGGAGAGAAGTAGCGCCAGACCGCCGGCCAGATTGAGGGCCAGCAGCAGTATGTAAGCTTCCTTGACGGTGCCACTGGTGAGTAGGGAAAAATTGGCCAGGAGCAGGCCGGCGCACCACCCGGCAGACTCGCGCAGCGTAGCCGCCTGCGCCACGCGCACCCAGCACAGCAGCACCCATGGAGCCACCCCGACGCTGAAAATGGCCGGATGGTTCAGGCGATAATTGAAGAATCCGGCAAAGGCCGCCGCGAACGTCACCAGCGCCGCTGCCGGGAGATGCCGGACTGCCGCCCACACGGTGAAGCCCAATCCGGCGGCGAAAAGCGCCCGGGCCAGGACGAACTTGAGGTCAAAAGCCCAGGCGGCGCCGCCCGCCAGCAGGACGGGAACGTGCAGCGGATCGCCGAACATCGACTGGCCCTGGCCGAGCAAGGGGACACCACAAGAGTTGTAGCGATTCCACAGCGGCAGCTCGCCGTCCCGGAAAAGCGCGCGGTGCTCCACCACGGTGCCCGGCAGGTGC
The DNA here is from genome assembly GCA_903940425.1 of uncultured Opitutia bacterium. Classification (GTDB taxonomy): domain Bacteria; phylum Verrucomicrobiota; class Verrucomicrobiia; order Opitutales; family Opitutaceae; genus Fen-1467. The sequence continues at coordinate 1,685 of CAJAKX010000303.1, read as the reverse complement.
TGCCACATCATGGCGCCGACGTCGGCGCCGTGCACGTCTGCCTGGCGCCAGTCCGTGAGGCCGGGGACGGTGGGCACCGCGGCGTAGAGCAGGACGATGCCGTTATTGGGCGAGATATAACTCCGGCCGCAGAAAACCACCGGATAGGAGGCCAGCACGGCGGCGGCGGCGGCGGTGACGACGAGAAAAATATGGGGATAGGCCCTGGTCCGGCGCCAACCAGCTGCCATCGCGGCCGCATAATACCGCTGCCCGCGGGCACCCAGGACGGCGAAGCACAACAGGCCAAGAAAAACTGCCGCAAAGCGGCCGGCGGCCCCCAGCCAGCGTTGGAGAGACCGGTGAGCGAGAGTCAACGGCTGGGCCAGGGGAATGGTGTAATACGGATCGTTGGCGCCGGCGGCCGTCGACATGCTCACGCGGTCGTCCTTGATTATACTCTCTGCAATCTGTGCGTTGGGGTGGAGTTCGTCGGGGGCGACACGGCGCACGATGGTGCCTCCGGGTGTGACGATGCATAGGTCCGAAAACGTCACCGACCCGTCTCGATCGATTGGGTCGAACCGCAACGCGCGATAAGTGCCGTCGGGTAGCAGGAAGCGACAGCGAACCGGCAGGTTGCCTCCCGGAACCGAGATACGTGATGAATCCGCCTCATTGAAGCCCTGGCCCCGGTCAAAAAACACCTGGCTGGTGGCGGACACCGATGAGCCGAGTGTTACCTCCACGGCGAACGACGCCGGCCGCCATGCCGACCACAGCCAACTCAACAACAGCGCCATGGCCGCCGCGAGCAGGAGTGTTGATGGCCGTGGTCGGGACAGCATGGGATACGAAGTTCAGAGGCTGGCGTCGGGTGCGGGGCGCGTCCACGCGCCCACCGTGTCGAGAATGACGGCGGCCACAAACAAGAGGAGCAACGGATAGGCCGGGGCCAGATAAACAGTGGCGAGCGTGGGAAACGAGGTCACCTGCACGAGGGCGCACACCAGCAGGCAGGCGACGCAGCCGCCCCACGCGGCCAGCGCCAGCACGAATGGATAGGTGAGGCCGCGCTGCCAGGCAAGCCACGCGGCGCGCACAAGCCATGTCACCTGCGCAGCCAATACCAAGGCAAACAGCACATGGCGCAGGATCTTGCCGATTCCCTGGAGGATCTCGATTTTCCAACCATCCAGCCTGTCATGATACGGCAGCGCATATTCCATCGCGCCTTCGGCTGGATGCGAGAGCCTGGAGCCGGTCAGGTCCCGGAAGTAGTCCAGTTGCGCGCTAGTGCCAAAGCTTCCCGGAGAGTGGGCGGAAAAACTGCGAAAAGACACGAAGAAATCGACGAACTCCACCAAGGTGCGTGCCAGCGCCGGAGCCTGGCCATCGCGCCACGGCGGCATGAAACCGCTGCGGTGCGGTCCGGCCGGCAACCTTCCGTCATCGCAGGCTTGGTTAACCTCGCGGGCCATCTGCTGGTAGAAGGCCAGGGCGTCACGCGCGTTGCGACCGTGGCCCGCCTCTTCCACCGATTGGCGCAAGGCCCACATGAACCACCCGACGGCGATCTCGCGCTCTTCAGCGGGAAGATGGGTGAGCGAGGCCGAGTTGGCGGCCCAGTTACGGCCAACGTTGCCCTCCAGATAGGGCTTCAACTCGGCAAAGGCTGGACTCACGGCGTAGATCCGCTCGCGCGT
>CAJAKX010000302.1 GCA_903940425.1 uncultured Opitutia bacterium | reverse complement strand
GATGAAATCGCGGTAGCCGTAGTGGGAATAGATTTTGAGAATGTGCCAGAGGATGGGACGGCCGCCGACCGGCACCATGGGTTTGGGGCGGAACTCCGTTTCTTCACGGAGCCGCGTGCCCTTGCCGCCGCAGAGGATGACGACTTTCATGATTGCGCAGTCCTGCTTACAGCGGGGAGTCGGCCCCAAGGCAAACGTTTCCTCCACCGGCCGGCGCCGCGAACCGTTTGGTTCCGCCTTTGACTTGAGCGAACACCACGCGTAAACCCCACCCACCTCCAACCTCACGTAGAGGGAGGAGTGTAGAGCTTGCCTCGCCGGCTGTCGGCGTGCTCCCATGTGCCGTTGAGCCATCATCCCATGCCCGCTGCCTTAACTCCTCCCTCCGCCTGGCATCATCTCGCGCGCCGCCGCGACCTGTGGTGGCAGTTCACCGTCCGTGCGGTTGAGATGAAGCACCGCGGCAGCTACCTCGGCATCATCTGGACGGTGATCAATCCGCTCCTGATGATGGGCCTGTACCTTTTCGTGTTCGGCACGATTTTCGGCGGCAGTTTCCACGCCCTCCCGGACGAGACCAAGCTGGACTACGCCTTGGGCCTGTTCCTTGGCCTGACGTTTTTCAACGTGCTGGCGGAGACCATCTCCATTGCCCCCAGCCTCATCGTCACCAATCCCAATCTCGTGAAGAAGGTGGTGTTTCCCCTCGAGGTGCTGCCGCTCTCGCAACTGGGGGCTTCCTGGTTCAATTTCCTGATCAGCCTCTCCCTGCTGCTGATTGGCGTGGTGACCTTCGGCCGCGGCCTGGCGCCGTCCGGCCTGCTCTGGCTGCCGGTGATCACCCTCCCGCACCTGCTGCTCACGATCGGCCTCGGCTGGTTTCTGTCCGCGCTGGGCGTGTTCTTCCGCGACGTGCAGCATATGGTCCAGTTCGCCGCCCAGATCATCCTCTACGCCAGCGCCATCTTCTATTCGCCGGCGATCATGCCCCCGCAATCCTGGTACTGGATCGTCCTGAGATGGAATCCGTTCCTGCACACGGTCGACCTGGCCCGCAACGCCCTCCTTTGGGGATTGCCGGTCAACCTTGAGCATCTCGCCTACACTTATGGGTGCGGCGCGGCGGTTTTCGCCGGGGGCTACTGGTTTTTCCGGAAAATGCAGCCGGCTTTCGCTGATGTGATCTGAGTCACTTGCGGTCGGGTAAAGGCGATTCGACCCAGCGTGCCACGGGTGAAGGTGAAACCGCCGGGAAGTCCGTTCGCCACTTGCGCATAACCCGGTGAACCGTCTTTCGCCTGAGGGGTGCCCCCGGTGGCGCGAATCCCCGGTGCGCGGAAGCCGGGGTGAAGCATCCAACCTGCCGGCGATCCACCACGCCGGTATCGGTGCATGCCAGCCGTCCCCGGGTCACAGCTGCACCGGGCTCCCGTTGATTCTGCCGGCGATATCCCTCGCACGCTCAATGACGCCGTCCACGTTGATGTACTCAAAGTAGGAAAAGCGTCCCACCAGATGGATGCCCTGCCGGGGGAACCAGTTGCGAACGATGCCCACGTTTTTCTCGTAGTGCTCGTCATAGACGACGTACGAGTATGGCGAGCGCCGCACATCGGTCAGCACCACCGCCTCCCGCCTGACCAGATTTCTTTTTTCCAGCCCGGCGATGACATGCGCCAGTACCTCCTGATCGCTCATGCGCCACACCGCGCTGCGGGCCCGGCAGGTGATTTCCGCCTGAATGCTGTAATGACCCGGCGGAGCATTGTCGGCGGAGAAGGTGGCGGGGTAACTGATCCGATTGACGAGAAATTCCTCCTCGGGAAAATACACGGCGGTCATTTTCTCCGCATCATCGCCCCGGATTCCGAGGGAAACGATGTACATCGGATTCACCAGCAGCCCCCTGACCGCCTGTCTGACCCGGTCAGGAATCGGGAACCGGGCCACCTTGACGAGTTCAGGGAGGGGGATCGTGGAGACCAGCTCATCGAATCGCATCGGGGCTTTCCCGTCGGAAATCTCCCATTGTCCGCCAGGCAGCCTCCGGACGGATTTGATCTCGTACCGGAAATGGACCGGCCTGGTTTTTTGCGCGAATGCCTCGGAGATCGCCTGATAGCCGCCCCGCCGGGGATAGTGGTAATAGAGCTGATGCAGATAGCCCTCGGTCTTGCAGCCGATCGCCGACCGCAGGATGATTTCGGCCGGCGGGCGCGGAATGCGATCGGCCCACAGCATGGACAGGCGATCCACCGGGAGATTCCAGACCTTCCGGTTGTAGGGAAACAGATAGGCCTCGCAGATCCCCTTGCCGAAGGCAGCCAGGAGCCATTGTTCAAGATTCCGGGGCTTCCGGTATTTCTCCTTGTACGGATTGTTGAAGTAATCCCAGGTGCACCGGAAGTTGTCTTCCAGATCCAGCGCACTGAGATCATTTTCAAACGGATAGCGAATGAGTTTCCCCTTGAAGGAGATCTTGTTGTTCCGCCGGCACCTCATCACGTTGTCACCCAATGACCGGATCATGAAGTCCAGCACCGGCTGGTTCTTGGAAAACATGATGTGCGGCCCGTGATCAAAAGTATAGCCCCCGGCTGAAAACGACGACGCATGCCCGCCGACGTGATCGCTCCGTTCGACGATCTCGTAATCGTCCTTAAGGAAAAGTCCCATGGACAGACCCGACGGGCCTCCGCCCAAAATGCCCAACCGCCGGTTCTTTTCCCCCTTCCTCATGGGCGACATGCTGGCAATCAGGAGAAGCGGACGGTGAGCAGGCGCCGGAGCGTCCACCAGGCGGATTGCAGCGGCCGCATCGTGCTGGCCCCGATTCGTTCCTGATAATCGATATGGATTATCTTCACCTTGTTTCCATTCTTAATCGGCCGGGTCAGGAGTTCCACCGGCAGCGCCGCCCCCTGATGGTCATAGGCCAAGCCCTGGATCAGGCTGCGCCGGTAGGCGCGCATGCCGCTATGCAGGTCAGGCAGCCAGCGCAGAAACATCAGGGAGGCCAGCAGGGCGAAACCCGCGTTGGCCAGATAATTCGGCCACGGCATGGCCGCCGGCTTGGTTTTGAGGCGCGCCCCATCCACGAGATCGTACCCGTCTTCCAGCACGAGGCGGGCGAGAACCGGAATCATGGACGTCGGATAGGATCCGTCGCAGTCCAGCGTGACAATGACTTCGCCCCGCGCGCTCCGGAGGGCCAGATCCATCGCCGGTCCATAGCCCCGGGGTGGAAACTGTTTGATGACCCGCGCGCCCAGGGCCTGGGCCACTTCCGCGGTGCGATCTTTGCTGGAGTCGACGAGGAGGATTTCCGCTTCCGGGGCCACCTGCTGGATCTCGCGAACGACCTTGGTGACAGCCTGCTCCTCGTTCATGGTGATCATGACGACACTCAAGCGAGCAGGGGCAGGAGATAGAGCCATGGGTAGTTCACCGGGGGCGGGCCGCATGCACGTATCACGCGTTTTTGGAAATTAGCGTCAAGTAGTTAGTGCCATGCCGGCCAGGCGGCAGACATCCGGCAATCGCGTTCCAAGGGAACCGGTGGTACCCTAAGTCCGGCAGCCATGGTCGGCCCTCTTGCCGCATGGTCATCCCGAAGGATTCATGGAATCTCGAAACTCCGGGGGCCATCCGGGATGGCCATTCCTGTCCTGGCCTCTCTCCCGGTGATGATCCGGTCCATTCGCGCTTTACTCCACGCTTGCGGCGCCGCCCCGCCGGTGATTGCCTGCACATTTCGCCGCGCTCTCTGCCATGCCTGGTGACGCCATCATCACTGTTGAGAACCTCACCAAAGCCTACCGCATTTGGGAGCGTCCATCCGCCCGCCTGAAAAGCCCGCTGCTGGAGGCCGCCGCGCGGATCTTCCCGCCGAACACCCCGCCGCGCCGGGCGCTCGCGGCCCGCGCGGCCCGCGGTTATCGCGACTTTTATGCGCTGCGTGAGGTATCCTTCAGTATGCGCCGCGGTGAATCCATCGGCATCATCGGCCGCAATGGTTCCGGCAAGAGCACGCTGCTTCAGCTGATCGCCGGCACGCTTACGCCGACCGGCGGCCGCGTGGCCATCAGCGGCCGCGTGTCGGCGCTGCTCGAACTCGGCTCGGGCTTCAACCCCGACTTCACCGGCCGCGAAAACGTCTACCTCAACGGCTCGATCTTCGGTCTGGGCCGGCGCGAGATCGACGCGCGGTTTCCCGCCATCGCCGCGTTTGCCGAGATTGACGAATTCCTCGACCAGCCGGTCAAGACCTACTCCAGCGGCATGATGATGCGCCTCGCCTTTGCCGTCGCCGTAAACGTCGATCCTGACATCCTGATAGTCGACGAGGCGCTGAGCGTGGGCGATGTTTTCTTCACCCAGAAATGCTTCACCCGCATCCGCGAGATCCTGGCCAGGGGCGCGACGCTCATCTTCGTGTCGCATGACATGGCCGCGGTGCAGAACCTCTGTGACCGGGCGCTGCTGCTGCACCAAGGGCACCTCGCCTTCGACGGTCGTCCTGAGGAGTGCGTGGCGCGCTATTTCAGCCTGCACCAGCCTGGTACCGGCCGCACCCATGTGGTCCCGGGCACACATCCAGCCGTGTCCTCCGCGACCCGCCAGGCGCTGATTGCCCGCGACGTGCTGCCGCGCGCCCGCTCGCGCCACGGTGACCGGCGGCTCGAGATCGTGGCTGCGGCCGTGCTGGACCATAGCGGCGAACCCGCGACCGATTTTGAAATGATGCAAAAGGCCTGCGTGCGCATGCTGCTGCATGCCCACGGCGACATTCACCGGCCCTCGGTGGGTATCCAGCTTTTCGACCGCATGGCCAACCTCGTTTTTGCCGCGGGCACGACGCAACTGCGTTTCACGCTGCCGGCGCTCAAACCCGGCGAGGAGATCATCCTTGATTTCAAGGTCACGCTGTCGGTGTATCCCGGCGAATATACCCTGGGGCTCGATGCGGCAGAATACAACGCCGAGAACCCCAATCTGGGCGACTTCTTCGACCGTGTCAGCGGCCTTGGGCCGATCACCGTCAGCCACCACCAGCCAGGCTCTTTTCCATTTTATGGGATCGCCCAGTTGCCGATGGAGATCGCTTACTCGTGACTATACCGCCCGCCCAATGCGCCGGTTGGTTCGGTCTCAGAGTGCTGCATGACCACCCGGACGTACCTCCATTGGCTGCGACAACTGCTGTCGGTGCGGCTGCCGCCGGCTGGGCAAGCGCCATTGATGTACCCCGGTCTTGAGCGCGGGGTACGGTCGTGTTATGCCGGGTCCCGTAAAAGAGGCTCGCCGACCGCGGCGAAGTGACTTTCCCTAAACCCTTTTCCGTGCCCGCAACGCCCAAGAGTGTCCTCTACATCCGGCCCGATACCATCGGCGACCTGGTCATTTTCTCGTCCGCCCTGGCGCAGCTCCGCGCCGCCTGGCCGAAGGCGCGGCACACCCTCCTCGTGCGTCCGGGCTATGAGACGCTCGCCCCGCTGTTCCCGGCCGGGTTGAACTGGTGTGTCGCGCACGTCAATCCGTTTGCGCAGAAACCCTCCGACTGCCGGCAGGAGCTGGCGGCTCTGTTCACCGAGCTGGAAGGATGGCGACCCGACGTGGTGGTCGCCGCCACGCTTAACCGGACGTGGCTGGAGGCGGCCATCGCCGCACATTTCCCGCAGGCGCGGCGCGTGTCGCTCGGCGGCCGGGCCGTCGATCCGATCTTCGCCACGGCCCTGCGGCTCGAACTGGGGATCGATGCGGCCGGAACCTTTCCCGAAGTGGTGCCGGTGGACGAGCAGCAGCGGGAGTGGGACAGCAACCACCGCCTGGTTGACCAGCTCGTGGGCAAGCGCACTGAGCGCACCCTTCCGGCGCTCACCGTGCCGGCCGGGACGGCGAAAGAGGCGGCCGCCTTCCTCGTCACGCAGCAGCTTCCGGCCGGCGGATTCCTCGCCATTTTTCCCGCCGGCCTGGTCAACGTGCCCATCAAGGCCTGGCCCGCCACGCGTTTCGTCGAGCTTATCGCCTGGCTGCGACGCGAAAAGAAACTCCCCGTGCTCCTGCTCGGCCACGCATCGGAAGCCGGCCTCCTGGAGGAGATCGCCGTCGGCGTGGCGAAAGCCGGCGCGTCCAAGCCGCCCGTCTGGCTGGGACGCGACGGCGAGATTCCGCTGCTGGCCGCGCTTCTTGCCCAGTGCCGCTTTTATCTGGGGCATGACACCGGGGCCATGCACCTCGCCGCGGCGCTCGGCCGGCCGGTCATCGGCATCTTTGGCGGCGGCCACTGGCCGCGCTTCCGGCCGGTCGGCCGCCAGGTCGCGTCGGTGGTGCAGCCCCTGCCCTGCTTCGGCTGCAACTGGGACTGCCATTTCGGCGACGCCCCATGCGTCAAGACCCTCACGCTCGCCGACGTGCAGCGCGCCGTCAACCTGGTCATGGATCGCGGGCACCAGGATTTCGACGAGGTGATTGAGGCGGCCAATCTCTCCGCGGAAACCCTCCGGCTCATCGCCTCGGCCACTCCGCGCTACATCGCCCTCCAGCGCGACCGCCTCGACCGCCAGCACAAGATCGAGGAATTCAAGCGCGAAACCGACATCAAGGACACCGAGATCGCCGACCTCAAAAAGGCCGCCGAGGAGCGCAAGACGGAGATGGAGTCGATCAAGGCCGAGCTGGAGGCCGAGTGCGCCGACAAGGACCGGGAGATCGCCGGTCTCAAGCAGGCGGCCGATGTCAAGGACGGCGAGATCGCTTCGCTCAAACGCGAGACTGATGGGAAGGACGTTGAAATCGCCGGGCTGAAACAAGCGGCCGACACCAAAGATGACGAAATCGCGGACCTTAAGAAGGAGACCGACACCAAGGACGAGGAAATCGCCGCCCTCAAGCAGGTCTGCAACGAGCGCGAGACGCTCATCAACACGCAGGACGGGCACATCAAGAATTTCCAGAAGATCGTCGCCGAACTGAATGCCCGGCTCGCGCAGGCGGAGGCCCGGCTGGCCGGGCTCAGCACCAGCCTCGCCCGGGAGGAGGCGCGAGCGGCCGAGTTGCAAACCGGGAAGACCCGTCTGGAAACCCTCTTCGCAGCACTTCCGCCCGGCACCCTGGATTACGCCCAGAAGCTGCACGACCAGGCGGTGCACCTCCACAACCTCGAGGGCGCGCTCGCCGAAACCCGCCATTCGCTGGCCAATTACGCCGCCGGTATCAGCACGCTGGAATACACCAAGCATTACGTCCGGCTGCTCGCCGAAAAAGAGGCCGTCATCCAGCAGCTCCACCGCGCCTGCGTCGAGCGGGAGGCCGTCATCCAGCAACTGGCGGCTGCGGCCACGGCGCCCGGGGCCCGCCTGCACAAGCTGTGGCTCGCCCTCTGCAGCCATGTCCGCTTGAAATGGTGGCGTCCGTTCACCGACTGGGTTTTCAAAAAAGTCGTGGAGGAATACCCGATGCAGATCGGCGTGTTGCAGCACTACGAGCCGCGCCCGATCCGCTGGGACAAGTTTCCCAAGCCCCGGCTGCCGGTCGAGCGCCTGCCGCAGATCGCCATCGTCACGCCCTCCTACAACCAGCCGGCGTTCATCGAGAGCACGCTGCTCAGCGTGCTCAACCAGAAATACCCGAAGCTCCTCTATGTCGTGCAGGACGGCGGCTCGCTCGAGCCGACGCCGCAGATCCTCGCGCGCTATGCCGACCGCCTCACCGCCTGGACCTCGGAAAAGGACGGCGGCCAGTCCGACGCCGTCCGCCGCGGCTTCGCCCGCATCGCCGACCAGCTGGGCTCCGACGACGTGATGGCGTGGCTCAATTCCGATGATTTCATCAATCCGCGCGCCCTGCGCCATGTCGGCGAGTATTTCGCCACGCATCCGCGGGTCGACGCGGTCTACGGCCACCGCCTGATCATCAACGGGCTCGACCGGGAGATCGGCCGGTGGGTCCTGCCGCGCCACAACCCGCGCGCGCTGGAGTGGATCGACTACGTGCCGCAGGAGACGCTTTTCTTTCGCAAACGCGCCTGGGATCTCGTCGGGGGCGTCGATCCGAGCTTCCAGTTCGCCCTCGACTGGGATCTGCTCGCCCGCTTCACGCAGGCGGGGCTGCGCGTGGTGCGGCTGCCATACTTCCTGGGCAGCTTCCGGATCCATCCGGCGCAGAAGACCAGCGCGGCCATCCACACGACCGGCGCGGATGAGATGCGCCGGGTGCGCGCCCTGTTCCATGGCCAGGAACGGCCGGGTGATCAGGAAAAGATCACCGCCTGGGCGCGCCGCATACGCTTCCATGGGGCCCTTACTGCGCGGTTGCACGCGCTGGGAATTCGCTTCTAATCACT